>CAZSZN010000128.1:0-8796 GCA_964610405.1 uncultured Macromonas sp. | reverse complement strand
TGGCCACCTCGGCGGCTTCCTTGGCCGTCTGCAGTTCGGCGGTTCGCTCGGCCACCATGTTTTCCAGCTCGTTCTGGTAGCGCAACAGCGCCCGCTCGTTGTCTTTGATGTGGCTGATGTTGGTGTGGATCGCGGTCAAAAAGCGTTCGCCGTTGACCTCAATCACCTTCAGGCTCACCCGCACATCCAGCATGTGTCCATCTTTGTGGCGGTGCTGGTCTTCAAATTCGGCGCCCCCCGCGTCCAGCACCGACTGCAACATCCCGTCCACCTGCTGGTCGGTCAGCTTGCCCATGATGTCGTGTACCCGCATCTGCGCGAACTCTTCGCGGGTGTAGCCCAGCAGCTCGTGGGCGGCGCGGTTGAATTCTTCAAACCGCAGCGACTTCACGTTCATCACGATGATGCCCGTGTCCGCCTGCGCCATCAGCGTGGAGAAAATCTGCTCGCGGTGGTGGAGTGCATCGCTGGCTTGCTTGGTCTGGGTGATGTCCTGCACCACGCCATCCACCCGGCACAACTGCCCTTGCGCGTCCAGTTTCGCTTCGGCCTGCTGGCGCAGCCACCGCACCTGCCCATCGACCACCACACGGTGGGTCACGTCGATCGGTTGTTGCCGTTGCAGGGCAGCCCATGCATCGGCGACTTGCGCCTGGTCGTCCGGGTACACCAGGCTGCGCAGGTGGTGAAGCTGGAACTTGTCCGGGCTGTCCAGGCCCAGAATGCGGCAGGTTTCCTCGGAACAGGTCAGCTCGCCACTGGGCCACGCCACCCGCCAGCTGCCCAACTGCGCCAACTGCTGCGAACGGCGCAATTCCGACTCCCGTTCCACCAGCCGCTGGTGTTCGTACTCCAGCACGATGTTGGCCTGTCGTCGGTCGCGCACCGCTTCGTCAAACGCCAGCACCGCCTGCGCCACTTCCCTGATCAGGCCGATGCGCGACTGTGCTGCGGGTTCCAGTCGGGTGCGCAGGCTTTGTGGGTTCTCCAGCAAAGGCGTGGTGTCGCCCGGGCTGTGTGCCTGGTGCAGCAAATCCCGCAGCGTCTGTGCAATCAACACCAGATTGCGTGTCAGCCACCCGGCGGTGATCCACCACAGCACCGCCAGCAGCAGCACCCCCAGCACCCCCGAAATCCAGGTCTGGCGCCAGAAATTCTCCCGTTCCGCGGCGATCTGCGCCATTTGCGCCTGGGTGGCCGCCAGGTGCGCCGTCACCAGTATCTGGTTGTGGCTGGCGAAATGGATGTAGCGCGTCAGCGCTTGCACCAGGTATTCGCTTGAGCGGGTGGGGTCGATGGCCACAATGTCGGTGGCCATCATCACGAAGTCCCGGTACTCGGCGTACGCCTCTTGCGCTCCGCGCAGTTCATTTTGCACCTCGGGGCTCAGGGTGCCCGCGCTTTCTGCGTCCTGCAGCAGGATGTCCACCCGCGCGTTCAGCAGCCCAAACCGGTCCACCAGGCCCGAGTGCGCACGGTAGGCCGACGCTTCCGACAGGTTGTTGCGCTGCGCCTGCTCCAGCAAGCCTTGGATTTCTTGCTGCACCGCCAGCAATTCGCTGGTGATGGTGACGGAATCGGCCACGTTGTTCAGCCGCTTGGTGTAGCTGGCCTGCAGGGTGTTTTGCTGTTCGTTGAGGGTGTAGAGCGACCGCAGGTGGTAGGCCACGCCCACACCCGCAATCACCATCACGGGCACAAAGAAAATCACCAGCAGGGTGAGCCGATCACGGAGGTTGCGAAACGGCATCGGTGGCGTCCTGTCAAAAAAAGAAGGTCAGCGCAGTCCCGCCCATTGGTCCGGGGTGATGCTGGCCAGGTAGTCAAATTTGCCTTGGCCCCGGGGTTGCAGAACCACCACCGTGCCTTCGGGCTTGACGAAATAACCCATCACATCGGCCATGTTGGGTCCATGGGCCACCAGCACACGGTTGGTCCCGGCAGACACGGGTTCCGACAGGTACTTGCGCGTGTTTTCAATGATGGGTTGCTTTTGCACCGTGGTGAGGTGCGAGGTGTACAACAGCAGCGGGTCGGCCACCGCTTTGTCGCCAAAAGCCAGTTGCGCCGTTTCGCGGGTGCGGCACAGTGGGCTGGCGCGCACTTCCCCCACGGGTATTTGCAGGCGTTTGATGGCCGCACCCACCAGTCGCGCCACCTTGCGGCCTTCGCCGTTGAGCTGGCGCTGGGTGCTGCAGTCGTTGAGGTCCAGGTTGACGCGGTCAGGTTGGCTGCTGTCGGTGGTGCCGTGGCGCATGTACAGCACCAAACCGCCTTGTCGCAAAGTCTTGAGCTGGTCTGGCGTCAGCCGCGAGGTGACAAACTCGGGAGGCTCTTTCGGGGCGGTGGAGGTGGTTTGGGCCCAAGTCGCTGGTGTGGACAGCACCAGCAGCGCGAGCCCCCAACTGGCTGTCAGCCTGTTCAAGTGCAAGGCCCTTTTGGGCAAAGTGATGTGCAACGGTGGTCTCCCTGGCGTTCTGAGTGTGGGGGCTCAGTGTGGCGTGCGCTCGTCGGCAAAGCGTTGCGCTATGTCAATGAACTGGTCGCGGCAGGCGAAATAGGCGTCCACGACATCGGGGTCGAAGTGGGTGCCGCGCCCGTCCCGGATGATTTGCTCCACCCGGTCCAGGGGGAAGGGGTCTTTGTAGTGCCGTCGGCAGGTCAGGGCGTCGTACACATCGGCCATGGCCATCAGCCGCGCGCCCACAGGAATGGCTTCCCCGCCCAGGCCTTGTGGATATCCCGAGCCGTCCCACTTTTCGTGGTGGCTGTGCGCGATTTGACGCGCGATTTCCAGAAACGCCAGGGCCGAGACGCCTGCCTTGGCTTCGGTGGCGGCATCGGGGTTGGGGCCCAGCACCCGGCTGACCGCCTCGTTCAAGGCGTCTGCCCCGATTTGGGCGTGCTGCTTCATGATCTCGAACTCTTCCGGCGTCAGCTTGCCGGGCTTGAGCAGAATGTGGTCCGGGATGCCCACCTTGCCTATGTCGTGCAGCGGTGCGGCCCGGATGATGAGGGAGCGTTGGGGCTCTTGCAGCGCTTCGGCAAAACGCGGGTGGGCTTCCAGGTGCTTGATCAGCACTTGCACATAACTGCGGGTGCGCACCAGGTGGTTGCCGGTTTCGTTGTCGCGCTTCTCGGCCAGCATGGCCAGGGCGTGAATGCTCACGTTCTTGATCAGCTCGTTCTCGCGCATCCGCTGGGCCACCACGTTTTCGAGGTGCAGGTTCTGGTTTTGCAGCCAAGTGCGCGCGTGCTTGAGTTCCAGGTGTGCCTTCACGCGGGCCAGCAAAATCGCCGGTCGGATCGGCTTGGTCACGTAGTCCACCGCACCCAGGCGCAGGCCATGCTCCTCGTCGTCGTCGCTGCCCATGGCCGTCACGAAAATCACCGGGATGTCGTTCAGTTTGGGGTCGGCCTGCAGGCGGCGCAGCACCTCGTAGCCGTCCATGCCGGGCATCATGATGTCGAGCAGGATGAGGTCGGGGCGCGGCTCCGTCTGCACCGCCTGCAGCGCGTGCGGCCCGGAATTGGCCACCCGCACCCGGTACAGTGGGCTCAGCAATTCCCCCATGATGGACAGGTTGGTGCGGGTGTCGTCCACCACCAGCACCGTCGACCGCACCGGGGTGGCTGCAGGCACCTCGCGTGTCCATTCTTCCAAGTTGTCGATTGTCATGTGGGCCCAGTGTGTTTTGAGGCTGTCGGACAGTGTGTGGTTTCGCCCCAGCGACCGCAAGTATTGGCGACTTTTGTGCGGGGTCGATGTTCAGTAATTTTTTGAATTTAACATTTTAATTGAATTAAGTGATCTTTCAAAGTATCAAATTTGCCCTGGGTTAAACTGCCCGCTGACCCAAAATCGCTGCTGAGCTACACGGAGTTTGACGCATGAAACGGATTCAACTGGGGCAGAGCCCGCTGCAAGTGACGCCCATCTGCCTGGGCACCATGACGTTCGGCGAACAGGTGGCCCAGCCTTTGGCGCACCAGATCCTGGACCGCTCGCTGGAGCGGGGGGTGAACTTCATCGACACGGCCGAGATGTACTCGGTACCGACGCGGGCCGAAACCTACGGCGCCACCGAAACCATCATCGGCGAGTGGTTTGCCCACCGGCCGGGTGTGCGCGAGAAGGTGATTCTGGCCACCAAAGTGGCGGGGCCCTCGCGCGGCATGCCCTGGGTGCGCGGCGACAACGCCGGCCTGACCCGGGCCGAGATCCTCGGGGCCTGCGACGGCAGCCTGCGCCGCCTCCAGACGGATGTGATCGACCTGTACCAAATCCACTGGCCGGCCCGCAACGTACCCGTGTTCGGGCAGATGTATTTCGACCCTGCCAAAGACAAGCCCGCCGCTTCCATGCTGGAGCAACTGGAAGCCCTGGCTGAGCTGGTGCGGGTGGGCAAAGTGCGGGCGATTGGCCTGTCGAATGAGTCGTCCTACGGGGTGCATGAGTTTGTGCGCCTGGCCGAGCAGCACGGTCTGCCCCGAGTGGCCACGGTGCAGAACCCGTATGCACTGATCAACCGCACCGTTGAAAACGGGCTGGACGAAACCATGCACCGCCTGGGCGTCTCGCTGCTGGCGTATTCCCCGCTGGGTTTTGGCCTGTTGACTGGCAAATACGACGCCGCCGGCTTC
The DNA here is from genome assembly GCA_964610405.1 of uncultured Macromonas sp. GTDB lineage: Bacteria > Pseudomonadota > Gammaproteobacteria > Burkholderiales > Burkholderiaceae_C > CAZGDZ01. Next base: position 4,152 of record CAZSZN010000128.1, on the reverse strand, counting down.
GAGGGCGGCGACGCCCAAGGCCGCATGGCCCTGTTCGAATCGATGCGCAAGCAGCGTTGGGGTCGCCCCGAGTCGCTGGCCGCTGCGCGCCGCTACAACGCCCTGGCGCGCGAACATGGCCTCACGCCGACCCAACTGGCCCTGGCGTTTTGCTACACCAAATGGCAGGTGGCCAGCACCATCATCGGGGTCACCTCGGTGGCCCAACTGGATGAGTGCCTGGACGTTTGGGGCACGACGCTCTCGCCCGAGGTGCTGCAAGCCATCGATGCCATTCGCTGGGACGCACGCGACCCGGCGGTGTGACAGGGCGGCCATGGCCAAAAAAGCGCATGTCTCGGAGACGCCAGCCACCGCCTGCCTGAAAGCGCACGGGGTGGCCTACACAGAGCATGCTTACGACTATGTAGATCATGGTGGCGCCACGCACAGTGCCGCCGTGCTGGGGCTGGACCCGCACGCGGTGGTGAAAACGCTGGTGATGCAAGACCAAGACGCCGCGCCGTTGGTGGTGCTGATGCACGGCGACCGTTCGGTGTCCACCAAAAACCTGGCGCGGCAGATCGGCGTCAAGTCGGTGGAGCCCTGCAAACCCGAGGTGGCCCAGCGCCACAGCGGCTACCAGGTGGGCGGTACCTCGCCGTTCGGCACGCGCAAGGCCATGCCCGTGTACGTGGAAGACACCGTGCTGGCGCTGGAGCGCATCTGGCTCAACGGTGGCCGGCGCGGTTACTTGGTGGGCATTTCGCCGCAAGCGCTGGTGTCGGTGTTGGGGGCTCGGCCGGTGGCCTGCGCCATCGCGTTGCAAGGCTGAGCAACCCAGGCACAATGCGGTACCAAATCAATTTGGAGTGGGTGTATGGGTGAATGGACGGTGCTGCTCGCCGTGGCAGCGGCTTACGCGGTGGGGTCCTTGTCGTTCGCGGTGGTGGTCAGCCGTGCCATGGGGCTGAGCGACCCGCGCACCTACGGCAGCAAAAACCCGGGCGCGACCAACGTGCTGCGTTCGGGCAACAAAAAAGCCGCTGCGCTCACCTTGCTGCTCGATGCGGTCAAGGGCTGGTTGCCGGTCTGGGCCGTCACCCAGTGGGGCGGCGCCTGGGGTCTGGGCGACAGTACCTTGGCCATGGTGGGGCTGGCCGCGTTTCTGGGGCACCTGTTTCCGGTGTTCTTCCGCTTTCAGGGGGGCAAGGGCGTGGCCACGGCCGCTGGCGTCTTGATGGGCTACGAGCCCTGGCTGGGCTTGGCGGTGCTGTTGAGCTGGTTGATGGTGGCGTATTTCCTGCGCTACTCGTCGCTCGCCGCCATCGTGGCAGCGGTGTTTGCGCCGGTGTATTACCTGTTTGGTGATGGCCTCGCCTGGGACGTGTCAGGGCCAGTGGCCCTGTCCATGGCGGTGATGGGCGTGCTGCTGCTGTGGCGCCACGCCGAAAACATCCAGCGCTTGTTGGCCGGCAAGGAATCGAAGATCGGCAGCAAGAAATGACCGCTGCGGGCGCTGCCCGCACGGGGTGCGCTCAGCGCTGGGCGAGTGCCATGCGCGACAGTTGCAGCAGCCGCGCGTGGTTCAGGCGCACCCGCACCGTGCGGGAAATCAGCGCCGCCTCAATGCCTTGACCATCGTGGCCGGTGTCGATCAGTTCGGGTTCCACCACCGGCGTGCCCTGGGCGTCCAGCACGGTGGCCACCCAGGGCTCGCCAGGCCGGCCCGAACGGCGCAGCACCACCGCAATGCGGTCGTCCGCCAGCCGCACAAAGGTGCCGGGCGGGCAAATGCCCACGGTGCGCAGCAAGGCGTGGCCCACTTCGTCCAGTGTCTGGCCGGCCTTGACGACCGTATGCCGCGCCGAGTCGGTCACGCAACGGCCGGGGCGGGTTTCGCGCGGGCTGATCATGGCGGCGTAGCGGTCCATCGCCTGCAAAATGCGCACCGGCAAGGGCAGGGCGGCGTCCGTCTGGTGGTGTTGCTCAACCGTGTCCAGCCACAGGGGATCGGTCACGCCCAGTTCGCGCAACCACTGCGCACTGCGCGCCGCGTGGGTGTTGATCTGCTCGCGCTGCTCGGGCGTGGGCGGCGTGGTCTGCTCGGCCAGCGTGTCCTGCAAGCGCGTCATGGACAAGTTCATCGTCAACGCGGCCAGGGCCAGGCTCTCGCGCTCGGCCGACATCAGGCCCAGGTCTTCGCCCACCAGTTGGCACAAGGCCCAGCACACCATGGCGTGCGAGGCGCTGTAGGCCACGGTGGTTGAAGCCGCGAGTTGGAACAGCCAGTACAGCGTGCTGTCGGAGTCCATGTCGAGCAGGACGCGGGCTTCGCGGTGCAGCCGTTGCAATTCGTCAATGAACCGGGGTTGGGCCTGAGGCGCCAGCAACAGCGCGGCCAGGCGCGTTTCCAGGTCGGACCATTGCTGCGGCCAGTGCTGCATGGCCGCATAAGCGGGGTCGGGGTGCGGGCTGAAATTCATGGGCGGTTCAGGGGCAGTGGGGTTCACTGACGGGGTTCCAGCGTCATGCGCCCATCCTCGCGTTGCATGCGAAAGCGCGACAGGTAGCTGTTGCCCAGCAGGACGTAAGGCAGGTCGGCCGGCAGCACCACGGCGGCCAGTCCGTAACTGGTGTGGCCGCCCACGCGCACGGTGTTGATCAGCAACTGGTGGCCAGTGATTTCGCCGTTCGCTGTTTTCACGCGCACGCGCTGGCCGTTGCGGTAGTTCAGGCCCAGGCGGGCGGCCTGGCTTTCGCTCAGGGTCATCACGGTCGCTCCGGTGTCCACCAGAAAGCGGGCCGGTTGACCGTTGATCTGCCCGTCGGCCGTGAAATGGCCGCCCCCATCGGCCAGCAGGATGATGCGCTGGCTGGAGTCGGTGACGGCTGGCGCGATCGGCCCCGCCCCCAGTTGGAGGACACGGCGTTCGCCTTGAACGTCCACCACCGCCTGGTTGGCGCCGACCTCCAGTACCTTCACCGGGCCCAGGGCCTGGCCGGCGGCGGCAAAGCGCGGCGTGCCACCATCAATCACCAGCAGCGCCCGCCCGCTGCTCAGGCCCACCAGGTTCACCTGTTGCGCAATGGCCGCGCTGCCCCAGGCCAGGCAGCCCACGGCTGCCAGCCAAGCCAGGGGGAGTTGGTGGCCGCGCGGCAAAGTGTCAGTCCCGGAAGTTGTCGAACGACAGCGGCAGGTCTTTCATCTCGGTGCGAATCAGTGCCATCGCGGCCTGCAGGTCATCGCGCTTGGCGCCGGTCACCCGCACCACATCGCCCTGGATGGCAGCTTGCACCTTCATCTTGCTGCCCTTGATGGCTTGCTGGATCTTCTTGGCGTCTTCGCTGCCAATGCCGTTGCGCACTTTGATGGTTTGCTTGACCTTGTCGCCACCCACCTTTTCCACCTTGCCCACGTCCAGGAAACGCACGTCCACGCTGCGTTTGGTCAGCTTGTTGCGCAGGATGTCTTCCACCTGCTGCAACTGGAAGTCGGCGTCGCCGTGCAGGACGATCTCCTTGTCCTTCAGTTCCACGGCAGCGCTGGTGCCTTTGAAGTCGAACCGCGTGCCGATTTCCTTGGCCGTGTTCTCCACGGCGTTTTTCACTTCCACAAAATCGGCTTCGAGCTTGGTGTCAAAAGAAGGCATGGTTCAAATTCTGAATGAGACAATCTGCGCATGTTAGTCGAGAAAAACGTGGCGCTCCAGCGCCTGAACACCTTTGGCATTGCCGCGCGGGCGCATCGCTTGGCGCGCATTGGCTCGGAAGACGCGCTGCTGGCCTTGATCCGCCACCCCGACTGGCGCTGGGACGATGTGTTCGTGCTCGGCGGGGGCAGCAACATCGTGCTGACAGGGGATTTGCGGCCTTTGGTGCTGAAGGTGGAAATCGGCGGGCGCCAGCTGGTGCGTGAAACCGAACAGGGCTGGCTGGTGGAAGCCGGTGCCGGTGAGAACTGGCATGCCTTTGTGGCCTGGACGCTGGCCCAAGGCTGGCCCGGTTTGGAAAACATGGCCCTGATCCCGGGCACCGTGGGCGCGGCACCGGTGCAGAACATCGGCGCCTACGGCGTGGAACTGCAGGACCGATTCCATTCCCTTGACGCGGTGGATCTCGAATCCGGGCAGTCATTCACCCTGGAGGCCGCGCAGTGCGGCTTCGGCTACC
>CAZSZN010000127.1:0-8913 GCA_964610405.1 uncultured Macromonas sp. | reverse complement strand
TGTTGTTTGCGTTCCTGTACAACGCGCTGGGCATACCGGTGGCGGCAGGCGTTCTGTTCCCGCTCACGGGCTGGCTTCTCTCGCCATTGATCGCCGCGCTGGCCATGAGCCTGAGTTCAGCCTCGGTCATCGGCAACGCGCTGCGACTCTCAAAATCGTGATATTCCGCTCAGGATGCTTTCATGCAGTGAGCATCAGAATGCGTCTGCCAAACGCTCAAGGTATGCGCAGATTTCCCCCAATACTCTGCACATGTCGGAAACTTCTCTATCCCATGCGGAAATCCGAACCAAACGCCAGAGCCACAGCGTCCAATAAACCCCGTCAGGTGCTCATGATTCAAAACGAAAACTGTCAAGCCTGCCACAATTGACACGGCCACCTCGCACCTGGGTCCGAACAGCGCAGGCTTCTGGACCGACTCACACCGGTCACAAACGGGCCAACACCCGTGCAGGTGTCAAACGCACCTTGACCTCATCGGCCATCACGCTGCCTTTGACGGCGTGGGGTGCATCGTTGGTGTCGCGCAAGGCGGGCTCGCCCAGCGGCATGCCATGGCGGCCGATCACCGCCAGCACCAAGGGCGTGTTGGCGCGCCGCCCCCGCCGCACCACCACCCCCACCTCGCCACTGGCCAGCCGCACATAGCTGCCGGGAATGTAAGCCCCCAAAGTCTTGACGAACGCGGCCCCCAAGGGGGTGGGCTGCCCGTCGGGCCCCAAGTAAACGTCCCGGGCGGCGCGCGAGGCCGGCAGACCCGGGCGACTCGCTCGCGGGCTGACCCGCGCCACATACACATCCGCCAGATGCAGCAGCGTCGCCATGGCCCGCTCGCCCTGCACCGCATCGCCAGGCAGATTGAGTTCCGGCTGGTGATGGCCGCGCACGCAGTGCAGCCACAACGCGTCTTGCACACCCAGGCTCGCCAACACCTGCGCACCGCGCTGCGCGTGGTCCTGCACCTGCTGGCGCTGAGCGGCGTTGAGCGGCTCCGCCTGGTGGGCCAGCACATCGTGCAAGCGGGACATGCCCACGTTCATCGTCAGCGCCGCCCTTCGCAAAGACAGGCGCTCGGCATCGGTCCAGGGCAATGTCTGGGCCACCAGCCGACACAGCACCGAACACAGCAGGGCATGGGTGGCGTGGTAACTCACATTGCGGTCTTGCAGCAGTTGCATCAGCACGAACAAGCTGTCATCGGCCCGCAGGCGCAACACGGCGTCCATGCGGCGCTCAATGCCGACCAGGCGCTTCAAAAAATCCGCAGCCTGCGCGCCCTGGTACATCAGCGTGTTCAACGCATCGTGCAGATCGGGCCACACTTCGGCGGCCGTGGCCTCGTGGTCGGACTGCAACTCCTCCACGCCCATGGGCCGGGTCACACCGGCAATCGCGTCCAGGCTTTGGTTGCCCCGCACCATGCGGTCGATGGTGGCGGTGTAACGGAAGGTCCAGGCCTTGTACTCGGCCTCGTCCACCATGGGCAAATGCATGTGCAGGCGGTCGCGGTGCTTTTCGTCGTGGATCACCTCGCCCCGGCGCAACAGCAACACCCCGTTCGGGTCCCACACGTTCACGGGCACCGGTGTTTTGAGTGCAATTTCGTCGAGCGGAAAGGGAACGTAAGCCATGTTGGTGTGGCAATGTACATGCTGCGCCGATTCGCGCCAAGTTTGGCGATAATGCATCACAAGCCACACGCCAACGAAAGGGAGCCCCCAGGATGCCGGATCAACCCAGCCAGACCATGCCGGTGTCGGCCCTGCGCGTGGGTATTTTTGTGCACCTCGATCTGGGCTGGCTGGACCACCCCTTCCCCTTCGGCAGCTTCAAGATCACCACGCAGCAGCAGATCGACACCATCCGGGGCCTGGGTCTGAAGGAAGTGCGCTGGGATCCCGCCAAAACCGATCCACCCGCCGAGCCTGCTGAGGCTGCCCCATTGCCCAATGGGGCAGGCCCCTCGCTGGCCGGTGCGCCGCTGTCCCCCGAAGAAACCCGCAAGCAACAACGCCATGCCTCGTTGCAAGCGCAGCGGCTGTCGCTGCAGCAGTGCGAGCGCCGCTACGCCGAGGGCGCACGGGCCTACCGCCAAATCCAGGACGAGATCGCCGCGCAACCCCAGGCTGCCAAGGAACGCAGCGTGCAGTTGGTCGGCGGCATGGTCGCGCAAATGCTGGGCGACGAGGAATCCGCCATCCGCCTGTTGTCCGAAGGGCAAGGCGAGCGGGCCTCGCTGCATGCCATGAACGTCACCGTGCTCAGCCTGCTGCTGGGCAAAGCCATGGGCCTGCCCGCCGCGCAGCTGGAAGACCTGGGCGTCGCGGCGCTGCTGCACGACATGGGCAAGGCCGAGTTGCCCGACCGCGTCCGCCACCGCGACGACACCTTCACCGCCGCCCACCACAAGCTCTACCAGGAGCACGTGGCACACGGCGTGGCCCTGGGCAAGCGCATGGGCCTGTCGCCGATGGCGCTGCTCGCCATCTCGCAACACCACGAACTGGCCGACGGCAGCGGTTTTCCCATCGGCTGCAAGGCCGACCGCATGGCCCCCATCTCACGGATTCTGGCCCTCATCAACCGGTACGACGGCCTGTGCAACCCGCCCAACCCGCTGAAAGCCTTGACACCGCACGAAGCGCTGTCGCTGATTTTTGCCACGCTGAAAGTGCGCTTTGAAAGCACGGTGCTCAACGCCTTCATCCGCATGATGGGGGTGTACCCGCCGGGCTCGCTGGTGGAACTGACCGACGGCCGCTACGCGATGGTCGTGTCGGTCAACTCCAGCCGCCCGCTCAAACCCAAGGTGCTGGCGCACGACCGGGGTGTGAACCGCGACGACGCGCTGCTGCTCGACCTGCAGGGCGAACGCCAATTGGGCGTGCTGCGCAGCCTGCGGGCCGACCAGCTGCCCCGCGCCTCGCTGGAATTTCTGGCGCCACTGCAACGCGTTTGCTACTACTTCGAGCGCGCCAGTGCCACCGACAGCGGGGAGGGCACCGCATGAGCTACCTGCACTGGGTTCCGCTGACCGAAGGCCTGCTCGAAGCCGTGTGGGTGGTGGACCCGCAAACGCGTCGCATCCTCACAGCCAACAGCGCCGCTGCCCGGCTGCAGCAACTGGACCCCGGCGCCCTGACCGACGTGCCGGTGGCCGACATGGTGGCCAGCCCCGAAGACCTGTTTTTCTGGCAAGACCTGGACGACAGCACCGCCACCGAGCTGCATTCCGACACCCAACTGCGCCGGGCCGATGGCAGCGCCGTGTGGGTGGAGCGCCGCATCACCCGCATTCAGACCGACGACGGCCAGACGGCGTACCTGGTGGCGATGCAGGACAAGACACGCCAGATCCAAGCGCAGCAGCGGCTGGAAGAACTGCTGGCCGAACTGCGCGCCACCCTGGAATCGACCGCCGACGGGCTGCTGGTGTGCGACCTGGACGGCGGCATCCGCGCCTTCAACCGGCTGTTCGCCACCCTGTGGGACCTGCCCGAAGAACTGCTGACCCACAAGGACGACGCGGCCATCCTCGGCTACCTGGCGCAGGGGGTGCCCGACGTCACCCCCTACCAGCAACGCCTGGGTGAAATCCAGCGCAGCCTGCTGCTGGAAGCCACCGACGTGCTGGTGCTGCGCAATGGCCGGGTGCTCGAACGCATCACCCGGCCGCAATTGGCGCGCGGGCGCCCGATCGGGCGGGTCTATGTGTTCCGCGACATCACCGAGCGCACCGCCACCGAAGCCCAGCTGCGGCTCGCGGCCAAGGTGTTCGAATCGAGTCTGGACGCGATCTTCGTGACCGCCCCCGACCACCGCATCCTGACCTGCAACCCGGCCGCCCTGCACATGGCACGTTCTGACGCCACCCAGCTGCAGGGACGGCTGGCGCAAGACCTGTTCTACTCGCCCAACCAACCCCAGTGGTTGAGCGAGCTGGACGCCCAACTCCACAGCAGCGGCTACTGGGAAGGTGAATTGTGGATGCGCCAGCCCGACGGCACCGCCACCGCGCTGCAAGCCGCCTGGGTGGTGCTGCGCGACGCCAACGGGCAAGCGCTGAACACCGTGCTGTTCGTCAAAGACCTGTCGGAAAAGCTGGCCGCGCAGCAACGCATTGAGCAGCTGGCCTACTCCGACGTGCTCACCGGCCTGCCCAACCGGCTGATGCTGACCGAGCGCGTCAACCACGCGCTGCGCCTGGCCGAACGCAACGGCGGCGGCTTCGCGGTCATGTTCCTCGACCTGGACCGCTTCAAGAGCATCAACGACTCGCTGGGCCACCTGTTCGGCGACAAGGTGCTGATTGAAATTTCCAACCGGCTCAAGCACTGCCTGCGCCAGACCGACACCCTCAGTCGCCTGGGTGGCGACGAGTTCGTGATCCACCTGCACGACGCCGACACCGTGGGCGCCGAAATCACCGCCCAGCGCATCATCGACGCGCTGAGCCGCCCGGTGCAGATCGACGACATGAGCTTCACCCTGTCGTGCAGCGTCGGCATCGCCATGTACCCGAGCGACGGCCAGACGCTGGACGAACTGATTCGGCACGCCGACACCGCGATGTACCAGGTGAAGGAACGCGGCAAGGGCCACTACCGCTTCTACCGCCCGCAAATGAACGCGGACTTGCTGTCCCGCATCCAGCTCGATCAGGGCATGCGCGAAGGCCTGAAGCGGCACGAGTTCGTGCTGCACTACCAACCCCGGGTGGACTTGCACAACGGCCGACTCAATGCCTGCGAGGCGTTGATCCGCTGGAACCACCCGCAGCAAGGCATGGTGCCGCCGGGCACCTTCATCACCGTGGCCGAGGAAACCGGGTTGATCGTTTCGCTGGGCGACTGGGTGCTGCAGGAATCGGTGCGCCAGGCCGCTGTGTGGCACCGCGCCGGCACCCCGTGCGAGGTGGCGGTGAACGTCTCGGCCATGCAATTCCAGCAAACCCACTTCGTGGACGATGTGGCGCGCACGTTGCAGCAGCACCAGTTGCCGCCGCACTTGCTGGAGCTGGAGCTGACCGAATCCATCCTGATCCGCGATGCGGAGGAAGCGCTGGAACGGCTGCAGGCCCTGGCCGATCTGGGCGTGCGCCTGGCGCTGGACGATTTCGGGACCGGCTACTCCAGCCTCACCTACCTCAAGCGCTTTCCGCTGCACAAGCTCAAGATCGACCGCACCTTCATCCGCTCGCTGCACGAAGATGAAGCGGACGTGGCGATCGTGGCGGCCATCATCCAGATGGCACACGCCATGCAGATGGAGGTGGTGGCCGAAGGCGTGGAGCTGGAGGCCCAAAAGGAAGTGCTGCAACGCCTGGGCTGCAACCACTTCCAGGGTTTTCTGTACTCGCGCGCCGTGCCGGCCGGCGAGTTTGAGCGCTTGCTGCCGCCCTGCGGACTGCGTCAGACTCCTTGAGCCCAGACCTGCAGGTCTTCGGGTTTGACCTGCCCGATCTTGCGGTGCGCCACCTCGCCCCGGGCGTTGAACACCACGGTGAACGGCAAACCGCCGTTGGTGTTGCCCAGTTGACGGCTCAGATCGGTGCCACCCAGCCCCGCCAACGCGATCGGAAAGTCCAGTGGCAAGCGCTGCAAAAACTGCCGCACCGAACTGGGCTGGTCGATCGCCAAGCCCAACACCTGCCAACCCCGTGCCCGCTGCTCGCGGTAAAAAGCGTTCAGCATCGGCAACTCTTCCACACAGGGCGGGCACCAGGTGGCCCAGAAGTTGACCAGCAAGGGCTGCCCGCGAAAACCGCTCATCGCCACGTCGGTGCCATCGGGTGCGGTCCAGGTTTGCGCCCACAGGGCATCCATCGCGCCGTCGGCCACCGCGTGCGGCTGGAACCGCCACCAGGCCAAGCCGGCACCGGCGACACCGGCCGCCGTGGCCACGCCGCCCATCAAAAGCTGTCGTTTGTTCATGGTGTCTGTGAGTCGCTGTCGCGCAACAAGGTTCGCACCGCCGCCGCCGCGCCTCGGGGTTTGCGCCCCGCTTCGTCGGGCAACAGCGCGCCGCGTTGGGCCCGCGTGTCGTTGATCAACAAGTGCACGCCCACCCACTCCTGCAAGGCGTCGCAGCGGCTGCGCAGGCTCAAGGCCTCCACCGCCTCACCATGCAGGCCGTTCACGGTGGTGGCGTCGTACTCCACGCCCTGGTTGATCAGCAGCAGCTCCACCGCCTTCGGGTCGTCGCTGAACAGTTGCAGGTGAATGTCGTTCAGGCGGGTGGCGGTGCCGTGCCAGATGGCGCCCCCGAGCAGCGGTTGAAACTCGGCCAGCCGCTCCATCCACACCAACGCCAGCTCGCGCAAAGCCCGCAACTCGGCGGGCTGGGTGTCGGCGTGGAACAGGGCCAGGTGCTCGCGCACGGCCGTTTCCACCGTCAGGTTGTCCGGCAGCGCCGAGCGCGGCGGCAGGCCCAGCGCCTTGACGGCCCGCTTCTTCGCCTGGCCGTAGTCCAACCCTTCGTCCACAACCAAAGCGGCGGCGGCCTGAGCGATTTCCAGTTGCACGGTGTCCATGGCCCGATTGTCCGGCATTGGCCGCATCAGCCCCGGAATGGGCCGCCAAGCCCCCCGATAATGTCGGTCATGCACATACACATTTTGGGAATTTGCGGCACCTTCATGGGCGGTGTGGCCGCCCTGGCCCGTGAAGCCGGACACCGCGTCACCGGTTGCGATGCGGGCGTCTACCCACCCATGAGCGACCAGCTGCGGGCCTTGGGCATCGATTTGATCGAGGGCTTTGGCTCCGACCAGATGGCGCTGCAACCCGATGTGTTCGTGGTGGGCAACGTGGTGTCGCGCGCCCGCCTGCCCGACGGCTCGCCCAAATTCCCGCTGATGGAAGCGATCCTGGACAGCGGCGCACGTTACACCAGCGGCCCGCAGTGGATGAGCGAACACATCCTGCACAGCCGCCATGTGCTGGCGGTGGCGGGCACCCACGGCAAAACCACCACCACCTCCATGCTGGCCTGGGCGCTGGAGCACGCCGGCCTGCAGCCCGGCTTCCTGGTGGGCGGCGTGCCGCTGAACTTCGGCGTGTCGGCCCGGTTGGGCGCCGGGGCGCCCTTCGTCATCGAAGCCGACGAGTACGACACCGCCTTTTTCGACAAGCGCAGCAAGTTTGTGCACTACCGGCCTCGCACTGCGGTGCTGAACAACCTGGAGTTCGACCACGCCGATATTTTTGACGACCTGGCCGCGATCGAGCAGCAATTCCACCACCTGGTGCGCACCGTGCCGGGCAGCGGACGGGTGGTCGTCAATGGCCTGGAGGAAAGCCTGACGCGGGTGCTGAACCAGGGCTGCTGGAGCGAGCAGCGCAGCTTTGGCGCGGCGGTGAGCGACTTCAGCGCAGAGGGCGAAGCCAATGATTTTGAAGTGTGGCACCAAGGCCGCGCCGTGGCCCGGGTGCAATGGGCGCTGAACGGCCAACACAACCAGCTCAACGCCTTGGCCGCCATCGCGGCGGCCGAGCACCTGGGCGTGACGCCGGCGCTCGCGGCAGAGGCCCTGGGCCAGTTCCAGAACGTGCGCCGCCGCATGGAAATGCGCGGTCAAGTGGCCACTCCCGTCGGCGCCATCACCCTGTACGACGATTTTGCCCACCACCCCACCGCCATCCGCACCACGGTGGACGGCCTGCGCCGCCAACTCGACCGCAACGGCCAGGACGCCGCGCGCATTCTGGCGGTGTTCGAGCCCCGCTCCAACACCATGAAGCTGGGCACCATGAAAGCGCAATTGCCCTGGAGCCTGGAGAACGCCCAACTGGCTTTCTGTCACAGCGGCGGGTTGGGCTGGGACGCGGCCGATGCACTCACTCCGATGGGACCACGCGCGCACGTTGCGCCCGACATCGACACCCTGGTGGCCCAAGTGGTGCAGGCCGCCCAGCCGGGCGACCAGTTGCTGTGCATGAGCAACGGCGGTTTTGGCGGCGTGCACGACAAGCTGCTGGCCGCCCTGAGCCTGCGCTTCGCCAGCGCACCGGTCAGTAACTGACGGTCAACGACGGCACATCGACCCGGACCACGGGTTTGGCCAGGGTGGCACTGACCGCGCGGGCGTAAACCATGGCCCAAGCGCGGTGGGCCGGGTCCGCAAAACGCACCGACCCCACCGCCTGTGCAATGGCCAGCACCTTGTCGGCCAGCAGCACCTTCCCCGTCAGGCGCAAAGGCTCGCACTCCAAGTCGTGGAACTGCTCATCGAGCCAAGTGCGGGCCAGTTCGTGCGGCATCGGCTGCACCTCCTCCAGGTCAAAGACGTAACGGGCATCGCTGCCCCAACTGACGATGACCTGGCTGCGCATCGGTGCTGCTCCTGGTGAGGGGGTTCGGAAAATCGGTGCTGCCCCGATTGTGCCCGCCCCTCCTGGCTGACTCAAGCCTTGCGCTGACGGCGCGCCACCACCGCGTCGGACAGGGTCTGCAGCAACTGGGTGGATTGCTCCCAGTCGATGCAGGCGTCGGTGATGCTCTTGCCGTATTCCAGCTTGCGCACGTCATCCTTGCCGGGGGTGAACTTCTGCGCCCCGCCGTGAATGTGGCTTTCCACCATCACCCCGAAAATCTGCTGCGAACCGCCGGCCAACTGGTCAGCGATGTCGCGTGCCACGTCCATCTGGCGCTCGTGCTGCTTGCTGCTGTTGGCGTGGCTGCAATCCACCATCAAGCGTGCGGGCAACTTGGCCGCCGCCAGCTCGGCACAGGCCTGGGCCACGTGCTCGGCGCTGTAGTTCGGCGTCTTGCCGCCGCGCAGAATCACGTGGCAGTCCGGGTTGCCGTTGGTCTGCACGATCGCGACCTGCCCGTTCTTGTGCACCGACAGGAAATGGTGGCCACGTGCCGCAGCCTGGATGGCGTCGGTGGCGATCTTGATGTTGCCGT
>CAZSZN010000126.1:0-8974 GCA_964610405.1 uncultured Macromonas sp. | reverse complement strand
CCGTGGCCAAGGCCGGCTGCACCCTGGCCGACGCGATCGAGAACATCGACATCGGTGGTCCGGCCATGGTGCGTTCCGCCGCCAAGAACTGGAAAGACGTGGCCGTGCTGACCGACGCAAGCCAGTATTCCGTCGTGGTGTCCGAACTGAAAGACGCGGGCAAAGTCAGCGACCTGACCCGCTTCCAATTGGCCGTGGCCGCGTTCAACCGCATCAGCAACTACGACGCAGCCATCAGCGACTACCTGTCGGCGGTGGACTTGAGTGCCGGTGTGCCGGGCGATGAAGCGGCGCCCCAGCGCCTGGTGTTTCCGGGCCAAAGCAACGGCCGTTTCGTCAAGCTGCAAGACCTGCGCTACGGCGAAAACCCGCACCAGCACGCCGCCTACTACCGCGACCTGTACCCGGCGCCGGGCTCGCTCGTCACCGGCCTGCAACTGCAGGGCAAGGAACTGAGCTACAACAACATCGCCGACGCCGACGCCGCCTGGGAAGCCGTCAAGAGCTTTGACGTGCCGGCTTGCGTGATCGTCAAGCACGCCAACCCCTGTGGCGTGGCGGTGGGCGCGCACCCGCTGGAAGCCTACAGCAAAGCGTTCCAGACCGACCCGACCAGCGCCTTCGGCGGCATCATCGCCTTCAACCGCACGCTGGATGGCGAGGCCGCCCAGGCCGTGGCCAAGCAGTTCGTGGAAGTGTTGATTGCCACCGACTTCACCCCCGAAGCGCTGGCCATCTTCAAGTCCAAGGCCAACGTGCGCCTGATGAAAATCGCCTTGCCGGCCGGCGGTGCGACCGACTGGGACAACGGCCGCAACGCGGTCGATGTCAAGCGCGTGGGCTCGGGCATTCTGCTGCAGACGGCCGACAACCACGACATGAAACTGGCCGATCTGAAGGTGGTGACCACCAAGCAGCCCACGGCCGAGGAAATGAACGACCTGCTGTTCGCCTGGAAGGTGGCCAAGTACGTCAAATCCAACGCCATCGTCTTCTGCAAGAACGGCATGACCATGGGCGTGGGTGCCGGCCAGATGAGCCGCCTGGACTCCGCGCGCATCGCCAGCATCAAGGCCGAGCACGCGAAGCTGAGCTTGCAAGGCACGGCGGTGGCCTCCGATGCTTTCTTCCCGTTCCGCGATGGGCTGGATGTGGTGGTGGACGCCGGCGCGACCTGCGTGATCCAGCCGGGCGGCTCGATGCGCGACCAGGAAGTGATTGACGCCGCCAACGAGCGCGGCGTGGCCATGGTGTTCACGGGCGTGCGGCACTTCCGCCACTGATTGGGCGTACCTGTGGGCCCTCCGAGGGGCTCACAGGGCTTGGGTGTCCAGGAATTCTCGCTCGGCCGCCAGCAGCGCCACGCACAAGGGGTGTTGCGGCGCGGGCTGATGCATGAACTCCAGCGCCGCTTCGTTGAGCAGCGGCGTCATGTCCCACCCCGCGACCAACCGGCCGAACAGCCGATGCGCGTGGGCGTCCAGCAGAGTGTCCAGCGCTGGCGTCCAGGGGGCGGGCAGATCGAGTTGAGCCAGGTCCAGGGTCCGCAAGACCGCCGTGCGCCCAACGCCCCAGAGGGTGCCTGCGAGGAAGCCCTCGAACCAGTCGAGGCCTTGAGCCCGCAGGTGTTCGGCACAGCGCGTGCCTATGGCCTCGTTCGCTATCCAGGCGCGGTGGGACGCCCGGCCGGTCAGCAGTGAGTTGTCCGAGGTGAGCACCGGTTTCAGAACCACCCGTGCGATCGCCGCTTTCAACCCCTGTTGACCGATCAGCGACAACGCGCCGTCCAGCGATTGAACGGGTTCCCGTGTTCTGTAATGGGCGCTGTGGGCCATGCGCAGCACCTCGGCCATCAGCAGTTGGTCTTTGGAGACTTTCTCCACCCATTCAAGGCGCGAAGGCGCTTCCTGGCGCAGTGTGCGCAGCAACTGAGGCAGCACGGCCGACGCCCGGGGAATCAGCGATTCGGGCAGCTTCGGGGCGTCCTGCATGCGTTGCAGGGCGACAACGAGAGCTTCCTCGTGCGCGGAGGGTGTTGAGTTGGGCGCCAGCTGGGCGCATTGCAGCAGCCATGCCGTCATGCTTCGCGGGGCGGTCGCGGACGGCGGGGAGGAGTCTGTGGCCGCAGTGGCAGTCCTCGTGTTCGCCGCTCCCATCCCCGTGCCGCGCACGCTGCGCGCGCTGGCCGGGTTCTGCGTCAATTTGCGGAGCCAACCCAGCATGGTGCGTCCATTTCACAGCCGAATGAGATGGGTCATTTTAATCAGACGACTCGTCACGGCAGACCCACCCTGCGTTCAGCGCCCCACCAAAAAGACCGAAGGCAAGTCCAGCGGCAATCGGGGTGGTCGTTTTTTCCAGTCGCTCACCGGCGCGCTGAACACCGCCTGCTGCGGCAGCGTGACTCCGCAGCACACCGCCAGTCGGGTGGTGGGTTTGAGGGTGTTCAGCAGCCCCTGCAGCAACGCCTCGTTGCGGTAAGGCGTTTCAATGAACAGTTGTGTCTGCCCGGTTTTCAGGGTCAGAGCTTCCAGCTCGCGCAGGCGCTGCGCGCGCGCGGTGGCCTCCTGCGGCAGGTAGCCCACGAAAGCAAAGTGCTGTCCGTTCAGTCCGCTGGCGGCCAAGGCCAGCATCAGCGACACCGGCCCCACCAAAGGCACTACGGCCAGCCCCAGTGCGTGGGCTGCCCGCACCACCGAGGCACCCGGGTCGGCGATCGCGGGCATGCCGGCCTCGCTCACCAGGCCGATGTCGTGGCCTTGCAAAGCAGCGCCCAACAGCGGGCGGGCGTCGAAACCATCGCTGGGGTCGTGGTCGCCTTTCTTGTGCACCTGCCGGGGCAGTTCGGTGATCTGCTGTCCTTGCAGGGGAGCGGCCAACGGGTGCGTGGCGTCCACTCGCTTCAAAAACGCGCGCGTGCTTTTGGCGTTTTCGGTGATCCAGTGCGTCAGTTGCGAGGCCCGCCAGACGGTGCTGGTGGGCAAGGCGTCGGACAAGTCCGGTGCGACGGTGCAACCAAAGTCCAGCGGGGTGGGCACCAGGTAGAGCGTGCCTGGCGACGATGGGGCGGGTGTGGGGGTCATGGCAGCACCAGTCCCGCTTCGCGCAGCAGCCGTGCGGTGCGGATGAGGGGCAGCCCCACCAGCGCGGTCGGGTCGTCGTTGTCGATGCGCTCCAGCAGGGCGATGCCCAGGCCTTCACTCTTGGCGCTGCCGGCGCAGTCGTAGGGCTGTTCGGCGCGCAAATAGCGTTCAATCTCACCGTCGCTCAGGTCGCGGAACACCACTTTCACCACCGCCAGGTCCACGCGCTCCAACCCGCTGGCCTGGCACACCACGGCCAGCGCGGTCTGGAACAGCACGGTTTGGCCGCGCATGCGGCGCAATTGGGCCACCGCCCGTTCGTGGGTGCCTGGTTTGCCCAGGGGTTCGCCTTCCAGGTCGGCCACTTGGTCGCTGCCAATCACTATCGCCTCGGGGTGCAACCGGGCCACGGCCTGGGCTTTGGCCAGCGCCAGCCGTTGCGCCAGCGCGGCCGGGGCTTCGCCGGGCTGGGGCGTTTCGTCCACCTCGGGCGCCACCACCTCAAACGGCAGGCCCAGGCGCGACAGCAACTCGCGCCGGTAACGGGAGGTGGAGCCCAGAATCAGCGGGCGGGGCGAGGTGAGGGCGGGCTTGAAATCGGTCATGCCTGAATTGTCGATGTTTTGGCCCCCTGCACAGGCTTGCATTTTCGGGTACCGTTGTGCTTCATGAGCGCGCCCGAACCCGATCTGCACCCGCTGTGTCATGCCCGCGATCTGCTGGACGGCGGGGAAGCCTGTCCTTTCGACGTGCGTTACCAGGGACAGACTTGCCGGGCCTTTGCGGTACGCTGGCGAGGGAGGGTGCATGCGTACCTGAACCGCTGCAGCCACGTGGCGATGGAAATGGACTGGCGGCCCAACCATTTTTTTGACCTCACCGGCCACCATTTGGTGTGCGCGACCCACGGTGCGTTGTTCCGGCCCGACACCGGGCAGTGCGTGGGCGGCCCTGGCCGGGGGCCGCTGGTGGCGATCGATGTGCAGGAGCGCGACGGGGTGGTGTTCTGGCGGTCACAATACGACCTGCAACCTGTTGAATTTTGAAATCCGATGCATGACATGACCTCGCCTGACAAGGCTGCGCAGACCGCCCCGGGGTGGGAGCGCGAGACGCTGGAAAAACTCGCTTTTGCGACCTTGCGCGAGCAACGCGCTGCCCGGCGCTGGAAGGTGTTTTTACGGCTGGCGTGGCTGGGCTTTCTCGTTGCGCTGGTGTGGTTGGTCTACGTCGATGTGGCGCCGACCACCACCAGCGTCAGTTCACCGCACACCGCGCTGGTTGAAGTGCGCGGCGAAATTTCCTCTGACAGCGAAGCCAGCGCGCAGGCCATCATCGGCTCGCTGCGCTCGGCGTTCGAAGACCCGGGCGCACAGGCGGTGGTGCTGTTGATCAATTCGCCGGGTGGCAGTCCGGTGCAGGCCGGCATCATCAACGACGAAATTCATCGCCTCAAGGGATTGCACCAGAAGCCGGTGTACGCGGTGGTGGAGGAGACCTGTGCTTCGGCCGCGTACTACATCGCGGTCGCGGCGGACAACATCTACGTGGACAAGGCCAGCATGGTCGGCAGCATCGGCGTGCTGATGGACGGGTTCGGCTTCACGGGCTTGATGGACAAGGTGGGGGTGGAGCGCCGCCTGTTGACTGCGGGTGAAAACAAGGGTTTCCTGGACCCATTCAGCCCGATCAATCCGCAGCAAGACGCCCATGCGCGCGAGATGCTGGGCGACATCCACCAGCAATTCATTGAGGTGGTGCGCAAAGGCCGGGGCGAGCGTCTGCAAGCGACGCCCGAGACGTTCAGCGGTCTGGTCTGGAGCGGTCAGCGCGCGGTGTCGCTCGGCTTGGCCGACGATCTGGGCAGCCTGGAGCAGGTGGCCCGTGACGTGGTGAAGGCCGAAGAGATTGTGGACTACACCCAGCGCGAGAATGTGGCCCAGCGATTGGCGCGGCGTTTTGGCGCCGGTGTGGGCGAAAGCGTGATGCGCACCTTGGGTTCGGGCAGTTTCAGCGTGCGTTGAGCACCATGGCCCGGACCGACGTCCTGGTGGCGGGCGGGGGCATGGCCGGCCTGGGAGCCGCCTTGGCCTTGGCCCGCGCACGCCCCGACCTGCAGTTGACCTTGCTGGAGCAGGCCGATGCTTTTGGCGAAGTGGGCGCCGGCATTCAACTGGGGCCCAACGCGGTGCATGTGTTGCGCGATTGGGGGCTGGAGCCCGATGTGCGCGAGTGCGCGGCCTTCCCCGAGCGTTTGGTGGTCCGCGATGTGGCGGACGGCGGTGTGCTGGGCCGGTTGGCCCTGGGGCAGAGGGCGGTGCAGCACTACGGTGCCCCCTACGCCACCATCCACCGGGCGGACCTGCACGAATTGCTGCAACGCGCGGTAGGGCAGGTGGCTGCAGTGAAGGTGGAGCTTGGTCAGCAAGTGCACGACCTGCATACCGCCGGCGACGGTTCGATCGTCGTCAGTGGGGTGGACGGACACAGTTGGACCGCCGACGCCGTGCTGGGTTGCGATGGGGTTTGGAGCCGGGTCCGTGCCGTCGCCTGGCGCGACGCGCCAGCGCGTTTTACCGGCCATTTGGCTTACCGTGGCATGGTGCCCATGGGCGATTTGCCCGCAGCAGCCCGTCGTCAGGAGGTGTCGGTCTGGCTGGGCCCGCGTTGCCATGTGGTGCATTACCCCGTGCGTTCGGGCACCTGGATGAACGTGGTGGCGGTGGTCCACGGCGATTTGCCGGCCGAGGGTGCGCACTGGAACCATCAGGCTCATGCGGCCGATTTGCAGCAGGCGTTGGGCGCTGTGGCGACCCCGTTGCAAGACGTCCTGCAGCGGGTGTTGCAGTGGCGTTTGTGGCCTTTGCATGCCCGCCCGCCCATGCGCAGCGCGGCTGAACAGGTCCAAGGTGCCGTGGCGTTGCTGGGCGACGCCGCGCATCCCATGCGCCCCTACCTGGCCCAGGGCGCGGCCATGGCCCTAGAAGATGCCTGGGTGCTGGGGCGCGAGCTTCAGGGCACATTGGGCAGCATCGATTGGCCCGTCACCTTCACCCGTTGGGCGGCCCAGCGCTGGGCCCGCAACGCATGGGTGCAAGACCGCTCGCGGCGCAATGGCGTGATTTTCCATGCGCAGGGGCCGATGCGTTGGGGCCGCAACCTGGCCATGGCCGCGCTGGGCGAACGTTTGCTCGACGTGCCCCGACTGTACCGTGGTCCGGCCAACCCCGCCTGATCGGTTATGGTTGATGCTGTCAGCCCTTGCGCAGGAGACAGCACCATGAATCCCCGTTCCATGACGCCCGCCGCCACCCCCAGTGCCGCACCTGTGTCCGGCCCCGAAGCCGTGCAGCCGCCCAACCATTTGCAGTTGCGCCGCGTGGCCATCGACACCTATCGGGAAAACGTGGCCTACCTGCACCGGGACTGTGACCTGTACCGCGCCGAAGGTTTTCAAGCCCTGTCCAAGGTGGAAGTGAGCGTCAATGGACAACGGATACTGGCGACCTTGAACGTCACCTCCGACCCCCGCATCGCTCAGCGCCACGAGCTGGGTTTGTCCCAGGATGCGTTCGAGCAGTTGGGGGTGCCCGCCGGACACGCGGTGGGGGTGCGCCAGGCAGAGCCCGCGCCGTCGATTTCGGCCCTGCACCGCAAAATCAACGGCGAGCGGCTGGGGCGCGAAGACTTCCAGGCCATCATCCGCGACATCGCCGAGCACCGTTACAGCAAGATCGAGTTGTCGGCGTTTGTGGTGGCCACCAACCGGGGCGAGTTGGACCGCGAGGAGGTGTTCTTCCTCACCGAGGCGATGATCGCGTCGGGTCGCCGGGTGGATTGGCAAGAGCGGCTGGTGGTGGACAAGCACTGCATCGGCGGCATTCCCGGCAACCGCACCACCATGCTGGTGGTGCCGATCGTGGCCGCGCACGGGCTGGTGTGCCCGAAAACCTCGTCCCGCGCCATCACCTCGCCCGCCGGCACGGCCGACACCATGGAGGTGCTGGCCAACGTGGAGTTGCCGTTCGAGCGTTTGAGCGACATCGTGCGGGCGCACCGGGCTTGTCTGGCCTGGGGCGGCACGGCCCACTTGTCGCCGGCCGATGACATCCTGATTTCGGTGGAGCGCCCGCTGTCGCTCGACTCGCCAGGCCAGATGGTGGCGTCCATCCTGAGCAAGAAAATGGCGGCCGGGTCCAACCACCTGGTGCTGGACATTCCGATTGGCCCCACGGCCAAGGTGCGCTCCATGCCGGAGGCGCAACGCTTGCGCCGCTTGTTCGAATACGTGGCGCACCGGCTGGGCTTGTCGCTGGATGTGGTCATCACTGATGGGCGCCAGCCGATCGGCAACGGCGTGGGGCCGGTGCTGGAAGCGCGCGACGTGATGATGGTGCTGGAAAACCACCCGCTGGCGCCGCAAGACCTGCGCCAGAAGTCGCTGCGGCTGGCCGGCCGGTTGCTGGAGTGCGACCCCGACATCCGGGGCGGCGATGGCTATGCGATCGCGCGCGACATCCTGGACTCCGGGCGGGCGTTGGAGAAGATGCGTGCCATCATCGAAGCGCAGGGTGCGCGTCCGTTCGACCACCAGCGCCCCGAGGTGGGCGCCTTGAGTTTTGAGGTGCGTGCCCCCGCGTCCGGGGTGGTCACGCAGATCGACAACCTGTGCATTGCCCGCCTGGCGCAGTTGGCCGGCGCGCCCAAGGTGCAGGGCGCTGGCGTGGACCTGGCGCGCAAGCTCGGCGACCCGGTGCGCGAAGGCGACTTGCTGTACCGCGTGCACGCTGCCTACCGTTCCGACCTGGAGTTTGCCCGTCAGGCGAGCGAACACCACTGTGGCTACACCGTGGGTCGCCCTGAAGACGTGCCCCATGTGTTTGTGGAGTTTTGAACATGACCGCACCCCTGATCCTGTGCTTTGATGACGAGCAACCCGCCGCGCAACGCTTGGCCGCCGCTTGTGGCGAGGGCGCCCAGGTGGGGGTGGTGGAGCGCCACCGCTTCCCGGATGGCGAGTTGAAGCTGCGCTTGCCGACGCCGCTGCCTGACCGGGTGGTGGTGTTCCGTGGCCTGCACCACCCCAACGAAAAACTGGTGGAGCTGCTGCTGGTGGCCCGCACCGCCCAGCAACTGGGCGCTCGCGACCTGACCTTGGTCTGCCCGTATTTGGGCTACATGCGGCAAGACATCGCATTTCTGCCCGGTGAGGCGGTGAGCCAGCGCATCGTCGGCGGTTTCCTGGCCGGTTTGTTCGATACCGTCGTCACGGTGGACCCGCACCTGCACCGGGTGGCCACACTCGGGGAGGCGGTGCCCGTGGCGCGCCCGGTGGTGCTCAGCGGCGCCCCCGCCCTGGCCGACTGGATCGCCCAGCAGCGTCCAGGCGCCTTGCTGATAGGGCCGGACGAAGAAGCCGCGCAGTGGGTGGCCCAGGCCGCCGCGCGCCACGGCAACGACAGCGCCGTGTGCCGCAAGGTGCGCCACGGTGACCGGCACGTGGACATCGAACTGCCCGATTTGCCCTTGCAGGGGCGGCCGGTGGTGGTGCTGGACGACGTGGCCAGCACTGGGCACACGGTGGCGCGTGCCACCAGGCTGCTGCTGGCGGCGGGTGCCGCGTCGGTGGACGTGGCCGTGACCCACGCCCTGTTTGCGGGTGACGCCCTGGAGGTGATGCGCGAGGCGGGCGTGGGCGAGGTGTGGAGCACCGACTGCATCGCTCACCCGACCAACGTTGTTCCCATGGCGCCGTTGCTGGCGCAGGCGCTGCGCTGAGGCCAACGGCCCCAGTGGTCAAAGGTCGGTACGCAGTTTCCAGATTTCCGGAAACAGCACCACGTCCAGCATCTTGCGCAGGTAGCTGGTGCCGCCCGTGCCACCCGTGCCGC
>CAZSZN010000125.1:0-9023 GCA_964610405.1 uncultured Macromonas sp. | reverse complement strand
TCTGCGCGTCCACACCGGTGCTCATCAGCTTGGAGGTGGTGGCAATGACCGGGTAGGTCTTCTCGGGGTCGATGAAGTTGTCGAGCTGGGCCTTGCCTTCGGCGTTGTCGCCGGTGATCTGCACCACGTATTTGGGGTTGGTGGCGCTGATGTCGGCGTTGGCATTGGCCAGCGCCTGGCGCATGCGTGCGGCGTGGTCGATGTCCTCGCAAAAGACGATGGTTTTGGCGTGGCGGTCGGTCGCCTTGAGGTACTGGGTGATCTTGGCCGCCACCGCTTCGTCGCGCTCTTCCAGCACCAGGTGGCGGTTCATGTCGGCGCCGGTGTAAATGCGGTCCTCAATGACGCTGCCGAACTTGTCTTGCATGCCTGCCGTGGGGCGCCAGCCGAAGGTGTCTTTGTCCAGGTCCACCCGGATGACCTTATAGGGCGCCAGAAACCCGTCTTCAATGCCTTGCTTCAAGCTGTAGGTGTAAATGGGCTCGCCGAAGTAGTCGGTGTTGGACACATCGGCGGTTTCCTTCGGCGTGGCGGTCAGGCCCACCTGGGTGGCGGCGCTGAAGTAGGTGAGGATGTCGCGCCAGGCGGAGTCATCAGCCGCGCTGCCCCGGTGACACTCATCCACGATGATGAGGTCGAAGAAGTCCGGGCTGAACTGCTTGTAGATGTTCCGTTCTTCCTCGGTGCCGCTGACGGCCTGGTAAAGCGACAGGTAAATCTCGTAGCTTTTGTCCACCAGCTTGGTGGATTTGTTGACGGCCAGGTCGACGTTTTCGACCGTGACTGAGCCTTGGGCATCGACCCGCTCCACGCCTTTGGCATTGGGGCTGAGCTTGGCCATGGCGCCCTTGAAGGGCCGGAAGTCGTTGACCATGGTCTGGTCAATCAGGATGTTGCGGTCGGCCAGGAACAGAATGCGCTTTTTGGCCTTGCTCTTCCACAGCCGCCAGATGATCTGGAAGGCGGTGTAGGTCTTCCCAGTACCTGTCGCCATGACCAGCAATACGCGGTTCTGGCCGTTGGCAATGGCTTCCACCGTGCGGTTGATGGCGTTGAGCTGGTAGTAGCGCGGCGTCTTGCTGGGCGAGTAGTCGAACGACGCGACGCGGCGCACTTCGTCGGACCAGCCTTTCCAGGCGCAGTAGCGTTCCCAAAGGTCTTGCGGCGAGGGGAATTCGTCGAGCGTGAGGTTCCGCTCCAGGACCCCATCGGCCAAGGTGGCGTCGCGGAACACAAAGCCGTCGCCGTTGCTGGCAAAGCTGAACGGCACACCCAGCAGTTCGGCGTACTGGATGGCCTGCCCCATGCCTGCGCCCACGGCGTGTGTGTTGTCTTTGGCCTCCAGCACCGCCAGCGGGATGTTGGCCTTGTAGAACAGGGCGTAATCGGCCCGCAGCACGGTGGACTTGTCGCGCTGGGCCTTCTGCCCACGCACCACCACGCGGCCAGCCCGAAGGGGAAACTCCCGGTAGAGCTGGTCCATGCCGTTCCACCCGGCAGCCACCATGGCCGGCCGGATGAACTTGTCGCAGATGTCGCTTTCGGAGAGTTTTTTCTTGTCCATTCCCTGGGTGGCACGCTAAAGCGAGCTGTTATGGTCAATGTAAAACATTATCAACGCTGGGCGAGGCATCTTCACGAAATGGATTTACAACTGCTGCTGTTGTCCGTCTTCATCGCGCTGCAGTGGAGCCGACTTTGCCAATGACATCCACGTGTCGAAACGGACACCTAGAAACCGATGTCGCGGGGCAACTCGGGCGATGTGAATACCAGTGGCCGTTGTCAGAATTACCCCACATTCGGACGGTATTTCTTCTGGCTCAGCAATCTGCTGACCTTTTACAGTCATGCCCAGCACGTAGTAAACCTGCGAGGCCATGCCCAGGTAGGCAGCTCGCTTTTCTGCCTGCTTGAGGTCACCCAACAGATCATTCCGGCTGACCTTGATCTCGTGAACTATGGGCTCTAGGTATGGCTCTGCGCTGGTGTTTCGGATGCTGAAGACATCTGGGACAGCCTGCACCCATTCACCGTTGACCTGAGCTCTCAGTGGTAAGCCTGTCCAGACGATTCGACCCTCTTGCTGCAGCAATCGAGCAACGTACAACACCAGACCGTCATGTGAAGAGCGGCTTGCCCGATTGCTGGCATGGGCAGCTGAAAGTGCTTCCAAGCCCTTGGCTGTGACGCGCAGGGTTTCGCGGCCATCAGGATCAAGGACCAACTCCAACAATTTTGACACCAACAGATCCACTTCAATGGGGTCACGAAAAGGCCAGCCCGACGACCTGTAAACCTGACGCAACCGTGTCAAGTGACGACGGCTAATGCTTGGATTGGTCATGATGGATGCCTGCGTAAATGCAAGCCTGCTACGTTGCCAGTTTTAACCGAGCGGAGTTTTTATTCAATCAGAATGAGCCAGATTGGAGTCTCTTTCTTATACAAGACTGGGCCTCAACGACATTCATAGAACCTTCACGACACAATTCACACCCTTGTTCCACTTTTGGATAAGGCATGCCTTGACCATGAGTAGACAGAAATTGATCATTCTCCGACTAATCCCGCAGACCGGAATAAAGATGAACAAAATTTGATCAAAATCAACCTATGCCGTTGATTTCATTAAATAAATCCGGAGCCTCAGATTCACGAAATTCACATACTCAATCAAGACAGCAGGAAAACCCCTTGCATTAATTCTGTGCCAATGACATTCAGCCATCATTTTTTGGTGAACTGCCCTTCCGTCTTGCTCTCTTGGGCACCATCGTCACGTCGTGAACACACGGTATCAGCGCAGCGATTTCAGCCGGCAGTGAAAACGCATCGACAGTGGGTTTGCGTTTGCTCGCATCCCTCTTCTCCCAGTACACCTTACCCGTGATGAGGTCAGCCTCGTGGCCGACAATGGGCGCAACCTGATGGGGAGACACATCGTTGTCCAGCAGCGTTGTGATGAAAAGGTGCCTGAAGCTGTGAAACACAGCCGCCTGTTTTCCATCCAATCCTGCGGCCCTTCTGTACCGCTGGAACCAATTGGACGCCGCATGAGCTGGCCCATCTCGTCGGGTTCGGCTCAGCTCCGGGAATAGGTACACCTCGCCTCTGGCACGCATTTCCTGCACGTAGCGTAGCAAGCCAATGCGGATAAGCTCGCCATGGATTGGAACCAGCCGACGTGCGTTCTTTGTCTTGACCCGCTTCTTTCGGCCACTAGCTGTTTTGTCAACGTCCGGTGCTTCGATGTCGTTGATGTCGATGCAAGGTATGCCCTCCACCTCGACAAAATCTTTCAGGTCCAGCTGACACAACTCTCCAAGACGAGCACCTGTATAGATGGCCAGGGGCATCAACCAATAGGCATAGCTCATGGGAAATTTACGCGCCATAAATGTTGGCGTCGTGAACAGAACCCTCAGCTCCTCAAGCGTAAATGGCCGACGCTTTTTCGCCGCATCCCCAGACTGGCCGAATCCGACAAACGGGTTTGAATCAATACCCCACTTGCGCTTTTCTTCCAAGGCCCATTTGAACATGCCGCTGGCACGCTCCATCTTTTTTGAGGCGTTGTATTCCGACTGGGGCTCTGGCGCTGGCCTGATGGCCAAAATCTGGCCAATCGACTTACCACGGTACGCGGCAACCCTCGAAATGTTCGGTGGCAATTTCTTCAGGACGGTGAAGTATCGCCCGGCCAAGTCACGATCAATGGCGCCGATGTTCATGTCACCCATGGCCGAGATGAACAGCTCAAGGTCTTTGCGGTAACCTTCCAAGGTTTTCGCCCCGGGTGGTTTCTTGCGCCCGCCCTCCGCTCTGTACTCAAAATGGGCCATGTAGGCCGTCAACAGCGCTGAGAAGGGCACCGTGCGCTCAGGAGACCAGGGAAACTCCAGTCGCTCCTCCACGGCGGTCTGCCCTTTGAGCTGCCCCTTCGTGTAGGCTTGCTTGACGACCAGCTCGGCCTGGTTCTTGGGCACCATCTGCCAGATGCGCTCTTGTTGCTCCTCCAGCTGCTCTTTGAGCTGAACGATGCTCATCTTAAGTCTGGCGTTTTCAAGCAGTTGCTGTCGCCAGAGCTTGAAGTAGTCGGGGGGGATGAGCTCGTCGTTTGCTGACATGACACGGAGACCGGCCCAAAGGTTGGGCAGATCGAGCACCAGAGGAAAAGCGTGGATTATCGCCGCACGCCTCTGCTCGGTATCCATGCTGAGGCGAACCTCGGTGGCACCCACATAGCCCCGCAAGTCGCGGGGAATGCACAGGCGAAAATAAAACGTACCGTGTCGGTTGCGGTACAAGTGTGATGGGATCGTCAACGGCATGGTGGTTCTCCACTGGCACACCGAGATGGCACACCAGTTTGGGAAACGCCCAAGCCTTTGACGAAAATTGCAAGTCAATCAATGACTTACAAGGTATGTGGTGGAGCTGGGGGGATTTGAACCCCCGTCCGCAAGCCTTCTTCGCGCAGTTCTACATGTGTAGTCGTCTGGTTTGATCTCACCAACTCCGCCGCACAGCGACACGCTGCGGAATCAGCCAGCAACCTTGAATCTCACCGTCGAGCAAGTTGCCCGCCCAACGGCCAGCCTATGTAAGTTCCCTCGCAGTCAGGACAGTCTTGCGACCACCCTCACCCAGCCCATCGGCCAACTGTTGCGAGGCTCACCGGATTAAGCGGCGAGTGCGAAACGTTCGTCGTTTGCAGTTAGTTTTTTTCTGCGGTTTTACGAGGTGACAGAACCTCGACATGCCCTGCTGCGTGCCCGAACCCACGTCGAAACCAATGCAGCCCCTCAAGCCTTAGTTTAAGCCATTTCCAGAAAGTTCAAGAGCTGCGCGGGATGATCGATCACCGCATCGGCCTCCCAGGCCAACACGTCTGATTGCGCCCCCAGGTAACCATAGCGCGCCGCCACCGTGGGCATGCCCGCGGCCTTGCCCGCCACGATGTCGCGCTCATCGTCGCCCACGTACAGGCAATCCTGCGGCGCCAAGCCCAGGCGGCGCGCTGCTTCCAGCAAGGGCGCCGGATGGGGCTTGGGGTGCGGCGTGGTGTCACCGCCCACCACCGCAGCAGCCCCCTGGAGCACCGGCAACGACGACACCAACGGCAGGGTGAAGCGCTCCACCTTGTTCGTCACCACGCCCCACGGGCGCCCCAAACGCACGATGCCTGCCAGCATTGCCTCCACCCCATCGAAAGCGTGGGTGCGCTGGGTCATGCAGGCCTGGTAATTCGCCAGAAACTCGTGCTTCAAGACCTCAAACTCGGGGTGATCCGGGCCGTGGCCAAACGCCACACCGATCATTCCGCGCGCACCCGCCCCGGCCATCGGTCGGTAATGTGCCAGCGGCAGCGAGGGCAAACCCCGTTTGACCCGCATCAGGTCGGCCGCGTGGCCCAAGTCGGGAGCACTGTCGATCAACGTGCCGTCCAAGTCGAACAACACGGCTTTGAGGTGGGCGAATCGGCTCATGCGGGTTTGCGTGTAGCGATCAGGTAATTCACGCTGGTGTCGCCACTCAGCCAATAACGGCGGGTAAACGGGTTGTACTCCATGCCGCGCGTGCCCTGCAAATCCAAACCCGCCGCGCGGGCATACGCCGCCAGCTCACTCGGCTTGATGAACTTGGCGTACTCATGGGTGCCCTTGGGCAGCATTTGCAACACGTACTCCGCACCCACGATGGCAAACAGGAACGACTTCGGATTGCGGTTCAGGGTGGAGAAAAACACCCAGCCCCCCGGCTTGACCAAGGTGGCACAGGCACGCACCACCGAGGCCGGATCGGGCACGTGCTCCAACATTTCCATGCAAGTGACAACGTCGAACGTGCCGGGCTGCTCGACCGCCAACTGCTCGGCACTGATCTCCTGGTAGCGGATGTTGGGCGTCTGCGCCTCCAGGGCATGCAACTGGGCCACTTTCAGGGCCTTGGTCGCCAGGTCGATGCCCAGCACCTGCGCGCCTTTGCGGGCCATGGCATCGGCCAGAATGCCGCCACCGCACCCCACGTCCAACACCTGCTGACCCGCCAGCGGGGCTTGCCTGTCGATCCAATCCAGCCGCAGCGGGTTGATCTGGTGCAACGGCCGGAATTCGCTTTCGGGGTCCCACCAACGGTGAGCCAACTCGGAGAACTTGGCCAACTCGGCCGGATCAGCGTTCAATGTTTTGTCCATGGCACTCATTATCCAAGGCCGCGCCATCCCCGCCTTCGCAACCCCCAACAAAAAACCGCGCCTGAGCGCGGTTTTTCGAGTGTCGCAGTGAAACGAATCAGTTGGCGCGGGTGCCGACCACTTCGATTTCCACGCGGCGGTTCTTGGAGCGACCGTCACGGGTGCTGTTGTCAGCCACCGGCTGGGCTTCGCCCTTGCCTTCGGTGTAAACACGGTTGGCTTCGATGCCTTTGGTCACCAGGTAAGCCTTGACAGCTTCAGCGCGGCGCACGGACAGGGCTTGGTTGTAAGCGTCAGGGCCGGTGGCGTCGGTGTGACCCACAGCGATGATCACTTCCAGGTTGATGCCCTTGACCTTGCCAGCCAGATCGTCCAGCTTGGCTTTGCCTTCCGGCTTCAGCACGGCTTTGTCGAAGTCGAAGAAAGCGTCGGCAGCGTAGGTCACCTTGGCAGCGGCGGCGGGAGCAGGTGCCGGAGCGGGAGCCGGGGCAGGTGCCGGAGCAGCGGCAGGTGCCGGAGCGGGAGCCGGGGCAGGTGCCGGAGCAGCCTGGGGAACGATGGCGCCGTCGCAGCCTTGAGCAGCGGTGGCCGGCGTCCAGTTGGCATTGCGCCAGCACAGTTCGTTGGTACCGTTCTTCCACACCAGGTCACCGGAGCCGTTGCGCCAGTTGTCGATGGTCTGGGCGCCAGCGGCGGTGGCCAGGGCTGCAGTGGCAAACAGCGCTGCAATCTTGTTGAGTTGTTTCATCGATGTCCTCTTCATGTTGGCGCAGACGGTGTGCTGCGGGTTGCTTGACCAAGGTTCTTCGACCTTGAGTGGTTGAATTTTCATTGTGCCACAACCGACACTGGCCCGTTACGACAGGTGCCACTGCGGGCCTCTGACGTGCGCATGTCGCCCAGGTTGTTGCATGCATGCAACAACCACGGGTTTCAGTGGTTCCAGAGGGGTCCACGGCGACCGTCATAAAATGTTCGATTGTCTTTGTACACCCAAGTTGCCGCGCCCATGACCTCTTTCGCCAAGGAAACCCTGCCCATCAGCCTCGAAGAGGAAATGCGCCGCAGCTACCTCGACTACGCGATGAGCGTGATTGTGGGTCGTGCCCTGCCCGATGCGCGCGACGGTTTGAAGCCCGTGCACCGGCGCGTGCTCTACGCGATGCACGAGCTGAACAACGACTGGAACCGGCCGTACAAAAAATCGGCGCGTATCGTCGGTGACGTGATCGGTAAGTACCACCCGCACGGCGACAGCGCGGTGTACGACACCATCGTGCGCATGGCGCAGGACTTTTCCCTGCGCCACATGCTGGTGGACGGCCAGGGCAACTTCGGTTCGGTTGACGGCGACAGCGCCGCCGCCATGCGTTACACCGAAATCCGCCTGAGCAAGATCGCTCACGAGATGCTGGCCGACATTGACAAGGAAACGGTCGATTTCGGGCCCAACTACGACGGCAGCGAATCGGAGCCGTTGGTGCTGCCGGCGCGCCTGCCCAACCTGCTGATCAACGGCTCGGCCGGTATTGCGGTGGGCATGGCCACCAACATCCCGCCGCACAACCTGAACGAGGTGGTGGACGCCTGCCTGCACCTGCTCAAGCACCCCGAATCGTCCATCGACGACCTGATGGAAATCGTGCCGGCGCCGGACTTCCCGACCGCCGGGCTGATCTACGGCATCACCGGCGTGAAGGACGGCTACCGCACCGGCCGTGGCCGGGTGGTGATGCGCGCCAAGTGCCACTTCGAGGACATCGACAAGGGCCAGCGCCAGGCCATCATCGTCGATGAAATTCCGTACCAAGTGAACAAGAAGACGCTGCTGGAGCGCATTGCCGAGCTGGTACACGAGAAGAAGATCGAAGGCATCAGCCACATCCAGGACGAGTCCGACAAGGACGGCATGCGGGTGGTGATCGAGCTGAAACGCGGCGAAGTGCCCGAGGTGGTGCTGAACAACCTGTACAAGCAGACGCAGCTGCAGGACACCTTCGGCATGAACATGGTGGCGCTGGTGGACGGCCAGCCCAAGCTGTGCAACCTGAAGGACCTGATCGACATCTTCCTGCAGCACCGCCGCGAAGTGGTGACACGCCGCACGGTGTTCAACCTGCGCAAGGCGCGCGACCGCGGCCACGTGCTGGAAGGCCTGGCGGTGGCGCTGGCCAACATCGACGAGTTCATCCGCATCATCCGCGAAAGCCCCACGCCGCCAGTGGCCAAGGCCGAGCTGATGACGCGCAGCTGGGACAGCCAGCTGGTGCGCCAGATGCTGACCCGCGCCAAGGAAGACGGCACGGTGGTGAACGCCGACGACTACCGCCCCGAAGGCCTGGAGCGCGAATTCGGCATGCAGGGCGACGGCCTGTACCGCCTGAGCGAAACGCAAGCGCAGGAAATCCTGCAAATGCGCCTGCAGCGCCTGACCGGGCTGGAACAGGACAAGATCGTCGCCGAGTACAAGGACGTGATGGCCGAGATCGACGACCTGCTCGACATCCTGTCCAAGCCGGAACGCGTGTCCACCATCATTGGCGACGAGCTGACCGCCATCAAGGCCGAATTCGGCCAGACCAAGCTGGGCGCGCGCCGCAGCGAAATCGAACACAGCGCGCAAGACCTGAGCACCGAAGACCTGATCACGCCCACCGACATGGTGGTGACGCTCTCGCACTCGGGCTACATCAAGAGCCAGCCGCTGAGCGAATACCGCGCACAAAAGCGCGGCGGGCGCGGCAAGCAGGCCACTGCCACCAAGGAAGACGACTGGATCGACCAGCTCTTCATCGCCAACACGCACGACTACATCCTGTGCTTC
>CAZSZN010000124.1:0-9051 GCA_964610405.1 uncultured Macromonas sp. | reverse complement strand
CGCTGCCCAAGGACTCGGCCAAGGTGGCGCACTTCTGCTCGATGTGCGGGCCGCACTTCTGCAGCATGAAGATCACGCAGGACGTGCGCGACTTCGCAGCCCAGCAGGGCGTGAGCGAATCGGAGGCGTTGGAGAAGGGCATGCAAGCCCAGTCCGACGCGTTCCGCAAAGCCGGCAGCGAGGTGTACATCCCGATCCAGCAGGTGTGACGAACCCCTACCCGCGCACCGTTCTGTATGCAAGCGGTGCGCGGGGGTCTGTCACAATCCGCCCCCATCGCGCACCGCGCTCAGGAGACCGCCATGTTCCGCACCCTGCTCAAATCCAAAATCCACCGCGTGGCCGCGACCCACGCCGAACTGCACTACGAAGGCTCCTGCGCCATCGACGAAGACCTGCTCGACGCCGCCAACATTTGCGACAACGAGCAGATCCACATCTGGAACATCAACAACGGCGAGCGCTTCGTCACCTACGCCATCAAGGGCGAACGCGGCTCCGGCATGATTTCGGTCAACGGCTCGGCCGCGCGCCGCGCCCAGGTGGGCGACCTGCTCATCATCGCGGCCTTTGCCCAGGTGCACGAGGACCACGTGGCCGGCCACAAACCCCAACTGGTGTTCGTGAACGAACGCAACCAGCAGGTGGAATTGCGCGACAAGGTGGCCACGCAACGGGCCTGATCGGCATCAAAGCAGACGCGTCAGGCCAGCAGCCGCGCGTCGAGCCAACCGCGCAGGCTGTTGATGAAGGCCAGCCCCTGCGCGCGTTGCAGGTCGTCCACCCGCAGCACCGCTTCGTGCAGCCGGCCTTGGGCCAGCCAGTGCTGGCGCCCCACGCCGTCCAGCAAACCCGCCGAGACCGGTGGTGTCAGCCAGCGCCCCCCGATCAGCAGCGCAATGTTCCCACGCGTGCACTCGGTCAACTCGCCATGGCGGTTCCACAGCACGGTGTCAAACACGCCGGACTGGCGGGGCTCGAACGCCTCGTAGTGTGCCCGCCGCGTGGTTTTGAAACGCACAAACTCGCTGTCAGCCGCTTCAAAAGCACGGTCGGCGAGCATCAGCGTCACCGGCTCGGGGGTGGGCGCCATGGCAAACGCCTGTACCGACACCTCGCCTGCCGCGTTGCACAGCAAGCGCAAACGCCAGGTCCCCGCAGGGTGCCGCTGCACCATGTCAGCCAGAGCCAATGCCGCGCGCGCTGGGTACCAAGGGTAGCCAAAATGGGCCGCAGCGCTGGCGATGCGCGCCAGGTGCTGATCGACGTGACGCAGCTCACCGTCGTGCAAACCCAAGGTTTCCAGCAGGTCAAACGGCTGGCTGGCCCGGTCCAGAAAGGCCCGCTTGTGCCGCCACTCCTGCCATTCGGCATCCGGCCGAGCATCGGCGGTGATGCCGCTGCCAATGCCACACTGCAACCCCACGCCTTGGGCCAGCGGCCGCGCCACCACGGTGCGGATGGCCACGTTGAAGGTGGCAGCCACCCCCCCCGGCTGGGCCCCAGGCCGCACCACACCCACCGCCCCACAATACGGGCCGCGCGGGCCAGGCTCCAGTGCGTAGATGTGGCGCATGGCTTCCACCTTCGGCGCGCCGGTGATGGAGCCGCAGGGGAACAGGGCGCGGAACACGTCGGTCAGCGTGGTCCCCTGCCGGGTGCGGGCGGTCACGTCCGAGGTCATTTGCCACACACTCGGCAGCGCTTCGCGGTGGAACAGGCGCGGCACCTGCACGGAGTGCGGCTCGGCAACGCGCGACAGGTCGTTGCGCAGCAGGTCCACAATCATCACGTTCTCGGCGCGCTCCTTGGGGCTGTGGTACAGCGCATCGGCGCGGGCAGCGTCCAGATCAGGGGTCGCACCACGGGGCGCGGTGCCTTTCATCGGCCGGGTCAACAGGCGGTCGCCATCCCAGTCAAAGAACAGTTCGGGCGACACGGACAACACCTGCTCCTCGCCCGTGTCCACAAAGGCCGCGTACCCGCCGGGCTGCGCACGCCGCAAGGCCTGGAACAAGGACCAAGGCGTGCCTTGCGCCAAGCGCCCCTGCAAGGCGTGGGTGAAATTGAGCTGGTAATACCGGCCTTCGGCAATGGCGCTGTGGATGGCGGCCATCGCGGTGTCAAACGCCGCCCGAGGCATGCCGTCATCCCACTCGGCGATGGCGGCCATACCGGCATCGTCGGCCTGCGCATCGGGCATGGGTGCGGCGAACGTGGGTGCATCAAACACGCCAAACCAAGCCAGTGGTCCATCGGCCGGGTGAACGGCCAAAGCGCCATCGAACGCGGGTGCCGCCTCGTAACGCAGGTAACCCACGCACCACTGCCCCGCTTCGGCCGCCCTCAGCACGGCCGCCAGCACGGGCAGCACCTCCGCAGGTTGCCGGGCTTGCAACACGCGCAGTGGCTCACCCCAGGCAACGCACACGCCCTGCCCCTGCGGCGTGGGCGCCGCAAAATCCAACCACACCTTCACGGTAAAAGCGGCGTCAAGCCGCACCGATGTTGGGCACCAAGGCCCCGGCGTTCTGGCCGCTTTTGAGGGCAGCGGTGAAGGCCAGCATGCGGTCGATCGGCTGGCGCGCGCGCGGAATCAGGGCCGGGTCCACCTGGATTTCGTTCAGCCCCGCTTCCAGCACCCGGGCCACGCCGGCCAGGCCGTTCATGGCCATCCAGGGGCAATGCGCGCAGCTCTTGCAGGTGGCGCTGTTGCCGGCCGTCGGCGCCTCGATGAACACCTTGCCTGGGTTGAGGGTGCGCAACTTGTGCATCATGCCGTTGTCGGTGGCGACGATGAACTCCTGGGCATCCATCTCCTGCGCCGCCTTGAGGATGGCGCTGGTGGACCCCACCGCATCGGCCAGGGCAACCACGTCGGCCGGGCTTTCGGGGTGCACCAGCACCTTGGCGCGGGGGTTCTGCTTCATCAAGTCCTGCAGCTCAAAGGCCTTGAACTCGTCGTGCACGATGCAGGAGCCTTCCCACATCAGCATGTCGGCGCCGGTTTCGCGCTGGATGTAGCCCCCCAAATGCTTGTCGGGCGCCCACAAAATCTTGTGGCCCTTGTCTTTCAGGGCGCGCACGATGTCCAGCGCACAGCTTGACGTAACGAGCCAGTCCGAACGGGCCTTCACCGCCGCGCTGGTGTTGGCGTACACCACCACGGTGCGGTCCGGGTGTTGGTCGCAAAACGCGCTGAATTCGTCCACCGGGCAACCCAGGTCGAGCGAGCAGTTGGCGTCCAGGTCGGGCATCAGAATGGTTTTTTCGGGCGACAGGATCTTGGCCGTTTCCCCCATGAAGCGCACGCCGCTCACCACCAGCGTCTGCGCCGGGTGGTCGCGACCAAAGCGGGCCATTTCCAGGCTGTCACTGACGATGCCGCCGGTTTCTTCCGCCAAATCCTGCAGGTCGGGGTGCACGTAGTAGTGCGACACCATCACCGCGTTCTTCTCCTTCAGAAGGCGGCGAATGCGGTCCTTCAGCGCCAGGCGCTCGTCGGGCGTGGGTTCCTGGGGCACGCGCGCCCAGGCGTGGCGGGTGGCGCACGCCGGCTGTTCGTAATCGACTTCAATGACCTGTTCCATGTCTGTTCCTTGCTGTGCGGGGTTGCCGGCAGGGCTCACAGCGCCTCAAAGCGCATCGAAAAATCCACCGCCTTCACGTCCTTGGTCAGCGTGCCGATGGAAATGCGGTCCACCCCGGTTTCGGCCAGGGCGCGCACCGTGGTTTCGTTCACGCCGCCCGAAATTTCCAGCACGGCGCCATCCTTCGGATGGGCCGTGTTCAACCGCACCGCCTCGCGCAGCGTGGGCAGGTCCATATTGTCCAGCAACACCATGCGCGCGCCCGCGTCCAGGGCTTCCTGCAACTGGGCCAGGGTTTCCACTTCAATCTGCACAAACTTGGCTTGCGGCGCGGTTTGCTGCACGCGCTGCAACACCGCCGTCACGCCCCCGGCAGCGGCAATGTGGTTTTCCTTGATCAACACCGCGTCGTACAAACCCAGGCGGTGGTTGGCACCGCCGCCGGTTTTCACGGCGTACTTTTGCGCCAACCGCAAGCCGGGCAGCGTTTTGCGGGTGTCCACAATGCGGGCACGGGTGCCGGCCACCAAATCCACGTAGTGAGCCGTTTTGGTGGCCACAGCACTCAGGGTCTGCAAAAAATTCAGCGCGGTGCGTTCGGCCGTCAGCAGCGGCTGGGCATGGCCGTCGATCTCCAGCACCACCTGGTTGGGGGCGCAGCGCTGGCCTTCGGCCACGTGCCAGGTGATGTGGGCCTGCGGGTCCAGCGCACGCACGGCCTCATCCACCCAGGGTTGGCCACAAATCACCGCCGCTTCGCGCGCCAGCACCCGGGCGCGGGCGCGTTGCGCTGGGTTCACCAACGCGGCCGTCAGGTCGCCAGCACCCACGTCTTCTTGCAAGGCGCGGGCCACATCGGCGCGGGCCAACTGGGCCACGGCCTCTGGCGTCAGCTCGAAATTCGTCAATGGGGTGGGGGCGGAGGTCTCGGTCATGGCTGGGGCTTTCGCTGCAACACGCGCCATCGCGCGCAGGCCGCAAGCATAACGGCTGGGCGCGCCGAAACAGAACGGATCGACTAGACTCCGGCTTTCGAGGCCGGTTATTGCACTGCAACAGCCGCCGGAACAGGACCCCGAGACGACACACACCATGAGCGAGACCACCGCCAGCACGCCTTACGGCACCCTGCCCGCCGCGTCGCCCCTGCCCGCCCGCAAACCCGTCAGCCTGCCGCGCCTGCAAGAAATGCGCGAACGCGGCGAAAAAATCGCCATGCTCACCGCTTACGATGCCACCTTCGCCGCCGTGGCCGACAGCGCGGGCGTCGAGTGCCTGCTGATTGGCGACTCGCTGGGCATGGTCTGCCAGGGTTTGAGCAGCACCGTGGGTGTGACGCTGGAGACCATGTGCTACCACGTGGAAAGCGTGGCGCGCGGCCTGCGCCGGGTGCAAGGCACCGCCTGGATCATTGGCGACCTGCCGTTTGGCAGCTACCAGGAGTCGAAGGAACAAGCGATCCGCAACGCCTCCGCCCTGATGGGGGCCGGCGCCCACATGATCAAACTGGAAGGCGGCGGCTGGACCACCGAAACCGTGCGCTTTTTGGTCGAACGCGGCATCCCGGTGTGCGCCCACCTCGGTCTCACGCCCCAAACCGTGCACGCGCTGGGCGGCTACCGGGTGCAGGGCCGCAGCGAAGGCGATGCGCTGAAACTCAAACGCGAAGCCCTGGAGCTGCAGGACGCCGGCGCCTCGATGCTGGTGCTGGAAATGGTACCTGCCGCCCTGGCCACCGAGGTGACGCAACAACTGCCCCGCTGCCACACCATCGGCATTGGTTCGGGCAATGGCACCGCCGGCCAAGTGCTGGTGATGCACGACATGTTGGGCATCAACCTGGGCAAAAACCCCAAATTCGTGCGCAATTTCATGGACGGCCAAAGCAGTGTGCGCCACGCCATGGCTGCCTATGTGCAGGCCGTGAAAAACGGCAGCTTCCCCGACAACGCGGTTCACGCCTGGTAAAGCGGCCATGCAAGTCATCCACACCATTGCTGAACTGCGGCAGCAGTTGGCGCGCTTTGACGCCCCAGCCTTCGTGCCCACCATGGGCAACCTGCACGACGGACACCTGGCCCTGGTGCGCCAAGCCAAGCCCCTGGGCGACGTGACGGTGGCCAGCATCTTCGTCAACCGCCTGCAGTTCTTGCCCCACGAAGATTTCGACACCTACCCCCGCACGCTGGACTCCGACTGCGCAAAACTCGCGGCCCAAGGTTGCGATGTGGTGTTCGCACCATCCGAAAAAGAACTCTACCCCGAGCCCCAAGGCTTCAAGGTGCATCCGCCCACCGGCTTGGCCGACATCCTGGAAGGCCACTTCCGCCCCGGTTTCTTCACCGGCGTCAGCACCGTGGTCATGAAGCTGTTCCAGATCGTGTTCGGGCAGTCGCGCGGCCAAGGGCATGCCCTGTTCGGCCAGAAGGACTACCAGCAGTTGATGGTGATTCGCCAGATGGTGCGTCAGTTTGCCTTGCCCATCACGGTGCATGGCGGCGCCACCGAAAGGGCAGCCGACGGCTTGGCATTGAGCTCGCGCAACGGCTATCTGTCTGCCAGCGAACGCCAGGAAGCGGTGCAGCTGTCGCTGACCTTGAAAGCGCTGGCGGCTCAGGTATTGGGTGGCGAACACAACCTGGCCGCGCTGGAACAGCACGCCACCGCCACCTTGGCCGCGCGCGGCTGGGCACCAGACTACCTGACGGTGCGCCGCCGTATCGACCTGCAGCCCCCCCAAGCCACCGATTTCCAACCGGGTCAACTGGTGACATTGGGCGCCGCCCGGTTGGGCACCACCCGGCTGATCGACAACTGGGAGTTCTGACCGAAGGGGCTCAATGCCCCTCGGCCACCGGGTCGCGACCCATCAAGCGGGTCAGCGCCTGAGCAGGTGTCAGCTCACCATCCAGCAGCGCCACCACCGCTTCGGTGATGGGCATTTCCACCCCCAGGCTGCGCGCGCGCTGCGCGACGGTGCGGGCGCTGTACACGCCCTCGGCCACGTGGCCCAGGGAGCCCACCGCTTGCTCCAGCGTCTGGCCTTGGGCCAGCAGCAGGCCCACCTGCCGGTTGCGGCTCAGGTCGCCCGTGGCGGTCAACACCAGATCGCCCAAGCCGCTGAGCCCCATGAAGGTCTCCAGCTTGGCGCCCAGCGCCATCCCCAGACGGGACATTTCGGCCAAACCGCGGGTGATCAAGGCAGCACGGGCGTTCAGCCCCAGGCCCAAACCATCGCACAAGCCGGTCGCGATCGCCATCACGTTCTTGACGGCGCCGCCCACCTCCACGCCCACCACATCGTCGTTGGCGTACACGCGCAAAGCGGGGCCGTGGAATGCGGCCACCAACAACCGGCACACCTCGGGGTCGCGGCTGGCGGCGACCAGCGCCGTGGGTGCGCCCTTGGCCACTTCCAACGCAAAGCTGGGGCCGCTCAACACGCCGCAACGCAAGCGGGGCGCCACCTGGGCACAAATCTCGTGGCCCAGCAAGCCCTGCAAGCCGCTGTTCGGTCGCTCAAAACCCTTGCACAACCAGGCCACCGGCATCGGCAGGTCGACCAGTTCGGTCAACAAGCCACGCAGCGCCGCCATCGGGGTGCCCAGCACCAGCAAATCCTGATCGGCCATGTGGGCGGCCAGCGCACCGGGCTGCGTACTGAACACGCTCAACCCCGCCGGAAACGGCACGCCGGGCAGGTAACGCCGGTTCTCGCGTTCGTCTTGCAGGCGCTGCGCCTGCGCCGGGTCGCGGGCCCACAGGCGCACCCGATGGGTTGGTTCGCGGCCACTGACAGCGGCCAAGGCCAGCGCCGTCCCCCAGGCGCCAGCGCCCAAAACGGTGATGTTCATGCGCCCGCTGCGAGGTGGTACCCGTTTATTGGGTGACGATGCTGGCGCCGTCGGCCTGCTGGGCCTGCTGCTGCTCGTACATCGCCTGGAAATTGATTTCGGCCAGGTGCACCGGCGGGAAACCGGCGCGCTGGATCAGGTCGGCCACGTTGCCGCGCAGGTAGGGGTAGACGATCTGGGGGCAGGCGATGCTCATGATCGGGCCCATCTGCTCTTCCGGCAGGTTGCGGATTTCAAAAATACCGGCCTGCTTGGCTTCCACCAGGAACACGGTGCGGTCCTTGATTTTGGTTTGCACCGTGGCGGTCACACAGACTTCAAACACACCCTCGGCCACCGGCTGGGCTTCCACACCGAGCTGGATGTCCACTCCAGGCTGTTCCTGCTCCAGCAGGATGGCGGGGGAATTCGGCTGCTCCAGCGACGCTTCTTTCAAGTAAACGCGTTGAATCTGGAACACGGGGTTTTGGTCGTCTGCCATGGAAAATCTCGAATGAAGTGGAAATGGCCGGTCAAAACAAAACCCGCTGGAGGACGTTCCCGCAGCGGGTCGAGACTCGGAACAGCAGGGATTATGTCAGGCCGTCAGGAGCGGCACCAAGCCACCGCGCGCGTCCAGCGCGTGGAGGTCGTCGCAGCCGCCCACGTGCTGGCCGTTGATGAAAATCTGCGGCACACTGGTGCGCCCGACCAGCTGCGCCATGGCGGCACGAACATCAGGCTTACCGTCCACCACGACCTCTTCCCAATCGCTCACCCCGCGCTCACGCAACAAGGCTTTGGCGCGGTGGCAGTAAGGGCAGTAGTCGCTGCTGTAAATTTTCACTTGGGCCATGGTCATGCACCCAATTTAGCCTTTTTGCACCGGCAGGTTGGCCGCGCGCCAAGCGCCCATGCCGCCCGCCAGGGAATACGCTTTTTCGTAACCCAGTTTCTTGGCCACAGCCACCGCACGGCGCGAACGCATGCCCGAAGCGCACACCAGCAGCACCGGCAACGCCTTGTTCTTGACCACGCCGGTCAGCTTTTCCTCCAGCTCGGCCAGCGGCACGTTCTTGGCTGCCGTCACGTGGCCAGCGGCAAATTCTTCGGCCGAACACACGTCCACCACCACCGCCTTTTCGCGGTTCATCAATTGCACCGCCTCGGTGGGCGTCACGCTGCTGGCACCGCCGCCTTTGCCCAGGTTGGGCAACATCAACATGGCCGCCGAGCCAATGGCCACCACAAACAACATCCAGTTTTGCACGAAGAAATCCACGTTGTACCTTTCAAAGCAACCCGCTATTTTAGAATGTCGGGTTTGCGATTGCGCCACTACCGCTGAAAACCGACCATGTACAAGCTTGTCCTGATCCGCCACGGTGAATCCACCTGGAACCTCGAGAACCGTTTCACCGGCTGGACCGACGTGGACCTGACCCCCACCGGGGTGTCCCAGGCCATGTCCGCCGGCAAGCTGCTCAAGGCCGAAGGTTGGGATTTTGACGTCTGTTACACCAGCGTGCTCAAGCGCGCCATCCACACCCTGTGGTACTGCCTGGACGAAATGGACCGCACCTGGCTGCCGGTGGTGAAGGACTGGCGCCTGAACGAACGCCACTACG
>CAZSZN010000123.1:2915-9053 GCA_964610405.1 uncultured Macromonas sp. | reverse complement strand
TGCCTTCCATTTCCTCGCTGGCCATGGCGGCCAGGTGGCCGCCCCATTCGTTGGCTTCAATCAGCACTTCGTTGGCGATGATGTCCAGCTTTTTCTGGACTTCGCCTTGCACGTTCTCGCTGCCGGCGGTGCCCAGCACTTCGCCCAGGGCGCCTTTGTGGACGCTGATGGCGATGCGCTTGCAGGCGCGGGCCACCACTTCGATCAGCAGACGCAGCTCGGGCGGAATGCGGCCGTGCACGCGTTGTTGTTCGATCAGGTAGCGGGTGAGGGAGGGGCGGTTGGCCATGGGGGGTGTCCTTGGTGGCGGTGTCAGTCGGCCAGCGCGCGGGTGACCACCTCGCGCACGTCGTTGCTCAGTTCGGTGTGGGCGGCCACGCGGGCCAGCGCTTCGCGGGCAGCACGTCGGTAGGGTTCGGCCAGTTTCTTCCAGCGGTCCAGTGCGCGGGCCAGGCGGGCGGCCACTTGCGGGTTGAAGGCGTCCACTTCCAGCACCCGCTCGCTCCAGTACACGTAGCCTGCAGCGTCAGCGCGGTGGAAGGCGCCGGGGTTGGCGTGACAGAAGGTGCTGATGACGCTGCGGGCCCGGTTCGGGTTGCGCAGGTGGAAGTCGGGGTGTTGCATCAACTGGCGCACCAGCGGCAGGATGTTGCCGTCCCGGTCGGGGGCGCCGGCCTGCAAGGCAAACCATTTGTCGAGCACCAGGTCTTCGCGCTGGAACAGGGTGTGGAAGCGCTTGAGCGCGTCCTGCGCCAGGGCGTGGCCGCTGACGACCAGCGCCTGCAAGGCATTGAAGCGGTCGGTCATGTTGCCCGCGTCCTTGAAGCGCTGGTAGGCCTTGCCTGGCCACACAGGGTTGCCGTTTTCGCGGGCCGCCAGGCACAGCATCTGCAGGGCCAGGCCCGCCAGGGCGCGGCGCCCGCTGGACACCGCATCGGGCCGGTAGGCGCCGTTGTCCTTGTGCGCGTCGTAGGCTTGGGCCCAGTCGTCGTGCAGGGCGTGGGCCAACTGGCTGCGCATGGCTTCGCGCACCGCATGAATGCGTTGTGGGTCCACCACGTCCAGCTGTTCGGCCAGGTAGGTTTCGGCCGGCAGGGTCAGCACCAGTTCCTTGAAGGCGGCGTCCAACCCGGGGTGGCGCAACACAGCGCGCATAGCGTCCAGGAAGGCGTGGTCCAGCACGTCGCTGGGCACCGGGCCGGTTTGGGTGATCGCGCGCAGCGCGCCGCGCATGGCCAAACGTTGGCCGGCTTCCCAGCGGTTGAACGGGTCGGTGTCGTGGGCCAGCAGGGTCAGCAACTGGGCGTCGGTGTAGTCGTGCTCCAGAATCACCGGTGCGCTGAAGCCGCGCAGGAGCGACGGCACTGGCTCGCTGTCCAGGTTCACGAAGTTGAAGGTTTCGCTGGGCTGGGTCAGCACCAGGGTGCGGGTGCCGGGTTCGGCGTGGCTCCAGTGGGCCAGTTGCAGCGGCAGTTCGCGGCCCTGTGCGTCCAGCAGGCCCAGCGCCACGGGGATGACGAACGGCTCTTTGGCCGGCTGGCCCGGCGTGGCAGGGCAGCTTTGCGACAGGGTCAGGCTGTAGCTGCGTTCGGCCGCGTTGTACACGCCTTCGGCTTTCACGCGGGGCGTGCCGGCCTGGCTGTACCAGCGCTTGAACTGGGGCAGCAGTCGGGCCAGGTCGCTGTCGGGGTTGGCGTCGGCCATGGCCTGGGCGAAGTCGTCGCAGGTCACGGCCTGGCCATCGTGGCGCTCAAAGTAGAGCTTCATGCCCCGGGCAAAGCCGTCGCGGCCGGTGGGGTCGGTCAGGCCGTTGCCGACCAGGGTTTGCTGCATCCGCACCACCTCAGCGCCTTTTTCATAGACGGTGACGGTGTAGAAGTTGTTGATCTCGGCGTACTGGTCAGGCCGCACCGGGTGCGCCATCGGGCCGGCGTCTTCCGGGAACTGGGCGGTGCGCAGCACGCGCACGTCTTCAATCCGCTTGACGGCGCGGGCCGATGGGCTGCCCGCCATGTCCATGCTGAATTCCTGGTCGCGGAAGACGGTCAGGCCTTCTTTCAGGCTGAGCTGGAACCAGTCGCGGCAGGTGACGCGGTTGCCGGTCCAGTTGTGGAAGTATTCGTGGGCCACCACGCTTTCCACGTTGGCAAAGTCGGTGTCGGTGGCGGTGGCGGGGCTGGCCAGCACGTACTTCGTGTTGAAGATGTTCAGGCCCTTGTTTTCCATCGCGCCCATGTTGAAGTCGCTGGTGGCGACGATCATGAAGCGTTCCAGGTCCAGCGGCAGGTTGAAGCGCGCTTCGTCCCAGGCGATGGAAGCCATGAGGGAGTTCATGGCGTGCTCGGTCTTGTCCAGGTCGCCGGCCCGCACATAGACCTGCAGGGTGTGCTCGGTGCCGCTGCGGCTGATGATTTTCTGCTCGCGGTGCACCAGGTTGCCGGCCACCAGCGCGAACAGGTAGCAGGGCTTTTTGTGCGGGTCCACCCACTTGGCGAAGTGGCGGCCAGCGTCCAGTTCGCCTTGCTCCACCAGGTTGCCGTTGCTCAGCAGCACCGGGTAGGCGGTCTTGTCGGCGCGCAGGGTCACGGTGTAGCTGGCCATCACGTCCGGGCGGTCCGGGAAGTAGGTGATGCGGCGGAAGCCTTCGGCCTCGCACTGCGTGAAGAAGGTGCCCTGGCTGACGTACAGGCCCATCAGCTTGGTGTTCTTGACCGGAATGCAGGTGGTGAAAATTTCCAGCTCAAACGGCTCGGGGCCTTCGGGCAGCTTTTCCAGCACCAGCTGGTTGCCGTCCATCTTGAAGCTGGTGCCCGCACCATTGACCATCACCCGCGCGAGGTTGAGCTCCTCGCCCTCCAGACGCAGGGCCTGGGCGGGCTGGTCGGGGTTGCGGCGCAACCGCATTTTGTTCAGGACGCGGGTTTTCGCCGGGTCCAGGTCGAACGTCAAATCCACCGTGTCGATGAAGTACGCCGGGGCGGCGTAGTCTTCACGCTTGATCAGGGTGGTGGGGCCTTCACGCAGGGAGGTCATGGTTTAAACACCTTGTTTGAGTGAGGCTTCGATGAAGGCGTCGAGGTCGCCGTCCAGCACTTTCTGGGTGGCGGAAATTTCGACGTTGGTGCGCAGGTCTTTGATGCGGGAGTTGTCCAGCACGTAGGAGCGAATCTGGTGGCCCCAGCCCACGTCGGTCTTGGTGTCTTCCAGTTTTTGCTGCTCTTCCATGCGCTTGCGCATTTCGAAGTCGTACAGGCGGCTGCGCAGGCGCTGCCAAGCCACGTCGCGGTTGCTGTGCTGGCTGCGACCGTCCTGGCACTGCACCACGATGCCGGTGGGGATGTGCGTCAGGCGCACGGCCGAGTCGGTCTTGTTGATGTGCTGACCGCCCGCGCCGCTGGCGCGGAAGGTGTCGGTGCGCACGTCGGCGGGGTTGATGTTGATCTCGATCGAGTCGTCGATTTCGGGGTACACGAACACCGAGGCGAACGAGGTGTGGCGCCCGCCCGAGGAGTCGAATGGCGATTTGCGCACCAGGCGGTGCACGCCGGTTTCGGTGCGCAACAAGCCAAAGGCATATTCGCCTTCGATCTTGATGGTGGCACTTTTGATGCCAGCGGTGTCGCCATCGGTCAGGTCTTCCACCGTGACCTTGAAGCCCTTGCGCTCGCCATAGCGGGTGTACTGGCGCAGCAGCATGCTGGCCCAGTCGCAGGCCTCGGTGCCGCCGGCGCCGGCCTGGATGTCCAGGAAGCAGTTCAGCGGGTCGGCCGGGTTGTTGAACATCCGGCGGAATTCCAGCTTTTCCACGTCGGCGGCCAGGGCGTCGGCTTCACCCTCGATGGTGGCAATGCCGGCCTCATCGTCTTCCTCGCGCGACATTTCGAACAGTTCGCTGTTGTCGGCCAGCTCGGAGCTCAGGCGGTCGAGCACCAGCACCACGTCTTCCAGCGATTTGCGTTCCTTGCCCAGTTCCTGGGCGCGTTTGGGGTTGTCCCAGACGGTCGGGTCTTCCAGCGCGCTGGCGACCTCGCTCAACTTCAGGGCTTTGGCATCGTAGTCAAAGATACCTCCGGAGCTCGACCACGCGTTCGCTGAGGTCGGCCAGGCGGGAGGAGAGGGTGTTGAGGCGTTCTGCGTCCATGGGGCTATCGGTCCTGTCGGTATTTCGCTGATGAATCCGCTATTTTCTCATGGGCGTCACGCAAGGTGCGACTCGATCAACCGAGCCACAGCCTGCGGCTGGACGTGGTGCAGCAAGAGGCCGGCGTCGGCCACCACGGCAATGCGGCAGTCGGGCACCAGCGCCAGCCGTTCGTGGTGGGCTTGCAGGCTGTGTTCGCCGTGGCGGTACCACTGTGCCAGGCTGTCGTCCGACGCCTCCACCGCCAGCACCGGCGCGCTGATGTGCTTGTGAATTTCCAACATTTCGTCCAGCCGGTACAGGTGCGCGCTGATGACTTTGTGGGCCGCGTCGCCCTGGACGTGCCAGCGGCCTTGGGCGTCGGCGGCGGCCCAGTGCTGGGCCAGCCAGGCGGCGTGCCCGGCAGG
The DNA here is from genome assembly GCA_964610405.1 of uncultured Macromonas sp. Taxonomy (GTDB): domain Bacteria; phylum Pseudomonadota; class Gammaproteobacteria; order Burkholderiales; family Burkholderiaceae_C; genus CAZGDZ01. Next base: position 4,505 of record CAZSZN010000123.1, on the reverse strand, counting down.
CAGGCGGGGGTTGGTTTTCATCAGCCGAGCGGCCACGCCGGCCGCTTCGGGGTAGGACTGCAGGGCCATGTCGCCCCGGTGCAAGGCCTTGATCTCGTCGATCCAGCGGGCGTAGCGGCGGGCTGCCTGGGCCGGGCGGCTGGCGGGCAGGCCGAAACCCTCCAGGTTGACCAGCCGACGCACCCGTTGCGGGCGCACGCCGCCGTACACCATGGCCACGTTGCCGCCCATGCTGTGGCCAACCAGGTCGATCGGTGCGTCCACCGCTCGCCCGAGTTGGGTGTTCACGTGGTCCAGCAGCAGGTCCAGGTCGGCCAGGTAGTCCGAGAACAGGTAGTGGTCGGTGCCGCCGAAATCGGAGGGATGCGCGGGCTGGGTCTGATGTTGGGGGCGGGTCAGGCCAAAACCGCGCCAGTCCGGCGCAATCACGTACCGGTCAGCCGCCAGTGCGTCCACCACGAACTGCCACGAGGCGGACACGTCCATCCAGCCGTGCAGCAGCCACAAGGGGGCAACGCCAGGCTGGGGTGTACCCCAGCAGCGCAGGTGGTAGTTCAGCGTCCGGATGGCGACATGCTGGCAGTGGGAGGGGCGCAGGACTTGGTACATACTGGTGATTATTCAGGAGACGACACATGGCCCAGTCCAAGCCCCGCAAGCAACCGGTCGCGGAACCTGCACTGAACGCGTACGATGCCATCCACGCCGGTTTTCGCTGGAAGGTGCCGCGCCAGTTCAACATGGCGGAGGTGTGTTCCCGCCGCTGGGCGGCTCGTGCCTCGACCGCGCGCCAGGTGGCGGTGGTGGCCGATGCCCCGGACCAAGCCCCCCGCCAGCACACCTATGGCGAATTGCAGGCAGCGGCCAACCGCTTGTCCAATGGCTTGCGGCTGCTGGGGGTGAAGCCGGGCGACCGCGTGGCCATTGTGTTGCCGCAGCGCTTTGAAACCGCCGTGGCCTACATCGCGGTGCTGCAGATGGGCGCGGTGGCGATGCCGCTGTCGCAACTGTTTGGCCCCGAGGCGCTGGAATACCGCCTGCAGGACAGCGTGGCCGTGGTGGCTTTGGTCGATCACGTCACCGGTCCGGGTGTGCAGGTGGTGCGCGAACGCTGCCCGGCCCTGCGCCACGTGGTGGGTTTGGATGGCGCGTTCGACACCGACGTGGTGGACTGGCCCGAGGTGGCCGGCTGTGCCCGCAAGCGCTTCGAGTTGGTGCCCACCCTGGCCGATGACCCCGCCGTGCTGATTTACACCAGTGGCACCACCGGCAACCCCAAAGGCGCGCTCATTCCGCACCGCGCGTTGATCGGCAACCTGACCGGATTTGTGTGCAGCCAGAACTGGTTCGGGTTTGACCCCGCAGATGCGCGGGCGCCTTCACAGGCGGTGTTCTGGAGCCCCGCCGACTGGGCCTGGACCGGCGGTTTGATGGACGCGCTGCTGCCTACGTTGTACTTCGGGCGCCCCATCGTCGCGTACAACGGCCGTTTCAGCCCGGAAGTGGCATTCGAGTTGCTGCAGCGCCATCGGGTCAGCCACACCTTTTTGTTCCCGACGGCCCTCAAGGCGATGATGAAAGCGGTGCCCG
>CAZSZN010000123.1:0-2905 GCA_964610405.1 uncultured Macromonas sp. | reverse complement strand
TATCAGTTGCGGTTGCAGGCCATCATGAGCGCGGGCGAGGCGGTGGGGGACGCGGTGTTCGCCTATGGCCAGGAGCAGTTGGGCGTGACCATCAACGAAATGTTCGGGCAGACCGAGGTGAATTACATCGTCGGCAACTGCAGCCGCCTGTGGCCCGCGCGGGCTGGCAGCATGGGCAAAGGTTATCCCGGGCACCGGGTGGCCGTTATCGACGACGAGGGCCGGCCCTGTGCGCCGGGCGAGGTGGGCGAAGTGGCGGTCCACCGCCGCGACGTGCACGGCCAGCCCGACCCGATTTTTTTCCTGGGTTACTGGCAGAACGAGGCGGCGACCCAGGCCAAATTCACCGGCGACCCGGCGAACAGTTGGTGCCGCACGGGTGATTTGGCGCTGTGCGACGCGGACGGCTACCTCTGGTACCAGGGGCGCGCTGACGACGTGTTCAAGGCCGCCGGCTACCGCATAGGCCCCAGCGAGATCGAGAACTGCCTGGTCAAGCACCCGGCGGTGGCGAACGCGGCGGTGGTGCCCAAGCCTGACCCCGAGCGGGGCGCTGTGGTCAAGGCCTACGTGGTGCTGGCGCCTGCGTTCGCCGAACGGCGTGCTGCCAGCCCTCAGCCCGCGACCAGCTTCGATCCGCCCTTGATGGCGGACCTGCAACAGCACGTCAAAGACCGGCTGGCGCCTTACGAGTACCCGAAAGAGATCGAGTTAATAGACGCGCTGCCCAAGACCACCACAGGCAAGGTGCAGCGGCGTGTGCTGCGGTTGCAGGAGGAAGCGCGCGCCAAGTTTTGAGCCAGTCCCGCTTCAGGATTCGGTGGATGGCGCAGGCAGGGAGCGCAGCCATTGGTCGAGCTGCGCCCAGGCCTCGGGCAAGGCGTAGTCGTCGATGTGGCGGTCCATGTGCGCGAGTGCATCGGCCGGCCACCACTGGGCCAGGTCGGCCCGCAGGCTGGCGTACCGGTCGATGGCTTGCAGGTCGTCCGAGGCGAGCAGCGCGCCCCAGGCGTCCAGCTGTTCCAACAACGCAGCGTCCGGGGCAGTGGCTTGGGATGGGGGGGGCGTAGTGGCGGGCGTTTCGGTGGTTGCGCTGGGTGGGCATTGTTCGCGGATGCTCTGCAAAGTCTGCGCCATCTGCGTAGTCAGTGCGTTCAGCCGTGCCCGTTGCTCATCGCCGGAGGTGTTTCCATCTTTCAGTGCTTCTTCGGCCCGCATGGCCAGCGCCTGGATCGTGCCCAAACCCAATGTCCCCGCCAACCCCTTGAGGGTGTGAAGCCTGCGCACGGCGTCGGCGAAGGAGGGTGGATTGTGGTTCACAGCCGCTTGTGCATCTTGGGCGTCGTTGGCGTGTTCATGCGCAAACCGTTGCAACAGGTTTTGCAACTTGTGCACCTGCCCATTGACGCTGCGCAACCCGCTCTTCAGATCCAGTCCGTCGATGGCGCTCAGTTGCTCAAGCAACGCCCCATCGGCCAGACGCGCAGCAGGCATTTGGCTGGGGCTTTCGAGAGGCGGTGGCATGGCGGATGGCGCAGCGCCTTGCTGCAGCCAGCGCAGGATGGTTTGGTACAGGGTGCTGGGGTTGACCGGTTTGGCGATGTGGTCGTTCATGCCCGCGTCCAGGCAAGCCTGTCGGTCTTCCTCGAAGGCATTGGCGGTCATCGCGATGATCGGGGTGGTCGCGTGCGCAGGCAGACGGCGGATTTGCCGCGAGGCCTCCAGCCCGTCCATCTTGGGCATCTGCAAATCCATCAAAATCAGGTCGTAGGCTTGCTGCTGTGACCGGGCAAACGCCTCTTCGCCATCCTGCGCCAAGTCGGCCGACAAGCCCACATGCCGCAGCAAGTCCAGTGCTACTTCCTGATTCAGCGCGTTGTCCTCGGCCAGCAAGATGCGGCGACCCGCCAACTGCCGCAAGCGCGATTCCGCCTGCTCCGGTTCGGTGGCGGTGTTGTCATGGCTTTCGCCCAGGGCATCTTCCAGCGCGGCCAGCACGGTACCGGGCGTGACCGGTTTGGGCAAGAACGCGGTGAAGCCGCCCTGTTCCAGCGTGTCCAGCGGCACGTCGCGCACCGCGCTGACCAGCACCGCCAACGGGTGGCGCTGCAAGGGCAACGCGCGGATCTGGCGCCCGGTCTCCATCCCGTCCATCTCGGGCATGGCCCAATCCACCAGCACCACCTCATACGGGTCGCCCAGCTGGTCGGCGCTCGCAATCAATCGCAGGGCCTCGCGGCCGCTGGAGGCGCTGTCGGCCCGCGCTTTCATGGAGGAGAGGGTGTCCGCCATCGATTCGCGGGCGTCCTCCACGTCGTCCACCACCAGCACGCGGGTGCCCGCGCGCAGCGGTTGCAGGTGCGCGTGGCCCATGTGCTCGCTGAGCTGCAACGGCACTTCCAGCCAGAACGTGCTGCCTTCGCCGGGCACGCTGTCCACCCCCACGTTGCCGTGCATCATCTCGGCCAGGCGTTTGGAAATAGCCAGCCCCAACCCGGTGCCGCCAAACAGCCGGGTGGTGGACACATCGGCTTGCGAAAACGCCTGGAACAGCTTGTCCTGCTGCTGGCGCGACAAGCCGATGCCACTGTCGCGGACCTCAAAGCGCACTTTGAGGTCTTTCCCCGTTTGCTCCACCACGCGGCCCCGCAGCACCACCTTGCCCGACTCGGTGAACTTGACCGCGTTGGAGGCAAAGTTCAGCAGCACCTGACCGATGCGCAGCCCGTCGCCGTGCAGGTGCGAGGGCACGCCCGAAATGTCGGCCACCAGCTCCAGGCCTTTGGCGTCGGCCCGGTCCACGATCAGGTTGCACACGTTGTTGATCACCCGATCCAGGTCGAAGTCGCTCGGGTCCAGCGTCATCCGGCCCGCTTCAATCTTGGAGAAGTCCAGGATGTCGTTG
>CAZSZN010000122.1:0-9137 GCA_964610405.1 uncultured Macromonas sp. | reverse complement strand
GCACGCCGGCGTCGATCAGGGCGCGCAGGTTGTCGCTCTGGTTGTTGTCCTTCATCGAAAGCACGTGCTTGTCGTGCGCCACGATGCGGCCCTGGCTGTCTTTTACCTCGTAGGGCAGGCGGCAGGCCTGCGAGCAGTCGCCCCGGTTGGCGCTGCGGCCCGTGTGGGCGTGGCTGATGTAGCACTGACCGCTGTAGGCCACACACAGCGCACCGTGGACAAAAAATTCCAAAACGGCCCGGTTGGGCGCATCCACCGGACCCAAGCCTTGGTGGATGGCAGCGATCTGCGGCAGCGTCAACTCGCGGGCCAGCACGATCTGGCTCAGGCCCGCGTCTTGCAGAAAACGCGCCTTTTCGGGGGTGCGAATGTCGGTTTGGGTGCTGGCGTGCAGCTGGATGGGTGACAAGTCCAGCTCCAGCAGGCCCATGTCCTGGATGATCAGCGCGTCCACACCGGCGTTGTAGAGCTGACGCACCAGCTGGCGGGCGGGTTCCAGTTCGTCGTCGCGCAGGATGGTGTTGAGCGTGACGAACACCCGGCTGTGGTAGCGGTGGGCGTGCCGCACCAGGCGCTCGATGTCGGCCACCGAGTTGTCCGCACTGGCCCGCGCGCCAAACGACGGCCCGCCGATGTAAATGGCGTCCGCCCCGTGGTTGACGGCCTCAATGCCGATGTCGGCGTCGCGGGCGGGGGACAGGAGTTCGATCTGGTGGGGCAACATAATGGGGACTTTCAAGCCAACCCTCAATTGTCCATGAAACGCCAGGATTTCCGCTTTTTTCACCGGCTTCGCGTGCGCTGGGCCGAAGTCGATATGCAAAAAATCGTCTTCAACGCGCACTACCTGACCTACTTTGACGTGGGCATCAGCGAGTACTGGCGCGCCCTGGCGCTGCCTTACGAAGACGCGATGCACCAATTGGCTGGCGAGCTGTACTTGAAGAAGGCGTCGGTGGAGTTCAACGCTTCCGCGCGCATGGACGACACGCTCGACGTGGCCATGAGTTGCAGCCGCATCGGCAATTCCTCCATGACGATGACCGGCGCGATCTTCCGGGGCGATGAGCACCTGATCACCGCAGAACTGATCTACGTCTTTGCCGACCCGGCCACGCAAACCTCCAAGCCGGTGCCCGACCCCTTGCGTGTGCTGCTACAAGCCTACGAAGCCGGCGACCCGATGGTGAATGTTCGCTCCGGCGCCTGGAGCGAATTGGGCGAAGATGCCCAACAGGTGCGCACGGCGGTGTTCATCGAGGAGCAGGGCATTGCCCGCGAAGACGAATGGGACGTGGCAGACCAGACCTGCCTGCACGCGGTGGCGTACAACCGCTTGGGCCAGCCCGTGGCCACCGGGCGCTTGTTGCAAGCCGAGCCGGGCGTGGGCAAAGTGGGGCGCATGGCGGTGCACCGCGTGTTGCGCGGCACGGGCGTGGGGCGCGACATCGTCAACGCGTTGACGGTGGCTGCCCGCGAACGAGGTGACCACGCCATACGCCTGAGTGCCCAGCGCACGGCGGAAGGGTTCTACCGCCGCCTGGGCTATCAAGCGGTGGGCGAGACCTACGAGGACGTGGGCATCCCCCATGTGGACATGGAGATTCGCCTGTAAATGCTGCGGTCCAACGGCCACCGACTCCAGTGCCCGCTTGCCGTGGCCTCGTTGGCGTGGGTCCACTCCTCCAGCTCCAGCAGCCCCCCCTGAAGACTGGGGCGCCAATGAGCAATCAAGCTGCTGCGGGTGCCGTAGCCAGACTCGGGCAGGTGCACAAAGGGACTGGAGAGTTGCCGCTCGCGTTCCCAAGGGATGCCTGTGCTCGGCAATTCCTGGTCATCGGCTGGTTCGCGGTCCAACAGGGCAGCCAACAAGGGTTCTCGCCAACCGCCATCTTGGGCCGGATCACCCGCAGGCCATTGCTCTAAAGCCTGCAGGGTAGCGATTTTCAGCCGTCGGGTTTTGGGCCAAGGTGTGTCCAATCCTGCATTGGACAGGCCGTAAATACCCGGCTCCAGTGCCAACCCGTACCAACCCCCGCTCAAGGGCAGCGGTGTACCAGCGTCAGTCCACTGCGCCGCGCGGTTGCTCAGCCACACCCAGTCGTCCCCTGTGATGTCGCCCAGCACCAGGTTGAAGCCACCATAGTCGTTGGGGCTTCGGTTGGCCACCAGCGCCGACCAGTTCGGCGTGTTTGCCGGGCCGGCCAGCCATTGGGTGACCAATTCACCACGGCTGCGTGGCGCCACATCGGGCTCGCCGTTGCGTACGTTGGTCAGCATCGCCACGCGCCCCTTGGCGGTGAAGCCGAGCCAGGTGCCCCCGGCACGCAGGTCGCGCCCGCTGGCCACCATCTCGCCAGTGGGGAGTGTCCAGGTGTCCAGAGGCAGGGTGGGGCGGGCCCAGAACTCGTCGCGGTTCGAGGCCAGCAACAACGGGCAGTCGTCGCGCAGTCCCAGGGCGAAGGCGATCAGGCACATGTCGGTGATGCCGGAGCCGTCAGATGTCGGCCAACAATTCGTAGGGCAAGGGCTGTAGCGTCAGGGCGGCGCCCTGAGGGGAACCCACCGTCAGGGTTTGCCCATCGGCGGCGGTGATTTGCATGGACACGATCGCATCGCAACCGCCCAAAGGGTGCGTGGCGGCCTGGGCCACCGTGCCACAGGCCTGTTCGGCATCGCTGGCGTGGAACACGTCTTGACCAACGTGGAGCGCTTCATCGCAATGCACCAAGTAGGCCCGGCGCTTGAGGGTGCCGCGGAATTGGCTGCGCGCCACCACCTCCTGCCCCGGGTAGCAGCCCTTTTTGAAGTTGACGCCTCCCACCGATTCGTAATTGAGCATCTGCGGCACAAAGGCTTCAAACACCGGCTGTGTCAGCGTGGCCACGCCGCCGCGCACCTCCAGCCAGCGCCACACAGGTTCGGCCAGCGTTTCGCTGAACGGCGCTGGATCGTCCGCAGGCCAAACGGCCAAAGCCCGCACCTGGCCTGCGGCGTCAGGCAGGCGCACCCACTGGCCGGCACCTTGTGCCACCTTGGCCCACAACTTGGCCCCGCCCAGGGCCTGGGCAGCGACCGGGCCACTGGCTCCGTACAGCACAAACGCAGACGTGGCGTCCGTCAGTTTGGCCTTGGCCCGCAGCACAAACATGCTCAATCGCTTGAGGGTCTGGGGCAACAAGTCCAGAGCGCACACCAGCAGAATGTCGTCGTGGGCCCGCTTCAGGGCGATGAAACTGGCTTGCATGCGGCCTTTGGCGTTGCAAAACGCGGCCAGGCGGGCTTCGCTCAGGCCTTGCAGTGCAACATCTTGCGTCAGTTGCCCGTGAAGGAACTTGGCGGCGTCCTCGCCTTGAACACGAATGACGCCCAAGTGATGCAGGCGCGCCACGCCCTGGAGGGAGGCTTCGGGAACAGGGGTGGCGGCTGATGGGTCGGTAGGAACGGCGGTGGTGGTCATGGGTTGGGGCGAGACAGCGTCTCACTTATGATCAAGTGTTTGTATTTTCCCCGAGGCGCTGAGTCCGTGTTCCGAATGTTGAAATGGTGGCTTTACGCTGCGGCACTGGGTGTCGTGGCGCTGGCGGCCGCGCTGTGGTTCTGGCTGAACCGTCCTTTGCCACTGGCCTTGGGCCAGGAGCCGGTGCTGGACGTGGTTGTGCCGCCGGGGGCCTCGGCTCGAAGCGTGGCCCGTGCGTTGACCCAGGCGGGGGTTGAGGTCCCGGAGGCATGGTTGCTCGCCTGGTTTCGCCTCTCCGGTCAAGCTCTGGACATCAAGGCCGGGAGCTACGAGTTGGCGCCCGGCATCACCCCGCGCGAACTGCTGGGCAAACTGGTGAGGGGCGAGCAGGCCCTGCGCCGCATCACGCTGGTAGAAGGCTGGAACTACCGGCAAGTGCTGCAGGCTTTGCGCGCGTCCGACCATTTGACCTATGACTTGGTGGATACGCCGCAACGCCTGGCCCAGCAATTGGGCTTGAAAGCGCCGCACCCGGAAGGCCGGTTTTTCCCTGACACCTACGTTTATCCCAAAAACGCGCCCGCTTCGCTGGTGCTGAAACAGGCTGCGGCGGCCATGGAGCGCCGGCTTGACGAGGCCTGGCAGCAGCGTTCGCCCGACCTGCCGCTGCGTTCACCCGACGACGTGTTGATCATGGCCAGCATCATTGAAAAAGAAACCGGCATGGCGAGCGACCGCGGCCAGATTTCGGGGGTGTTTGCCAACCGGTTGCGCATTGGCATGCGCCTGCAAACCGACCCGACCGTGATCTATGGGCTGGGCGAGGGCTTCGATGGACGACTGCGGCGCCGCGATCTGGACACCGACACGCCCTACAACACCTACACCCGCGCGGGCTTGCCGCCCACGCCCATCGCCATGCCCGGCATGGATTCCCTGCTGGCAGCGGTGCGGCCCGAACGCACCCAGGCGCTGTACTTTGTGGCGCGAGGCGATGGCTCCAGCCAGTTCAGCCAGACGCTGGACGAACACAATGCCGCCGTGCGGCGCTACATCCTCAACCGCTGATCCCATGCCCCCATCGTCATCTTCACCGGCCGGCTGGTTCCTGAGTTTCGAGGGCATCGACGGTGCCGGCAAGTCTTCGCACATTGGTCATTTGGCCGATGCCTTGCGGGCACAAGGCCGCCACGTCACGCAGACGCGCGAGCCCGGCGGCACGGTGCTGGCCGAGCACCTGCGGGAGCTGTTGCTGCACCAACCCATGGATGCTTTGACCGAGGCGCTGCTGATGTTCGCCGCCCGCCGTGACCATTTGGTGCAGGTGATCGAGCCGGCCCTGGCCCGGGGCGAAGTGGTGCTGTGCGACCGCTTCACCGACGCCACCTTTGCCTACCAAGGGCACGGCCGGGGCTTTGACTTGGCGGTGTTGACCCAACTGGAACAATGGGTGCAAGGCCCCGCGCCCCTGCGTCAGCCCGATTTGACGCTGTGGTTCGACGTACCGCCTGCGGTGGCGGCAGCCAGGCTGGCGGCCGCGCGCAGCCCCGACAAGTTCGAATCCCAACCCCAAGCTTTTTTTGAAAAGGTGGCTCAGGGTTACGCGGCCCGCCAAGCGGGTCAGCCCCAACGTTTTGCCCGCATCGACGCCACCGCCAGCATGGACGGCGTCTGGGAGCAAGTGGTGTCAGTCTGCCGCGCGCGGGGGGTGTGGGCGTGAGCGGGTTGGCCGCCTGGCTGCAACCACAACTGCAATCGCTGCTGCAACAGCGCGGGCACGCCTTGTTGTTGAGCGGCCCGCCGGGCTTGGGCCAGTACGAGCTGGCTTTGGCCTTGGCACGGGCCTGGCTGTGCGAGCAACCCACCGCCAGCGGAGCCTGTGGCCACTGCACGTCGTGCCACGCGGTGGACGTGCGCACCCATCCCGATTTGTTCGTGCTGCTGCCCGAAACACTGGCGCTGGAGCTGGGCTGGCCCCTGGACGAAAAAGCCCAGGACAAAATCGACAAAAAGGAGCTCAAACCGAGCAAGTACATCCGGGTGGACGCCACGCGGCACGCGGTGTCTTTCAGCCAGACCACCCGCTCCAGGGGGCATACCAAAGTCATCCTCATCTACCCGGCCGAGAGCCTGAACATCGAATCGGCCAACACCTTGCTCAAAACGCTGGAAGAACCGGCCGGCGCCTTGCGCTTTGTGCTGGCCACCGAGGCGGCCCATGCCTTGCTGCCCACCATCCGCAGTCGTTGCCAAACCTCGGTGCTGCCTTGGCCAGACGCTGCCGCCGCCAAAGCCTGGCTGGTGCAACACCTTCAAGCCGAAAAGGGGTTAGACGCCGGCACCGCAGACCGCGATGCCGACACCTGGCTGCGAGCCGCGGGTGGCCGCCCCCAGGAAGCGCTGGAATGGAGCCGGTTGGCTTCTTCGGCTCCGACCTGGGCCCAACTGCCCAAAGCAGTGACGCAGGGTGACTGGTCTTTGCTGGCCGATTGGCCCGTGGCGCGCCAAATGGATGTGTTGCAGAAGATCTGCCACGACCTGATGGTGACGGCCGCCGGTGGCACTCCCCGTTTTTTCACTGCAGAGGCGCTGCCCAAATCACCCGGGCTGGCTCGCCTGAGCGAATGGCAAGCGCAGCTGCAAGCCGCGGCCCGCACCATGGAGCATCCGTTCAACGCCGGTTTGATGCAGGAAGCCTGGGCCTTGAGCGCACGGCAAGCCCTGGCGCTACACTAAGGTGGCATGAGCCAAGCCGAAGCCTCCGGGGCGGCACGTCCCACCGTGATTCAGCTCTCCATCAAGGAAAAGGGCGCGCTGTATGCCGCCTACATACCGCTGTTTGCGGAGGGCGGTATCTTCGTGCCGTCGTCGCGCGAATACAAATTGGGCATGGACGTGTACGTGCTGCTGACGCTGCCTGACGATCCCCAACGCTACCCGGTGGCCGGCAAGGTCGCCTGGATCACCCCGGCCGGAACGGCGGGCTCTCGCACGCAAGGCATCGGCATCCGCTTTCCTGCCGACGAGAAATCGAAGCAGCTCAAAGCCCGCATTGAAGAAATTCTGGGCGCGCACCTCGCCTCCGATCGCCCCACCCAAACCGTTTGATTTGCATGTTCGTTGATTCGCATTGCCACTTGAGCTTTCCGGAGCTGCGCGCGCAGCTCCCCACGATTCTGGCCGCCATGGCCGACGCCCGGGTGGACAAGGCGCTGTGCATTTGCACGACGCTGGAGGAGTTCGATCAAGTACAAGCGCTGGCGGCCGAACACACCAACCTGTGGGCCACCGTGGGCGTGCATCCGGACAACGAAGATGTGCTGGAACCGACGCTGGACGACCTTCTGCAAGGTGCCCAGCGCGCCAAAGTGGTGGGCATCGGTGAAACGGGACTGGACTATTACCGGCTTGGCGAGCGTACCTTGGCTGACATGGAGTGGCAACGCGAGCGGTTCCGTGTGCACATCCGCGCTGGGCGCCAGATCGATCTGCCTTTGGTGATCCACACCCGCAGCGCCTCTGACGACACCCTGGCGATTTTGCGGGAGGAGGGTGGTTTCAACGGCAGTGCCACCGGGTTGCCACGCTCGCGCGGCGTGTTTCACTGCTTCACCGAGACCGCCGACGTGGCCCGTGCCGCGCTCGACCTGGGTTTCTACATCTCCTTCTCTGGCATTTTGACGTTCCGCAACGCGGCCGATTTGCGCGAGGTGGCCCGTTTCGTGCCGCTGGACCGTTGCCTCATCGAAACCGACAGTCCCTACTTGGCCCCTGTGCCTTACCGAGGCAAAACCAACACCCCCGCGTTGGTGCCCTACGTTGCCGCCCAACTGGCCGAGATCAAAGGCTTGGCGGTCGAAGACATTGCACGCGCCACCACCGAAAACACCCACACCCTGTTCAGCGGCATGCGTTGACGGCACTTTTGCCCAGCGCCATCTAGGTGCTATCCACAAGTGAAGTCCCTTCGGAATGCATGAGAATCGCGGTTGACTCAACTTCAGGAGACATTCCGTGCTTATCAAAAGTCAAAAAGACTTTCTATCGGGACTCATGTTCACGGTGGTTGGTGGCGGATTTGCCCTCGGGGCAAGAAACTACGACATCGGCGAAGCCGCGCGCATGGGGCCGGGGTACTTCCCCTTCATGCTGGGCATCATCCTCGCCATCCTTGGTATCGCGATCACGGTGCAGTCGTTCGGCGATACCGAAAAGGCAGGTGAGAAGGTCGGCAAGCTGGCGTGGAAGCCGCTGTCGCTGATCATCGGTGCCAACCTGCTGTTCGGCGCACTGCTCGGCGGTCTGGCCCCGATCGGCCTGCCGCCCATGGGCTTGATGCTGTCCGTGGTGGCGCTGGTGGTGGTGGCCTCCATGGCCGGCGACCAGTTCCGCCTGGTCGAGTCCCTCATCCTGGCCGCTGTCCTGGCCACAGGCAGCTATGTGATCTTCGTCAAGCTACTCAGCCTGCCTTTCCAAGTCTGGCCGTCCTTTATCGCTGGTTGAGGAATACCCCATGACCGAACTGATTGAACACTTGTCTCTGGGTTTCTCCGTCGCCTTCACGGCGCAGAACCTGCTCTACGCCCTAATCGGCTGCATTCTCGGCACCGTGATCGGTGTGCTGCCCGGCCTTGGGCCGACCGCCACCATCGCCATGCTGCTGCCCGCCACCTACGCGCTGCCCCCCGTGGCTGCGCTCATCATGCTGGCCGGCATCTACTACGGTTCGCAATATGGTGGCTCCACCACCGCCATCTTGGTCAACCTGCCAGGTGAAGCGGCCTCGGTCGTCACCGCGGTGGACGGCTACCAGATGGCCCGCAAGGGCAGGGCAGGCCCCGCACTCGCGGCCGCAGGTATCGGCTCCTTCTTCGCCGGCACTGTCGGCACCCTGGTGCTGGCCGCCTTCGCGGTTCCGCTGACCGAAGTGGCCTTCAAGTTCGGCCCCGCCGAATACTTCTCGCTCATGGTCTTGGGCCTGATCGGTGCGGTGGTGCTGGCTTCGGGTTCCATGCTCAAGGCGATCGCCATGATCATCCTGGGCCTGCTGATTGGCATGATCGGCACCGACATCAACTCTGGTGTGGCACGCTACAGCTTTGACATCCCCGAACTCACCGACGGCATTGGCTTCATCGCCATCGCCATGGGTATCTTCGGCTACGGCGAGATCATCCAGAACCTGTCGCACTCCGAAGAGAAGCGCGAAGTCTTCACCAGCAAGGTCAAGGGCTTGTTCCCGTCCAAGGAAGACTTCAAGAACATGATGCCGGCTGTGCTGCGCGGCACCACGCTGGGTTCCGCGTTGGGCATCCTGCCGGGCGGCGGTGCTCTGCTTGCTTCGTTCGCCGCCTACACCCTGGAGAAGAAGACCAAACTCAAGCCGGGCGAAGTGCCGTTCGGGCAAGGCAACATCCGTGGCGTGGCTTCGCCTGAAGCTGCGAACAACGCGGGCTCACAAACGTCCTTCATCCCGCTGCTGACGCTGGGCATCCCGCCCAACGCGGTGATGGCGCTGATGGTGGGTGCGATGACCATCCACAACATCCAGCCTGGCCCGATGGTGATGACCAGCAACCCGGATCTGTTCTGGGGTCTGATCGCCTCGATGTGGATCGGCAACGCCATTCTGGTGATCCTGAACCTGCCGCTCATTGGCATCTGGATCAAGCTGCTG
>CAZSZN010000121.1:0-9150 GCA_964610405.1 uncultured Macromonas sp. | reverse complement strand
CGATCTCCTGCGCCCGCAGGTGCTTCTTCACCGTCATCGGATAGTAGGTGCCGCCTTTCACGGTGGCGTCGTTGCAGACAATCATGCAGTCCACGCCACTGACCCGCCCAATGCCCGCGATGATCCCCGCACACGGCGCATCGTTGTTGTACATGTTCAACGCGGCCAGCGGCGCCAGCTCCAGGAAGGGGGTGCCGGGGTCCAGCAGCATCTGCACGCGGTCGCGCGGCAGCAGCTTGCCCCGGGCCGTGTGCTTGGCGCGCGCCGCCTCGCCACCGCCCTGGGCCATTTTTTCAATGTGGGCACGGAGGTCGTCCACCAGCGCGCGCATGGCCTGCGCGTTGTGCTGGAAATCGGCGGACCGGGGGTTGAGTTGCGTCTCCAGGGTGGTCATGGGCGGGGTCTCGCAAAATGATCGACAGACACAAGCATAGGCCGCTCCCGCCCCCAAGGGGAGCCACTGTGGTTGCAAATCACGCCAATCTCTGCAAAACTTCACCCCGTGACCAGTGCGCCCAATTCACTCGCCCCCGCTGCGGCTTCCGGTGAAGCACTGCTTCGAGGGGTTCCCGCCACACCCATGGCCTTTGTGCAAGCCATTGCCCACGCCTGCGCACGGCAAGGGCTGGATTGTGCTCCGCTGCTGCAATTGGCACAAATTGCGCCAGATCATCTAGGCTCCCTGGCACAACGGGTCACGGCGGCGCAGTTCGAGGCCCTGTCCAGCGCAGCCATGCAACAGCTGGATGACGAAGCACTGGGCTGGTTTTCGCGGCCGCTGCCCTGGGGCAGCTACGGCATGCTGGCGCGCGCCTCGCTGTCAGCGCCCACATTGGGCGTGGCACTCAAACGTTGGTGTCGCCACCATGGCCTGCTCACCCGCGACCTGACCTTGGCGTTGCACACCCAGGGCGATGAAGCCTACATTGCCTTGGCCGAACACCGCCCACCTGGGGGCGACGGTTCGCTGCGCGAGTTTTGCCATGTGTCGGTGCTGCGCAACGCACATGGCCTGGCCTGTTGGCTGATCGACTCTCGCATCCCCTTGCGCGGTGCGGAGCTGGGCTTTGCCGCCCCATCCCACAGCGATGCCTACCACGTGCTGTTCGACGGCCCTTGCCACTTCGACGCCGCGCAAAGTGCGATCCACTTTGACGCGCGATACCTGGCGCTGCCCGTCAAGCGCGACGAAGCGGCCATGCGGCAAATGCTGCAACGGGCCCTGCCCATCCAGGTGCGGCCCTACCGGCGCGACCGGTTGCTGGTGCAGCGGGTGCGCCAACTGCTGCTGACCCAGCCGCAAGACACCCGCAATGCCGACGACCTGGCTCGGCTGCTCAACACCTCGGCCCGCAGCTTGCACCGACAGCTGAAGGACGAAGGTGCCACGCTGCAAGCCCTGAAAGACGAGGTGCGGCGCGAGCGCGCCCTGACGCTGCTGCAACGCACCCGCAAACCCATCAAGCAGGTGGCCGAAGCGGCGGGGTTCAAGAACGAAAAAAGCTTCATCCGCGCCTTCAGGGGCTGGACCGGAATGGCGCCAGGAGAATGGCGGACGCAGGCGTGAGCACAACAGACACGAAAGATGAACAATGAGCACCCCTCACATTTACGCTGACCGCCAGCTTGCGTTTCTGACCCAACACGGCAAGGAGCGCGTGGTGGCCCCGATCCTGGAACCAGGACTCGGATGTGTCATCGCGCACGTGCAGGGTTTTGACACCGACAGCCTGGGCACCTTCACCGGCGAAACCCCGCGCCCCGGCACCCAGTTGGCGGCAGCCCGGCTCAAGGCCCGCAAGGGCATGGAACTCTCGGGGCTGCCGTTGGGCCTGGCCAGCGAGGGCAGCTTTGGCCCCGACCCGTTCACCGGCATGTTTCCCTGGAACATCGAATTGTTGGTGTGGATCGACGACGTGCTCGGGCTCGAAGTCGTCGGTATGGCGCAAGGCCCAGCCCACAACGAACACCTGCTCAGCGGCCAATGGGAGGAAGTGCAAGCCTTTGCAGCGCGCCACGGGTTTCCAGCCCACCAACTGGTCTTGCGGCCCGATGGACCTTCGCACCCCCACATCCACAAAGGCATTGCCGACTGGGATCGCCTGAAGGCCTGTTTCGAGGATTGCCTGCGCCGATCCGAACGGCGTCTGGTTTCGGTCGAAATGGACCTGCGCGCGTTCGCCAACCCCAGCCGCATGCAGCTCATCGAACAGGCTGCCAACGATCTGTTGCAGCGTCTGCGGTCCCCTTGCCCGAGTTGTGAATCCCCAGGGTTCTGGATCAGCGAACGCAAGCCCGGTCTGCCGTGCGCCGCCTGTGGGCAACCCACCTCGGTGTACGTCAGCGAGCTGTGGGCATGCCCGCGCTGCAAGGCGCAATCTCTGCGGGTGCGCACCGACTTGCTGCAAGCGGAGCCACGCCATTGTGGCCGCTGCAACCCTTGATCAACGAATGAACGCTGGTGGCGACGGCGACTTTCACACCGCCCATGCCGCGGCCAATTCGTCCATGTGCCGAAACACCCTCGCCACCGCCAACCCTTCGAACGCCCGCCCGTGCCCGGCCGGGCAGTAGCCCCACACGGTAGCGCCAGCGGCCAGGCCGGCGCGCGCGCCAGTGGCGGTATCTTCAATCACCAAGCAATGCTCGGGATGGATGCCCAGGTGGGTGGCCGCTGCCAGGTAAACGTCGGGGTGTGGCTTCGATCGCGGCAGGTCGTGCCCACTGAAAATGCGTTCGCCAAAGTACGGCGCCATGCCAGCCATCTCGATCTGCATCACCACCTTGGCCTTGTCGGCGCCCGAGGCACAGGCAATCCGACCCTGGGTGCGTTGGTGCGCCGCCCTCACCGCCTCCAACGCTCCGTCCATGGCCTTCAGTTCGGCGCGCAAACGCTCGTCGCGCCGGGCGTAAAAAGCGCGCATCCAGGCCTCGGTCAAAGGCAGGCCGGTTTCGTGCTCAATCCGCTCGCGCTCGTCGCGCACCGCCTTGCCGATGAAAATGCGCTCGCACTCGGCCTGGGTCAGTGGCCAGCCGGCCTCGTTCAGCATCTGGCACAACACCCCGTTGGTGATGGGTTCGCTGTCCACCAGCACCCCGTCGCAATCAAACAGCACCGCATCGAACATCACCGCACATCCCCATCCAGGTAGTACCACTGGCCGTCTTCACGCACAAAGCGGCTGATTTCGTGCAGGCGCTGGCCCCGTCCCGCCGCCCGCGAACGGGCCACAAACTCCACCTCCGCCTGGTCGGCGCCCAGCACGCGATGGCGGCGCACTTCCAGGCCCAACCACTTCACGCCGTCGTCCAGCGACAGTTCCGCAGGCCGGGTACTCGGGTGCCAGGTGGCCAACAGGTGGTCAACCCGGCCCAAGACGAACGCGGTGTAGCGCGAACGCATCAGCGCCTCGGCATCGGCAATAGAGCGGACATCGGCCAGTGCAGGGGCGCAGCATTGCACCCACGGCAACACACGCGCGCCCTTCGCGGCGGGCCCTGTTCGCCCGCAGGGGCAGGCGCCGTTGGGGTCAGGCATTGGAACAGGCCAGGGATGCAACATGCCGTGCACGCCTCAACGCCGCCAGAAATGGCCGGTGAACAGCACCAGCACCGTCAGCAATTCCAGCCGCCCCAGCAGCATGGCAAAGCTGAGCACCGACAGTTGCAGCGGATTCAGACCGCCAAAGTTGCCCGCCGGCCCCACCTCGCCCAGGCCGGGGCCGATGTTGTTGACCGTGGCCACCACCGCCGAGAACGCGGTCACGATGTCCAGACCCGTCAGCAGCATCACGAAAGTCAAGCCCATGGTGGCGGCACCGTAAATCAGCATGAAGCCCAGCACCGCTGTCATCACCGAAGACGGAATGGTCTGCCCGCCCAGGGTCACCGGGTTCACCACCCGCGGGTGGATGATGCGGACCATCTCGCGCCGTGCCTGTTTGATCAACAACACCATGCGCACCATCTTGATGCCGCCGCCGGTGGAGCCGGCGCAGGACACGAAGCACCCCAGAAACATCAGGTACACCGGCACGAACACCGGCCACTGCGAGTAGTCGGTGGCAGAGTATCCGGTGGTCGTGGCCAGCGACAGCACGTGGAACGCACTGCTGCGCAAGGCATCGAGCGCGTTGTCGTGCACCCGGTGCTCCAGCAGCATCAGCGCCACCAACGCAATCGACGCGCCCAGCACGACGAAATAAGTGCGGATCTCGCGGTCGCCAGTGATGGGGCGCAACGACAGCGAACGCAACACCACGAAGTAACGCAGAAAGCTGATGCCCGCCAGCGTCATGAAGACGATCGCGACCATCTCGATGGCGGGGGAGTCGAAGTACCCAAAACTGGCGTCGTGCGACGACAAACCGCCCAGACCCATGGTGGTGCACATGTGCATGAAGGCGTCGGCCCAGCTCATGCCGGCCCAGCGGTAGGCCAGCAGGCACAAACCGGACAGCACAAAGTACACCCCCCACAAGCCCCGCGCCGTTTCCGAAATGCGGGGCGTGAACTTGGCGTCCTTCATCGGCCCGGGCGTTTCGGCCTTGTACAACTGCATTCCGCCGAGCCCCAGCAAAGGCAGCACTGCCACCACCAGCAGCATGATGCCCAGGCCCCCAATCAACTGCAGGAAACAGCGCCACACGTTGGCCGACACCGGCAGGCTGTCCAGCCCGGACAAGGCGGTGGCACCGGTGGCGGTCAAGGCGCTCATGGCCTCGAAATAAGCCTTGCTCCAGGTGATGTCGGGCACGGTGAACATCAGCGGCACCGCGGCAAACGCCGTCAACACCACCCACACCAGGTTGACCAGCAGGAAGCCGTCGCGCGCCAGCAGCTCGCGCCGGTGGCTGCGCGTCAGCATCGCCAACGCCCAACCACAGCCAAAGGTCAGGCCAAAGCAGACCCCCCAAATGGCGCGCAGCGGCTCCGGGTCTTCCGACCAGGCCCACGCCAGCGGCACCAGAAAGGCGAACGCGAACGCCATCACAATGCGCGACAGCAAGGCGAGCGCCGGTCCGAACAGATGCATCATCATCCAAAGAAGGTGGCGGTGACCTGGAACAGCTTTTCCACCTCGCGCACCAGCCGCTTGTTGGGGATGAAGATGACGATGTGGTCGTCGGCCTCGATCAGCGTATCGTGGTGCGGCATCAGCACCTGGGCATTTCGCCCCTCGCCGCGCACGATGGCACCGAACCGCGCGCCCTTGGGCAACTTCACCTCTTCCACCCGACGACCCACCAGTTTGGATGTTTTGGCATCGCCCCGGGCCACCCCCTCCAGCGCCTCGGCAGCGCCCCGGCGCAAGCTGTGCACCGCCACCACATCACCCCGGCGCACGTGCGCCAGCAGCTCGCCAATCACCGTCTGGGCTGGCGACACGGCAATGTCGATCGCGCTGCCCTGCATCATGTCGGCGTAGGCACGGCGGTTGATCAGCGACATCACCCGCCGCGCGCCCAGCCGCTTGGCCAGCATGGCCGACATGATGTTGTCCTCGTCGTCGCTGGTCAGCGCCAGGAACAGGTCCATGTCGGCGACGTTCTCTTCCATCAACAGCTCTTCGTCCACGCTGTCGCCATGCAGCACCAACATGCTCGACGGCAGTTGGCTGGCCAGGTATTCGCAGCGCTTGGCGTTCTGCTCCACCAGCTTGACCTGGCATTGGCCAACCAGGCTGCGCGCCAGCCGCAGGCCCACCTTGCCGCCCCCGGCAATCATCACCCGTTGCACGGGCTTGTCGATGTTGTGGATCGCCGCCAGCACGTGGCGGATCTTGTCGCTCGCGGCCAGCAGAAACACCTCGTCACCCGGCAGGATGCGGGTGTTCTTGGTCGCCTCCATTTCGGTGTCCAGCCGGTACAGCGCCACCACCCGCATTTCGGCATGGGGAAAACGCTGTTTGAACTCACCGATGGTGTGCCCCACCAGCGCCCCACCGGCCGCCGCCCGCACCGCGATCAGGCAGACCCGGCCCTCGGCAAACTCCAGCACCTGCAGCGCCTCGGGGTAGTCGATGAGCTGGTGGATGTAGCGCATCACCGATTCTTCGGGGCAGATCACATGGTCCACCGCAAAGCCGGTCTTGGACATCAGCTCGTCACCCTCGGCGAACTCCGGCGACCGCAACCGGGCCACGGTCGTGGGCACATTGAACAGGTCGTGCGCCACCTTGCACACCACCAGGTTGGACTCGTCCAGCGCCGCACACGCGATCAGCATGTCGGCATCCTTGGCGCCAGCCTCCCGCAGCACAGAGGGTTGGATGCCGTTGCCCACCACCCCGCGCAGGTCCAGGCGCTCCTCCAGCGCGCGCAGGCGCGCCGGGTCCTGGTCGATCACGGTGATGTCGTTCTGCTCGGACGCCAGACTTTCGGCCACGCTCTCGCCCACGCGGCCCGCGCCCAGAATGATGATGTTCATGGCTTATTTCAACGCGCCAAAGACTTTTTGCAGGATCTGGCTGCCGGTGCCGACCGGGTCCTGGCGGATCTTGCGCTCTTCCTCGCCAATGACCAGAAACAGCCCGTCCAGCGTTTTGCCGGTGACGTACTGCTGCAAATTCGCGTCCTGCGGACGCACCAAGCCATAGCGGCTGGCGCGACCAGCAAAGTCGTTGTACTTCTGGGCCAGCGCCACCTTGTCGGTGGCCTGGGTCACGATGGGCAGGAAGCGACCGGTCAGCGGCTCGCGCGTCTTGCTGGCAAAAAAATCGGTCACCGAGGTATCGCCCCCGGTCAGGATGTTTTTGGCGTCGGTCACCGTCATGCCGCGCACGGCCTGCACCAGCACCTCTTTGCCCATGGGCACCACCGCTTCCGCCGCCCGGTTCATGGCGGTGACGAGTTCATCCACCCGCGCGCCCTGGCCGAACGTGCGCATCAGCTTGGCCGCGTCTTCCAGATAGCCGGGCAAGGGAATGCGCACCTGGGGGTTGCCCAAAAAGCCGTCGGTGCGGCCCAGCAGGCCAATGGCCGCCAGTGCACCCCGCTCCAGCGCGGTTTTCACACCGGCACTGGCGTCGGTGTTGGACAGGCTGGTCAAATCCAGCGCGTGGGCTTGGCGCCAGGCGCCCGCACACAGCCAGGCGGTCAAGGCCAAACCACACTGCAGCGATGCACGGCGGACCGGATCGCCAGGAACAAGGGTTGTAGGCGTGTGCATGGGGTGATTATGCCCACGCCTCGGGCCCAGTGGCGGTTTTTGGACTCGGTACAGATTGAGCTCATCTTGTCCGACATCAAACACACCGCCGCCCCACGGTTATATGATTGAACTTCAGAATTCAGAAGGGCAGGACCATGCAAGCATTGATACGCAACCTCAAACTCAGCCAAAAATTCTGGTTGATCGGGCTGTTGGCCGTGCTGATGGTGGTCATTCCCGCCACCCTGACCGTGCGCAACAACCTGGCCAATCTGCAAGCGACCCGCAGCGAGGCCGCCGGCATGGCGCCCGCCTCAGCCATGCTCAAATTGATCCAGCTCACCCAGCAGCACCGGGGTCTGTCGGCCGGTGTGCTGGGCGGCAATGAAACCATGGCGGCCACCCGCCAGGCACGCCAGGGGGAAGTGACCCAGGCGTTCGACGCGGCTCGGCAAGCGGTGGAGGGCCTGCGTCAGGATGCGCTGAACCAGCACATCGCGGCCGCCTTGAAAACCTGGCAAGGCCTGACCGACGCCGTGGCGAACCGCAGCATTCCGGGCCCAGAAAGTTTCAAGCGGCACACCGAGTTGATTGCTGCGCAACTGGAGGCACTGGACGAAATCACCGTCGTCTCGGGCCTGGCGCGTGACCCGGAGGCGGGCTCGTTCCACCTGATCAACGCGGTCTTCAACTACCTGCCCAACACCACCGAAAATCTGGGGCAGATGCGCGCCCTGGGGGCCTTGTACCTCTCGCGCGGCAGCGCCCAGCCGGACGAATTGGCGCGGCTGAACGCCATCGCCACCGGGGCCCTAATGAGCTTGCGCGCCGCCGGCAAAGAGCTGGGCCGCGCCGCCCAGAACGATGACCGGGTGCAAGAGGCCATGGGCAACAGCCAGCAGGCGGCTCAGACCTCGGCAGAGGCCGCCATCCAGTTGGCCCAGCAGCAGATCATCAACGCCAGCGAACTGACCTTCGCTTCGGGCGAGTATTTCGCCCAAACCACCCGCGCCATCGACGAACAGTTTGCGGTGATCGACCGCGCCTTCCAGGCGCTGGACACGGTGCTGAACGAGCGCGTGGCCGACAACACCCGCCAACTGGCCTTGATTTCTGCGGTGATCGCGCTGACCGCCAGCCTGGGCATTTGGGTGATGGTGGCCGTCAGCCGCGCCACCCACCAAGGCATGAGTCAGGCCCTGCAAGTCGCGCAAGCCATTTCCTCCGGGGACTTGAGCACCCGCATTCAGGCCCAAAGCCGTGACGAAGTGGGCGAACTGCTGACCGCGCTGGGCACCATGAATGCCAGCCTGGCCCGGGTGGTCCACGAAGTGCGCCAGAGCAGCGACGGGGTGGCCACCGGTGCCGAGCAGATCGCGGTCGGCACGGCCGACCTGTCACAACGCACCGAAACCCAGGCCTCCAACCTGGAGGAAACGGCCGCGTCCATGGAGGAGTTGACCAGCACCGTCAACCAGAACGCAGACACCGCTCGCCAAGCCAGCCAGCTCGCCCACAGCGCCACCCAGTCGGCCCAGGCCGGCGGCGAGGTGATGCGCCAGGTGGTGACGACGATGACCGAAATCAGCCAGAGCTCCAACCGCATCGCCGACATCATCAGCGTGATCGACGGCATCGCGTTTCAGACCAACATCCTGGCGCTGAACGCGGCCGTGGAAGCGGCCCGCGCTGGCGAACAGGGGCGCGGCTTTGCGGTGGTGGCCGGCGAGGTGCGCAGCCTCGCGCAGCGCAGCGCATCGGCCGCCAAGGAAATCAAGGACTTGATCACCGCCAGCGTGGACCGTGTGCACAGCGGCACCCAATTGGTGGCCCAGGCGGGCGACAGCGTGAACGGCATCGTGGAGCAAGTGCGGCGCGTGAACGACCTGATCAACGAAATCACCGCCGCCAGCCAGGAACAGGCGTCCGGCATCGGGCAGGTGGGTGAAGCGGTGTCGCAGCTGGACACAGTGACCCAGCAAAACGCAGCGCTGGTGG
>CAZSZN010000120.1:0-9242 GCA_964610405.1 uncultured Macromonas sp. | reverse complement strand
CGCGCACGCGGGCCGCGCCCACGCCCACGAACATTTCCACGAAGTCGGAGCCCGAGATGCTGAAGAACGGCACCTTGGCTTCGCCGGCGATCGACTTGGCCAGCAGCGTTTTGCCGGTGCCCGGGGGGCCGACCAGCAGCAAGCCGCGCGGAATGCGGCCGCCCAGTTTCTGGAACTTGGAAGGGTCTTTGAGGAAGTCCACCACTTCCTTCACCTCTTCCTTGGCTTCGTCGCAGCCCGCCACATCGGCAAAGGTCACGGTGTTGGCGTTTTCGTCCAGCATGCGCGCCTTGCTCTTGCCGAAGCTGAAAGCACCGCCTTTGCCGCCACCCTGCATTTGCCGCATGAAGTACACCCACACGCCGATCAGCAGCAGCATCGGGCCCCAGCTCACCAGCAGGGTCATCAGCAGCGAACCTTCCTCGCGGGGACGCACATCAAACTTCACGTCGTTGGCGATCAGGTCGCCAACCAGCCCACGGTCGAGGTAGGTGGCATTGGTGCGCACACGACGGTCGTCCACCGTGACGGCCACGATCTCGGTGCCATTGCCGCCCTCCTGGATGGTCGCGCTCTTGATGCGCTGGGCCTTGACCTCGTCGAGGAACTCGGAGTAGCCCATGTAGCCAGCCCCAGCCGTGGTGCGCCCGTCAAACTGCTTGAAGACGGTGAACAACACCATGGCGATGACCATCCACACCGCAACCTTAGAAAACCATTGGTTGTTCAAGAAAAGCTCCTGCAGGTAATACCCAATTCAATTCTGTCTCATTTTAGGCTTTTCAAGACCCCAGGCCCATAACCCTGGCTTGAGCCTTGTCAATGGCAAAGATAGTCTTTGCCATTGTCAGCCCTGTTTCAGACCGATGCCGACCAAAAAGGTTTCCGAGGATTTGTCGCGCGAGGCCTTTGGCTTCAGCGGTTTGACGACCCGAAACGTCGCCTTGAACAACTGGACCAGCTCGTTGTAGCCGCTGCCGTGGAACAATTTGACCACCAGCGCACCGTCCTTTTTCAGGTGTTGCTTGGCAAAATCCACCGCCAATTCCACCAGCAGCGAAATCCGCGCTGCGTCCACCGTTTCCACACCCGACAGGTTGGGGGCCATGTCCGACACCACCACGTCCACGGGTCGCGGGCTCCCATCCGGCAAGGCCAATGCCTGCTCCAGCTCAGCCAGCACCGCCTCCTCGCGGAAGTCGCCCTGGATGAAATGAACGCCCTCGATCGCCTCCATCGGCAGCAGATCCAGCCCGACGATCGTACCGTTGAGCTCGCCCGCCGCTGCACCCGCCGGTGACAGCCGGCGCCGCAGGTACTGACTCCACGCGCCGGGCGCACAGCCCAGATCGACCACGCACTGCCCAGGGCGGATCAAATGGAACACTTCGTCAATTTCTTTGAGCTTGTACGCAGCGCGCGCACGGAAGCCTTCCTTCTGGGCCAATTTGACCCACGGATCGTTGACGTGCTGGTTTAACCAGGCCTTGTTGACCTTCTTGCTCTGCGTTTTGACCTTCATGCTGGGATAATTGTCCCATGTCTCACATTCAACTCACTCCCGCCCAGCGCAAAGTTCACCGTGCCGATGCGCATCACCTCGACCCAGTCGTGCTCATTGGGGGCGATGGATTGACCGATGCCGTCAAAAAAGAGGTGGATGCGGCGCTCAAAGCACACGGCCTGATCAAGGTGCGTGTGTTCAGCGACGACCGCGCCACCCGCGAGGGCTACCTGCTCACCCTGGCCGACGAACTGGAGGCCGCGCCCATTCAACACATCGGCAAATTGCTGGTGCTCTGGCGCCCCATGCCCGACAAGGAAAAGGCCACCGACGAAGACCGCATGCCCGGCCCGAAGGATGTGAAGATCCTGAAGTACAGCAAGAAAGGCGGCCAACGCCCGGAGGTCAAAATGGTGCGGGTGCTGGGCAACGAACGCCTCACGCCGGGCGGTCTCATCAAGCGCGCGAAAAAGCCCACTCAGAAAAGTGTGAAGAAAACCACGCAAAAATAAGTGCCATGAACGCTGTCACCGCCCCCGATCTGACCCTGGCCCAGAACCCCCTGCTCGACTTTGCCGATTTGCCGCGTTTCGACGCCATCCGGCCCGAGCACGTGCAACCTGCGGTGGACAGCCTGCTGCAGGCGGCCGAAACCGCACTGGAAACGGTGACCGCCACCAACTTCCCGGCGAACTGGCGCCAGATGGCGCAGGTGCTGGACGTGGTGACTGAGCGGTTTGGCCGCGCCTGGGGCGCAGTGGGGCATTTGAACGCGGTGGCCGACACGCCCGAACTGCGTGCCGCCTACAACGCTGCGCTGCCCAAGGTCACCGAGTTCTGGACGCGCCTGGGGGCGGACGAACGGCTGTACGCCAAGTACAAAGCGATGGACCCGGCCACCCTGACGCCCGAACAGGCCCAGGCCCACCACAACGCCATGCGCGGCTTCGTGCTCGGAGGCGCCGAACTGCAAGGTGCCGCGAAAGAACGCTTTGCCGCCATCCAGGAACGGCAAGCCGAACTGAGCCAGAAGTTCAGCGAAAACGCACTGGACGCAACCGACGCCTACGCCTATTACGCCACCACCGAAGAGCTGGACGGCGTGCCCGCAGACGTGCAAGCCGCGACACGGGCTGCTGCAGAGGCCGAGGGCAAGGCCGGGCACAAAATCACCCTGAAGCTGCCCTGCTACCTGCCGGTGATGCAATTCGGCCGCCACCGCCCCCTGCGCGAGCGGCTTTACCGCGCCTATGGCACCCGTGCCAGCGACCAGGCCAACTGCGCCGAAGTGCCGGACGGCACCAAATTTGACAACACCGCCATCATCCGAGAAATCCTGGTGCTGCGCCAGGAAGAAGCCGAGTTGCTGGGCTACCGCGACTTTGCCACCGTCTCGTTGGTCCCCAAAATGGCCGAGTCGCCGGCGCAAGTGATCCAGTTCCTGCGCGAGCTGGCCACCAAAGCCCGCCCCTATGCCGAGCAAGACCTGGCCGACATGCGCGCCTTCGCCGCAGAGCAGCTGGGCTTGAGCGACCCGCAGGCTTGGGACTGGCCTTACATCGGCGAGCAACTGCGCCAGGCCCGTTACGCTTACAGCGAGCAGGACGTCAAACCCTACTTCACAGCCCCCAAAGTGCTGGAAGGCTTGTTCCAGATCGTCGAGACGCTGTTCGACGTCAGCATTCGCCCCGACACGGCACCAGTGTGGTACCCGGGCGTGCAATTCTTCCGCATCGAGCGGCGCGGCCAGGGCACCGGCGAAGGTGCCCCGCAATTGGTGGGGCAGTTTTACCTGGACCCGGGGGCCCGCAACGGCAAGCGCGGCGGCGCCTGGATGGACGACGTGCGTGCCCGCTGGCTGCGCCCCGACAACGGCCAGTTGCAGACCCCAGTGGCCCACCTGGTGTGCAACTTCGCCGAAGGTGTCAATGGCAAGCCGCCGTTGTTGACCCACGACGACGTCATCACCCTGTTCCACGAGTTCGGCCATGGCCTGCACCACATGCTCACGCAGGTGAACGAACGGGACGTGAGTGGCATCAGCGGCGTGGAGTGGGATGCGGTCGAACTGCCCAGCCAGTTCATGGAAAACTTCTGCTGGGAATGGGACGTGCTCAAACGCATGACCGCCCACGTGAACACCGGTGAACTGCTGCCTCGCGAGCTGTTCGACAAAATGCTGGCAGCCAAAAATTTCCAAAGCGGCCTGCAGACCTTGCGCCAGATCGAGTTTGCGCTGTACGACATGCTGTTGCACAGCGCGGATGTACCGCGCAACGCTGACGGCGTGGACTTCATGGGTTTGCTGCAACAGGTGCGCCAGGAAGTGGCCGTGACCCAGCCTCCGGGTTACAGCCGCACCGCGCACACCTTCAGCCACATTTTTGCGGGCGGCTACGCGGCGGGCTACTACAGCTACAAATGGGCCGAGGTGCTGAGCGCCGATGCCTATGCCGCGTTTGAAGAAGCGGCACAAACCACCGGCACCACACTGGATCCTGCCACGGGCCAGCGCTACCGGGCGGCGATTCTGGAAGCCGGCGGCAGCCGGCCAGCCATGGCGTCGTTCAAGGCGTTTCGCGGGCGTGAGCCATCCATCGACGCGCTGTTGCGGCACCAGGGCATGGCCTGACCTTGCCGCGCCTTTACGCGCCGCCCCGCTGCTGATGGCGGCGCTGCTCGCGCAACATGAACAGGTAAAGCCCTTCCACCTTGTCGCGCGCCCAGGGGGTTTTGCGTAAAAATTTCAGGCTGGACGCAACGCTGGGGTTGTGGGTGAAGCACCGCACCGGGATGCGCTGGCCCAGCTCCGACCAACCGTAATGCGCCACCAAGGCGTTGACCATGGCCTCCAACGTCACCCCATGCAAGGGGTTGCGCGGCTGTGCCGGAGCGGTGGCATCGGCCATCAAAACACGCAGGTTTTCACGCCTGCGGCGGTGCCGAGCAGGCACACATCGGCTTTTTGGTGGGCAAACACCCCCACCGTCACCACGCCCGGCCAATTGTTGACCTGGCTTTCGAACGCCAGCGGATCGGCAATCTGCAAGCCCGTCACATCCAAAATGTGTTGACCGTTGTCGGTCACCAAAGGCACACCGTCCTTCAAGCGCAACTGGGCTTGGCCACCCATGGCGGCAAACTGGCGGGAGATCTGCTGCGCCGCCATGGGAATCACTTCCACCGGCAGCGGGAAGGCACCCAGCACGGGCACCCATTTGCTTTCGTCAGCGATACAGACAAACCGGGCCGACAGGGCCGCCACGATCTTCTCGCGCGTCAAAGCAGCGCCGCCGCCCTTGATCATGTGGCCTTGCGGGTCGATTTCATCGGCGCCGTCCACATACACCGACAGACTTTGCACCTCGTTGGCGTCAAGAACGGGAATGCCCAAGGCGCGCAAGCGTTCGGTGGAGGCGACCGAACTGGACACCGCACCCCGGATCTGGTCCTTCATGCTGGCCAGTGCATCGATGAACTTGTTGACGGTGGAGCCAGTGCCCACGCCCACGATCTCGCCGGGCACCACGTAATCCAGGGCGGCGCGGCCCACCAGGGTTTTCAGTTCATCTTGGGTCAGGGTTGTCATCGTGGGGCGCTTTCGGTTCTGGGAGAATCGGGGCCATCCCGATATCCGCTCCGCAGGTTTTGAGGCCTGCCATTATCCAATGTCCTTGCTGCCCTATGCATTCGCCCGCCCCTTTCTGTTCAACATGGACCCGGAGGAGGCCCACGAATTCACGTTGAACCAACTGGCGCGACTGCAAAACACCCCGCTGATGTGCTTGGCCGGCCAAACCCGGGTGGACGACCCGCTGACGCTGGCGGGTCTGCGCTTTCCCAACCGGGTGGGTCTGGCCGCTGGGCTGGACAAGAACGCCCGCTGCATCGATGCCTGGGGCGCCATGGGGTTTGGCTTTGTGGAAGTGGGCACGGTCACGCCCAAGGGGCAGCCGGGCAACCCGAAGCCACGCATGTTCCGCCTGCCGCAAAAACAGGCCCTGATCAACCGGTTGGGCTTCAACAACGAAGGGCTGGACACCTTCATCCACAACGTCAAGCAGTCGCGTCTGCGGCGCCAGGCCCAGTCGGGCGGCATGGTGCTGGGCCTGAACATTGGCAAGAACGCCGCCACCCCGATCGAGCGGGCCACGGACGACTACCTGACGTGCCTGGAAGGCGTGTACCCCCACGCGGATTACGTCACTGTCAACATCTCCAGCCCGAACACGCAAAACCTGCGTTCGCTGCAAAGCGACGAGGCGCTGGAGCAGTTGTTGGGCGCGCTGACGCGCAAACGGGCCGAGCTGGCCGACCGCTTTGGCCAGCACAAGCCGCTGTTCCTGAAAATCGCCCCCGATCTGGATGCGACGCAGGTGGAAGTGATCGCGGCTGCCCTGCAACGCCATCAGATGGATGGCGTGGTGGCGACCAACACCACCTTGTCGCGCACCGCCGTGCAAGGGCTGCCGCACGCAGAGGAAACCGGCGGCCTGTCGGGCGCTCCGGTGCTGGAAGCCAGCAACGAGGTGATCCGCCAATTGCGCACCCACCTGGGCAAAACCTTCCCGATCATCGGTGTGGGCGGCATCCTCAGTGGCGATGACGCGGTCAGCAAACTGCAGGCCGGCGCCGATGTGGTGCAGATTTACAGCGGCTTGATTTACAAAGGCCCGGAACTGGTGACCGAAGCAGCGCGTGCGTTGAAAAGCCGACGCGCCTGAACTGAGCAGAGCGGCCGACGCGCTTCAACCCATACGCTGGGTGGACACCAGCACGTCACACCGGACTTCTGCCAGCACGTGCTTCGTCACGCTGCCCAGCAGCAACTCCTCGGCGGCATTGCGGCCGTGCTTGCCGATCACCACCAGATCGCAACCGTGCGTCTCGGCTTCTTCAACCAAGCTGGGTGCCGCATCGCCCTCGACCAAGCGGAGCACGTAGCCGTCTGCGGGCAAGCCAGCCGCCATGGCCAAGGCCTGCAACTGGGCGTAAGCAGCTTCGCGGGTCTGGTGGCGGTAAAGGTCGATGGTGGCATCGTCCACCCCAGCAAAACGCAATTTTTCTTCAAACGGCACAGTGAAGGTGTGCACCAGATACAACCGCGCGTCGGGTGCCACGGTGCGGGCCAAGGTGATGGCGGCCAGCGACCACGCTGAAAAATCCAAGGGCAGCAACACACGCTCATACCCGCGCACGGCGGGCTGGCGCACGGTCAACAAGGGGTGCGAGGTTTTTCGCAACAGGCGCTCGGCCGTGGTGCCCAACATGAGGTGCTGGACCCGCGAACTGCCCAGCGCTCCGACCACCAGGCACGATGCCTGAACGTCCGTCGCTTCAGCATCAATCGCCATGACGGCATGCCCCTCCAGCATGACAGAGGTAACGTCCACGCCAAACGTCTGGGTCAGCCGCTGCTGCTCCTCCTGAAGTTGCAGGCGGAGCACTTCGGTCAGGCGGGCGTCCCACGCTGTTGCAGGGTTCATCCAGCCCTTCAGGGCGGCCAAGGCGTCGTCCGGTACCACATGGATCAGCACCAAACCTTGCCGGAGCTGTGCTGCCAGCCGCGCAGCGCGGTCCGCAGCCATGCGAGCTCCCGCAGAAAAATCGGTGGCCACCAGCCAAGGACCTGCCTCGTGCATCACTTCTCCTCTTTGGATTCCAGCTCGGTCGCCTGGCACCGCAAGGCACCCTCAACCACCTCGGCCGCGTGGGCCGATGCATCCTCAAACGGCAAAAATACATGGTCTGCGCCCAGCGCTTTCAGATCGGCATGTGCGGCGGCATCGCGGGCGGTCACGGCCAGATAGCCATTGAAGCCGTGCTCTTTCAAGGCACTGACCAAGGCGCGGTTGGCTTCGATCAGGGGCAAGGTGCTGACCACACACCGGGTGCGCGCGATGGGCAGGGACTCCAGAAAATCGGGATTCTCGCCGTCGCCGTATTGAACCGGCAGGCGCTTGCGCTTGAGTTCACGCACCGCCTCGGGGTCAAAGTCCACGCCCACCACATTCACGCCTTCGGCGTGCAGCTTGCGCAACAAATGCCCCCCGTAGCGCCCCAGCCCAAACACCAACACATCCAGTGCGTCCGACTTCAGGGGCTTGCGCTCCACCGCCAACTCGCGGTGAGGGATCTTGCGTTCAAACACCCCCAGCCAGGGCGCCAGACGTTCGTAGAGCGGGTGAGAGTACAAAATCATGTAAGTGGACAGGGTGATGGTGATCAGCCCCACCAGCGTGGTCAAACCCAGGGCTTGGTGGTCCACATGCCCGAGCGTGATGCCCATGGCCACGAACACGATGGAAAACTCGCTGATTTGTGCCACCGTCAACCCGGCCAAAAAGCCGGTGCGGCTGCGGTAGCCCATGAACCCCATGATGGCCATCACGATGAGCGGATTGCCAATCAACACGAACACCGACAGCAGCATGGCCGGCACCAGCTCCTGGCCCAAGGTGGAAAAATCCAGCTCGGCGCCGAGGTGGATGAAGAAAAACAGCAGCAAAAAGTCTCGAATGCCGCCCAGCCGCGCATTGATGGCCTCTCGGTACGCGGTGGAGGCCAGCGTGAACCCGGCCATGAAGGCACCAGCTTCCATGCTGAAACCCGCCCAAGCACCCAACGCCGCCAACGCCACCGCCCACGAAAGGGCAAAAATCAACAGCAATTCCTGCGAGCGGGCCATGGCGGTCACCAACTGGGGCAGCAGGTAGCGCATCAACACGTATATGACCACCCCAGCGGTGACCAGGCGCACACCCAACGACGAGGCCACCTCCCACCACGGAGGCGGAACGGCGGCCGCCTCGGTCGAGTTCAGCGCGCTCATGGCCATCATCGCCAACACCACCGCCAAGTCCTGCACGATCAAGAAACCGACCGCAATCCGACCATGCAACGAATCCAGCTCCCGCTTGTCCGACAGCAGCTTGACGATGATGATGGTGCTGGAAAACGTGAGCGCCACGGCGACGTACAGCGCGGTCATCAGGTCGCGCCCCATCAGCAGGATCAGCCCGAAACCAATGACGATGGTGAAGGTGAGTTGCCCCAGCCCCGTCGCCAGCGCAACCGGCCCAATGTGCCGCACATGGTGCAAATCCAACTTCAGGCCAACGATGAACAGCAACACCGTGACCCCGATCTGGGCCAGGAGGTTGATCTGGTCGTGGGCCGTGACCAACCCAAACCCGGCCGGCCCCAGTGCAATGCCAACCACGATGTAGGCGACCAGCACCGGCTGGCGCAAGCGCACAAACACCGCGCCCAAGAATGCCGCCGCCAGCAACAACAAAGCGAATTCGGTGAAATTGCCCGATGTCATTGGCCCATTCTAGGGCGCCCATGGCATCACACCAAACCTGCCATTTGCGAAAGCAGCCAGGCCTGCGCGGCCTCTAAATCACTCAGGCAGGACGACGGCGGCCGAGCGCCACCCACAAGACGATCGCCACGACCGCCATGGCGATGAAGTTCAGGAACGACCAATTGGCAATTGACAGACCGAGGAAGGTCCAGTCGATCTGGGTGCAGTCGCCGCTGCCCCGGAAGATCATGGGGATGGCACGGCGCAGCGGGAAGCTTTCGATCATGCCGTAGAAGTCGCGGCCGCAGCTGTACACCTCGGGCGGGAACCACTGCAACCAGCTCTGGCGGGCGGCCGTCACCGCGCCGAAACCCGCCACCAGCACCACCGCGAGGCTGCCCCAGCGGTGCCATTGCACACCTCGGCCAG
>CAZSZN010000119.1:0-9268 GCA_964610405.1 uncultured Macromonas sp. | reverse complement strand
GTCCTGGGCAAACTCAGCGGTCGCAACGCATTCAAGCAGCGGCTCGAAGAGTTGGGCATTCAAATGGAGTCGGAAACCGACATCAATTCGGCTTTCACCAAATTCAAGGAGTTGGCCGACCGCAAGAGCGAAATCTTTGACGAAGACATTCTGGCTTTGGTCAGCGACGAAAGTGTGACGCCTGAGAAAGAGCAGTACGGCTTGGTCTCGCTGGCGCAGCAAAGCGAAACCGGTGAACGTCCCCACGCTCGGGTGATTTTCACCATGGATGGCAAGGAGCTGGTGGGTGAGGCCCAAGGCAATGGCCCGGTGGATGCCTCGCTCAAAGCGATCGAGACCCATGTGAAAAGTGGGGCTGAGATGTTGCTGTACTCGGTCAACGCCATCACCACGGGCTCAACCGAGAGCCAGGGCGAGGTGACGGTGCGGCTGCAACACGGCGGTCGGGTCGTCAACGGCGTTGGGGCCGATCCGGACATCGTGGTGGCGTCTGCCAAGGCTTACCTGAGCGCGCTCAACAAGCTGCACAGCAAGGCCGATCGGGTCGCGGCGCAGGGCTGACGCCGGCATCCACAGGGGCCTGGTCGCCTCTGTGGATGTTTCTGTTGTGGCGATCTCTTAAAAAGAGGCTGCAAGCCCATGTTTTTTATTGTTTTTCAGGGTTTTCCTTCTATACTGTGGCTGTTCTTCGGAGTTTGAGGGAACCGCCATGTTTTATTCCCGCTTTTTCAGTGTTTCGCGCCGGGCGTTGTTGACGGTGCTTTTGGCCGTCGGTTGTGTCGCACTCGCGCCCATTGCAGAGGCCGCTACTGCCAAACAGAAGGTGGCTCAGCAGAAGAAAAAGCAGGTCCAAGCCAAGAAGTCCACCAAAGTGGCCAAGGCGGTCAAAAAGCGGGTGGACAAAGCCGGCGCCCAGAAGGTGGTGGCGCGCCGCACCCAACGCTCGGGCAAGACCGTGGCGGTTGCGGCGGCCGCGTCTGCGCCGGCAGTGCTGTCGGTCGGGGAGCAATTGGGCCTGCGCAAGGTGGACGATCCGCTCAATTTGAATTCCAGCGCCGTGCTGGTGATCGACCAAAGCACCCACGAAATCTTGCTGGGCAAGAACGACACGGCGGTGCTGCCGATTGCGTCGTTGACCAAGCTGATGACCGGTTTGTTGATTTCCGAAGCCCATCTGCCGATGGATGAAATCATCACCATCGAAAGCGCGGATGTGGATCGGCTCAAGAACAGTGGTTCGCGTCTGGCGGTGGGGTCTCGCCTGTCGCGCGCTGAGGCGATGCATTTGGCCTTGATGTCGAGCGAGAACCGGGCGGCCCATGCGCTGGGACGCACCTACCCGGGTGGCGTGCAGGCATTTGTTCGTCGCATGAACGAGCGGGCCGTCGAATTGGGCATGACAGACACCCGCTTTGTGGACCCGACCGGTTTGTCGAGCGACAACCGTTCCAGTGCGCGTGACTTGGCGGCGCTGGCTACGGTCGCTTACGAGCGCCCCATGCTGCGGGATCTGTCCACCTCGCCGTCGTACCAGGTGGCCAGCGGCCGTGGCGTGCTGCAGTACCGCAACAGCAACCGGCTGGTGCACGACGATAACTGGAACATCGGTTTGCAGAAAACCGGCTACATCCGTGAGGCAGGGCGCTGTCTGGTCATGCAGGTCAGCGTGGCAGGCCGCCAGTTGATCATGGTGTTGCTTGACGCAGCTGGCCCTGCAGCTCGCATTGGCGATGCAGAGCGTCTGCGTCGTTGGGCCGAGTCGGCACTGTTTTCCCAAGGGTTGCTGGTGGACGGCGGGCGAAGCTGATCCTCGCGCTCAACGCGCGAGAGCTCAGAGGGCTGGTTTTCGGTGGCCCAGCGCGCTGCTGATCAAGTCTGCCGTGTCGCGCAATTTGGGCAGCCAACTTTCATCAAGCCGGTCGGCCGGTGCTGAAATGGAGAGACCGGCGACCAGTTTGTCCTGGTCATCGTAGATGCCAGCGGCCATGCAACGCACGCCCATTTCCAGTTCTTCGTTGTCGCGGGCCACGCCCAGGCGCCGGCATTGCGCCAATTCCCGCTCCAACACCGCGAGCTGCGTCAGGCTGTTGCGGGTATTGCCCATCAAACCGGTGCGGGTGGCATAGGCACGCACGCGCTGTGGGTCGTCTGCGGCCAGGAACAACTTGCCCACCGAAGTCAGGTGCAGTGGGGCACGGCCACCGATGGCGCGTACCACTTGCATGCCTGACCGTTCGCTGTAAGCACGCTCCACGTAGACGATCTCGTCGCCTTGCCGAACGCTCAAGTTGACAGGCTGCTGGATTTGCTTGTGCAAGTCGCGCATCGGGCCCAAAGCAGTATCGCGCACACTCAGGCGTGCTTTGACCAAGTTGCCAAGTTCCAGCAGCCGCATGCCCAGGCGGTAGCTACCAGGCTCTGGGCGGTCCACAAAACGACCGATGGTCAGGTCGTTCAGGATGCGATGGGCGGTGGAGGGATGCAGCCCCGTTTTTTCGCTGATGTCTTTGAGGCTGACCGCTTCCTCACGCGATGCCAGCACCTCCAGCAATTGGAAGGTGCGTTCCAGAACCTGGACGCTGGGCTGGCTGGGGAGGGTGTCTGGGCGGCGTGTCATGGGTGGTGCGTTGAATGCAGACATTTTATAAGGTGAAATGTCGCCCGTGCACCTTGTGGTGGGTAATTCAGGGGTCAGGTGTCACCCAGTGGCCATTTCGCAGCACTTCGTGGGGATGGAAGTGGCTTTTGTAGCGCATCTTGGGGCTGTCTTCGATCCAGTAGCCCAGGTAGACGTGGGGCAAGCGCAGACTTTGTGCTTGTGAGATTTGCCACAACACGTTGTAAATGCCGTAGGCGGCGCGGTCATTCGGCTCGTAGAAGGTGTAGACGGCGGACAGACCGTCGTTGAGCACGTCCACCACCGACACTATTTTCAGTTGCTCCGGCTGGCCGTCGTGTGCGGGCAGCACAAACTCCACCAGCCGCGAGTTGACGCGGCTTTGGAGCAGAAACTGGCTGTATTGGTCGGGGTTGTCGTGATCCATGCCGCCGCCAGGGTGGCGGTGGTGCTGGTAGCGCTGGTAGAGGCGGTAGTGGGCGTCGTCAAACCCCAGGGTCAGCACGCGGACTTGCAAATTGGCGTGTTGCTGCCACGTTCGGCGCTGGCTGCGGTTGGGTTGAAAACGCTCGACGGGAATGCGCAGCGGCACGCAGGCGCGGCAACCGTCGCAATGGGGGCGGTAGGTGAACACGCCGCTGCGCCGGAAGCCGCGCGTGACCAACTCGGAGTACGTGTCGTGGTGGATGAGGTGGCTGGGGGTGGCGACCTGGGAGCGGGCTTGCCGCCCTTCGAGGTAGCTGCAGGGGTATGGGGCCGTGGCATAGAACTGCACGGCTTCCAGCGGGAGTTCCTGAGGGTGGGTCACAGCTTGGCAGGGTCGTGTTCAACTGCAATGGATGGGTTCGCGCTCAGCCAATGTGACCAGTATAGGGGCGACCATGCCCACGTGGGGGTAGGCTGTGCAATGGCCGTTTGCACGACTTGGATGAACTGGTGTCGTGGCATTTCGGCTGCACCCAACGAGGCCAGGTGCGAGGTGTTTTGCTGGCAGTCGATGGCTGGCACGTCCCAGGCCAAGCAACAGGCCACCAGGGCGCAGAGCGCGATCTTGGAGGCGTCGCTGCGGTGGCTGAACATGGATTCGCCGAACACCATGCGGCCTTGGTTGATGCAATAGAGGCCGCCGACCAACTCGTCATCCCACCAGGTTTCCACGCTGTGGGCGTGGCCAGCCCGGTGCAGGGCGATGTAGGCGTCCACCATCTCGGGCACGATCCAGGTGCCGTTCTGGCCTTTGCGGGGCGTGTGTGCACAGGCGCGGATGACGGTTTCGAACGCGGTGTCGATGCGGATTTCGAGCCGCCCTTGGCGCACCGCGCTGCGCAGCGTCTTGCGCAGTGATGGGTGCAACCAAAAGTCTTCGGGGCGCAGCACCATGCGGGGGTCCGGGCTCCACCAGAGGATGGGCTGGTCGGCGCTGTACCAGGGGAAAATGCCTTGGCGGTAAGCGGCGGTGAGGGTGGCCGTGTCCAGCGCACCACCTGCCGCGAGCAAGCCCGGGATGGGGTCGCGGGCAGCCCAGGCTTGCGCGACTGGCGGAAACGGCGCGCCAGGGTCCAGCCAGGGCAGGGTGCGTGGGGCAGTCATTGCGTCATGGCATCAGGCCGTCTTGGCTTTGTAGCCGCAATAGGCCGCCACCGCACAGCGGCCACATTGCGGCTTGCGGGCCTGGCACACGTAGCGGCCGTGCAAAATGAGCCAGTGGTGCGCATCTTCCAGAAAACGCGCAGGGATGCGTTTGAGCAGTTGCTGCTCCACGGCCAGCGGCGTTTTGCCGGGGGCGAGGCCGGTCCGGTTGCCCAGGCGGAAAATGTGGGTGTCCACCGCCATGGTGGGTTCGCCAAAAGCCACGTTGAGCACCACGTTGGCGGTCTTGCGGCCCACGCCGGGCAGGGCCTCCAGCGCTTCGCGGGTGCGGGGCACCTGGCCGCCGTGCTGTTCCACGAGGATCTGGCAGGTCTGCATCAGGTGCCTGGCCTTGCTGCGGTAAAGGCCAATGGTCTGGATGTGCGCTTCCAGCCCGGCCAGGCCCAAGTCGAGGATCTGCTGCGGTGTGTTGGCCACCGGGAACAGCCGGCGTGTGGCCTTGTTCACGCCCACGTCGGTGGCCTGGGCGCTGAGCAGCACGGCCGCGAGCAGTTCGAACACACTCGTATACTCCAACTCGGTGTTGGGCTGTGGGTTGGCCGCCTGCAAGGTGGCAAAAAACAGCTCGACGTGTTCCTTTTTCATGCCGTGATTTTCACATGAGTGCCAACAACGCCATCCGCTTTGCCGACCGACTGAACAACGTGGAAACCTCGGCCATTCGCGAGCTGTTCAAGCTGCTGGGCAAGCCCGGCATCATCAGTTTTGCCGGCGGCTTTCCCGATGTGGGGTTGGTGGATGTGGACGGCATTCGGCAGGCCACCTTGGCGGCCTTGGAGCAGGAGCCGGCCGGCGCGATGCAGTACGGCGCCACCGAGGGCTACCAGCCGCTGCGCGAGCAGTTGACAGCGTTCATGGCGGCCAAGGGCGTACAGGGTTTGAGCGCTGAGCAGTTGGTGGTGACCACCGGCAGCCAGCAGGGTCTGGACCTGCTGGGCAAAACCCTGGTGTCGCCCGGCGACAAAGTGATTGTGGAGGGGCCGACCTTTTTGGCCACCATCCAGTGCTTCCGCCTGTACGGCGCGGAGCTGGTGAGCGCCCCGATCGACGGCGACGGCGTCCAGGTGGACCGGCTGGAGCAGTTGATCGTGGAGCACCGGCCGAAGTTTGTGTACCTGATTCCCACGTTCGGCAACCCCAGTGGCGCCACCCTGAGCCTGGAGCGCCGCCGGCGTGTGCTGGAACTGGCGGTGAAGCACCAGACGCTGATCGTGGAAGACGATCCCTACGGCGACCTGTATTTTGGCGATGCGCCACCGCCCAGCCTGCTGGCGCTGAGCGAGCAGGTGCCCGGCAGCCGCGATTGCCTGGTGCACTGCGGCTCTTTGAGCAAGACTTTGTCGGCTGGCTTCCGCTTGGGCTGGATGATCGCCCCGCCCGAACTGCTGGCCAAGGCGGTGATGTGCAAGCAGTTCAGCGATGCGAATTCGAGCACCTTCGCCCAAGCCACCGCTGCGCAGTACCTGAAGGCCGGCCGCATGACCGCCAACCTGCAGCGCGCCCGGGCGGTGTACGCCGAGCGCGCGCAGGCCATGTGCGACGGTTTGCGCAGCGCCTTGGGCGACGCGGTGGAATTTGTGCAGCCCCGGGGTGGCCTGTTCGTGTGGGCGCGGCTGACCGGCGCACGCGGGCAGGTGCAGGACAGTCGGGTGTTCGCGCAGCGCGCCATCGAACAGGGCGTGGCTTTTGTGCCGGGCGCGCCTTTTTATTGCGAGCAGCCCGACCGCGCCAGCTTCCGCCTGAGCTTTGCCACCTCGGATGTGGAAAAAATCCGCGAAGGCGTGCAGCGTCTGGCGCGGGCACTCTGAGGCGCTGGCACAGAGAGGGTGTTCAACCGCCCAGTTTGAGGGCGTGGTACACGCGCGCGGCGCCGTAGGCGTCGTTGGCGGCATACAGCAGTTGAGATTCGCTCAACTGCGGTGCGGCCCAGTTGGTGGTGGCCGTCTTCTTGGATTTGACGAAACGTTGGTTGAACAGCAGCGCGATGGCGGTTTTCAGACCCACTTCGCGCCGATAGCCCCGTTGGCGGAACACGGTGTTCAACTCCAGCACGTTGGCGGGCGCCACGCCCAGTTTGTGCTGGATGCGGGCGCGGTCATCGCGAAGGCCGAAACCGGCTTTCACCGCCTGCGGCCAGGTCAGCAGCTTGGCCACCACGGCGCGGCAATCCGGGTCGTGCAATTGGAAGACCCAGGCCTCGTCCAGGGTGGCCAGTTGCACGGTGTGTGGGCCGTCTGAGGTCTGGTCGCGGTGGAAGGTGGGTTTGGACTCGGTGTCGAAGCCCCAGGCACTGGCTTGCTGCAACGTTTGGGCTGCTTGTTGGGCCTGCTCGGCGGTGTGGACCAAGTGAATGCGCGATCGGGGCAGGCGCTCGAACGGGTCGAGTAGGGCAATGGCTTCAGCGCTGGGGCAATGGGGGGCTTGCGTCATGGTGTGTGCCCAAGAATAACCGAGCGGGCGCGGTTGGCCGCATAATCGCGCTCCCGCCTCGGTGCCATGTCGGCGCCGCCCGCTGCGGGCAGGACAGCCATGAAAAAAACCTTCTCCCTCCACGTTGAGGGCAAACACCCGGACCGCGTGCTGGACGCGATCAAGCACGAACTGAACAAATACGTCAAACGCGAGCGCCGCAAGGCATTGCCCGAGGGCGTGGATTACTGGGACTTTGACTGCCGTTTGGGGCTGGCTGCCGACAGCGCTGAGGCCGTGCATGTGAAGACTTTGGGCACCCGGTTGGATGCGCTGGCCCAGGATGGCGCCGCTCAGGTGTACGTGGAAATTTGGGCCAAGCCTGCGGTGCGCCAGTACCAGGAGCGCCCCAGCGAGTCCGCCGCAGCAGCGGACGACGCGCTGGACGATTGACCGAACTCAGCCCTGCTGGGGCTTCTGGGCGGCCTGCGCGGCGGCCGCGCGCAGTTTGTCTTTCTTGCTGGGGCGTTTGCCTTTGATGCCGCCAGTGCCATCGGTGGCTTGGGTCATGGGCACTTCGGCTTCGGTGGGTTCAAACCCTGCCACGGTGTCCAGTGGCACCGTCAGTTGCTGGCGCTTCTGGATCAGTTGCCAGTGGGCCGACGTCGCCGCAGTGACCAAGCTGATGGCCAGGCCCGTCGCCCCGGCGCGACCAGTGCGACCAATGCGGTGCACATAGTCCACCGCTGAACGTGGGAGGTCGAAGTTGACGACCACCGGCAGTTGGGCGATGTCGATGCCACGCGCCGCCAGGTCGGTGGTGACCATGACGTCGGCTTCGCCGTGCTTGAAGCCGGCCAGCACCTCGCGTCGGGCCCCCTGGGTCAGGCCGCCGTGGAAGGCGGTCGCGCGCAGGCCACTGCGGTTCAGCTTGAACGCCAGGTGCTCGGCCGCGTACTGGCTGGCCACGAACATCAGCACCTGTCGCCAGCGTTGTGTGTCGATGAGGTGGCGCAGCAGGGTGGCACGGCGTGCGGTGTCCACCCGGTAGGCGCGCTGCTCGATGCGGGTCAGGTCCACCACGGTTTCGGGCACGTGCAACCGCTCGGGTTGGTGTAGTAGGGCGTCGGCCAAGCTTTGCACCTCGGCCGGGAAGGTGGCCGAGAACAGCAGGTTCTGGCGCCGTGCGGGCAGCAGGTCCAGCACGTCGTGCAGTTCGTCGGCAAAGCCCAGGTCGAGCAGGCGGTCGGCCTCGTCCAGCACCAGGTGTTGCACGGTGTTCAGGCGCAGCGCCCCGCTGCGCACCAGGTCCAGCAAGCGCCCCGGGGTGGCCACCACCACCTCGGCGCCGCCGCGCAGGCCCATCATCTGCGGGTTGATGGACACGCCGCCGTACACCACCGCGACCTTCAGCGCCGGCTGGCCATGGGTGGTTTGGCCGGGCAGGTGGCGCAGCAACTCATGCAGCACGTCGCCGGCTTGCTGGGCCAGCTCGCGGGTGGGCACCAGCACCAGCGCGCGCGTGGGACGCGGGCCGGGGCGCAGCGGCTCGGCCCACAGGCGTTGCAGCAGCGGCAATAGGTAGGCTGCGGTTTTGCCTGAGCCGGTCTGTGCTTGCGCTTGCACGTCCGCGCCGCGCAGCACGGCGGGAATGGCGGCGGACTGGATGGGGGTAGGCGCGTCGTAGCCGAGGCGTTGCGTGGCGGTGACGAGGGCCGGGGTCAGTCCGAGGGCGGCAAAGGGCATGGGGTTCCTTGGGGGCGGCTCAGCGCAGCACTTCCAGCAGTCGGTCCAGGCCGCCGTCGTTGATGGCGACCATGGCCTGCTCGCGCACCTTGGGCTTGGCGTGGTAGGCCACCGACAGACCGGCCGCGCCCATCATGGGCAGGTCGTTGGCGCCGTCGCCCATGGCGATGCATTGGTGCGGCTCGATGCCCAGCAGCGAGGCCACCTCCAGCAGGGTGCGGCGTTTTTCGGCGCCGTCGCAGATGTCGCCCCAGCACTGGTCCACCAGGCGGCCGGTGAGGGCGCCGCAGTGTGGACCATTTTCAATTTCCAGGATGTTGGAGCGGGCGAAGTCGATGCCCAGTCGAGCTTTGACACGGTCGGCGAAGTAGGTGAAGCCGCCAGACACCAGCAGCACCTTCATGCCCGCGGCCTGGCAGGCGGCGATGAGCTCGGCGGCGCCAGGGTTGATTTTCAGGCGTTCGGTGTAAACCCGCTCCATGTCGGCCACCGTGACGCCTTTGAGCAGCGCCACGCGGCGACGCAGGCTGTCTTTGAAGTCGGTGATTTCGCCGCGCATGGCGGCTTCGGTGATGGCGGCCACCTCGGCCTTGCGGCCCACGGCGTCGGCGATCTCGTCCACGCACTCAATGCTGATGAGGGTGGAGTCCATGTCGAAGGCGATGAGCTTGAAGTCGCTCAGGTTCAGCGGTGCGGTGAAGCCTTGGACGACAAGGCCGGGGGCGAATTCGGTGGCGGTCATGGGATCGGTTGGGAGTCGTTGGGGAGTGAGGTGCTTGTTCAGCATTAGACCGTGGTTTCGGATGGAACTGGTTGTCCCAGCGAGCGCAGCACGTCGCGCACCAT
>CAZSZN010000118.1:0-9334 GCA_964610405.1 uncultured Macromonas sp. | reverse complement strand
CTTCTTGGTGACCTTGAAGGCTACAAATGGACATTGACCTGACGAACTACCGACCTGCATCACAGCATGAGGTCGAACTGGAAATGCGGCGCTATTTCGATGAGCAGGCGGCAGAGGAGCGCGAGCGCCGCGCTGAACGCGACAAGCAGGAAAAGCTGACCGCGGCTGAAACCGCATCGCATCCGACACAAACACTGGCGGAAGCGAAGCAAATGGCGGCGACGATCCGGCAGCACGGTGGGAAACGGGTAAAGAGCCCCGAGGAAATCGAGCTTGACGCTTTGTTCGCTGATCTGGCTGCGGGTCGCGAAATCGGCTCGTCACCAGCAAGGTCCGGGGCGCAGCGCGTCACTGCAGATGGCCCAGTGGTCATCGATGCGACCGAATCGGATGCGCAGCTGATGACCGCTGAAGCAGAAGATACGGACGAGCGCTCACCTGCAGTGGTTGAGGACGTGCCCGTGGCGGGCGTTGCGGTAGCTGCGCCTAACCCGGCCGTCAAGTCCATTGCGGCGGTGCGGGATGTGGTTGATCATGAATTCCCGTTCGCACAAGTGCCGGAACTGGTTGATGACAGTAACCCCCATCGCGAGCTGCACCTGATTGCCCAAGAGCTGGCGTGCCATAAAGACTACCGGCGGGTTCGCGCAGCGTACTGCGAGCAGTCACTGCTGTTGAACCAGGTGGGGAGGTTGGCCCCAGCGTATCGGCCTACTCTGGTGTCGGGCGCGCCGCACAACGACCCTGTTCACCAGCTGATCCACCGTGATCAGGTGGTCATCGACCTGCACTGGTGCTTTGCGACGCAAATGTCGCTGTCACCGACAGAGGCAGCGCATGTTGCGCTCTTTGCAGACCCGAGTCGTTTCAACCTCGAAGCGGCGTGGGCGATCTCGGGAAAAAAGTGGCGGAAGGGCTTTCGGTCTGATCAGGCGCTGAGTTTGACGATCTTGCAGCAGTGTCAACTGCTGGCCATACGGGGTGCTGGACTGCAGGCGACCTGCAAGAGCTTGGGTGATGGCTGGCGGGCATCGGGCGGCAAAACTGCAGGGCGGCTTGCCCAGTTCAAGCGCGCTTTGGGTGAGTGGTGCGAGCGCGACCCCCGTATGCTGGAGCACCGGCGTAGCTACGAGATGTTGTGGTTTGCCCGGGAGTTGCTGGGTTCGTCAGCGACACCGACACCGATTCAGATTGCAAAGTTGCATGCCCTGATGTTGGGTGAAGCCGAGCTGGGGCGCGTCACGGTGCGCGAAAAGCTCATGAAACTCGACCGTCACGTGCCCATGAAATGACGCGAATAGGCGATCAGGTGAAGGACATCTGGGAGGACATCTGACGTGCAACCGGGTGCCCTGCTCATAGGGAAGCAGGGGTCTTTTGTCTGCTCGGCGGTACTACATAAGTAGTAGGGGAAAAGCCGGACACTGAAACGAAAATGTGAGATTCAAAAATCCGGAGGTGATAGTCTGAAGGTGGAGATGCAGATGAGGCATAGCGAACGTGAGAACGTGTCACGTAGAGGCTGGCAAGGCGGTGATGGCTGCCCCCGGGAGTGACTGGTTCGACGGTCTGAACTTCTACTTTTTCTTTTTTTTGATCATCTCCAAGACTGTTTTCACCCCCTGAATTTTTGGCAGTGTAGGAGGCCCCGGAGGCATGGATTTCACGTGGCTGGAAGGTTGTTGGCCATCCGAGATGGCCCCGGGAAAACAGGGTTTAGACCTTTCCTGTTAGACCTGCCAGGATGCTTGGCTGGCTGGTTTTACCCACCGTCAGCAGCTCGTCGAAACGTGTGGTGTACCGAGGCGTGCGCCGCTCCTGCTTCATCACCCAGCGACTGCGCTGCCCCGCGTCTCGCCCCTCCACCAGTGCCGACCCCAGCTTGAGCGTGCCCTTGCCGTAACGGTCGTTGAGCGCATCCAGCGCCGCCATCAACCGTCCGTTGCGTACCTCCGTCTCCCGCGCATCGTCCCCCAGGTCCAGCTCCTGCTGGCCCGCCGTCTTTGTCTGCAGGTCCAGCAGCATCACCCCCGCCTTGGCGTAGTTGAACCCCGGCCGGAAGATCGCCTGCAGCCCGCGCAGCGCGGCGTCCGTGATCCGCAGCGTGTCCGAACTCGGCAGCCGCAAGGGCAGGGTGATGGAGCGTGCGTACTGCGCATCGTTGGGCCGAAACGGACTGGTGCGCACAAACACCAGCACCGCACCCGCCAGGCTACTTTGGCCCCGCAGCTTCTGCGCCGCCCGGCTGGCAAACTCTGTCACCGCCTGCCTGAGTTCGACCAAGTCCGTGA
Source organism: uncultured Macromonas sp. (assembly GCA_964610405.1). Classification (GTDB taxonomy): domain Bacteria; phylum Pseudomonadota; class Gammaproteobacteria; order Burkholderiales; family Burkholderiaceae_C; genus CAZGDZ01. The sequence continues at coordinate 7,043 of CAZSZN010000118.1, read as the reverse complement.
CCTTCTCCCCAAAACTGCGGGTGCAGGCAATCTCCTGCTTTGGCTCGGGTTGATCGTCCAGTTCCAGGCAGGCGATGCCGTTGAGCTCACGCACCGTGCGCTCCAGCACCACCGACCAGCTGCGCTTGACGGTCGCCGGGTCCAGCCGCTTCAAGTCCAGCACGGTATGAACGCCCCCGGCCTGCAACTGCCTGGCGATGCGCGGACCCACCCCCCAGACCTCGCCCACCTCGGTGCGCTTGAACAACCAGTCCCGCTGCTTATCCGTCATCTCCACCAGGTTGCACACCTTGCCCAACTGGGGCGGGTAGCTGCCTGGCTTGCGGTCGGCACTCTTGGCGATGTGGTTCGCCAGCTTGGCCAGCGTCTTGCTCGATCCCATCCCGATGCAGGTCGCAATCCCGATGCCCCGCTGGATCTCCGCCTGCTTCCGTCGTGCCCGCCCGGTCGCGCCCGGAATGCCCGTCATGTCCAGAAAGCACTCGTCGATGGAATAGACCTCTTGGCCACAGCCCAGCGTCTCGGCCATGGTCATCATTCGGTGGCTCATGTCCCCGTACAGCTCGAAGTTGGCCGACAGGGCGATCAGGCCCGCTTCGGCCTCCAGGTGCCGGATCTTGAACCAGGGCGCCCCCATCTTGATGCCCAGGGCCTTGGCCTCTTCGCTGCGGGCAATCGCACAGCCATCGTTGTTGGACAGCACCACGACCGGCCGTCCCAACAGCTTGGGGTCAAACACCCGCTCGCAGGAGGCGTAGAAATTGTTGCCGTCGAGCAGGGCAAAGACAGGCTGTGCCATGGCGTGGCGAGCAAGCAGCCCAGACCGCTCAGACCGGCATGCGCTTGACCACCGAGACCACCACGCCCCAGATCAGCAGCGTCTGCCCGTCTTTGAGCACGATGTCGGGGAAGTCCGGGTTGGCCGCCTGCAACTTGACTGCCCCACCCCGCTGGTACAGCGTCTTGCAGGTCAGCTCGTTGTCCACCACCGCCACAACCGTCTGGCCGTGCTTGGCTTCGATCAGCCGGTTGACCACCAGCAGATCCCCGTCGTCGATGCCCTTGCCAATCATCGACAAGCCCCGCACCCGAACAAGGAAGGTGGACGGCTCGTTCAGGCCCAGTTGCTCGACCAGATCGACCCGCTGCGTCTCGAAATCCGCCGCAGGCGAAGGGAAGCCCGCCGGGGTGCTGTGCTCCACCCGGGGCATCGTCAAGGCAGCACCGGGGCCCAGCAGCTTGAGGAGCGCAGTGTGTCCTTCTGTTGGACCCAAGATCTCCAGCATCCGTCCGCCCGCAGCGACGGACGCTCCCGCACCCCACATAAACACACCTGGCATGCTTCAATCCAGTTCCCAGACCGAGACCTTGGCCGCCATGGCGATCGAGTTCAGGCGGCACACGTCACGAGACGAGGTGGCGCGGTTGATGGCGCCACCCTTGCCGGTCAGTCGGCGGATCAGTGCTTTGAGGCTCATGGGTATCTCCAGCGGGGCGAGGGATAAACTCACAGAAGTGAATGAATGTTCACCATTGTGGACTCCGCCGCTGCCCGCTGTCAAGCCCTAACCACCCGCCGCGAGGTGGCTTTAGTGGCCGATCAGAAGCGGCGGAACAGGCCCACCACGACGCCCAGGACTTCCAGCGACTGCTGCGCCACGATGTCCGGGTAGTCGGGGTTGGCGGGTTTCAGCACCCAGCCGCCCGAACCTTTGAGCGGGTGCAGGTACTTGACGGTGAGTTCGTTGTCCACCAACGCGACCACGATGTCACCGGTCTTGGTGGGGCGGTTGCGCTCGACCACCACCATGTCACCGTCCAGCATGCCGGCGTCTTTCATCGAATCGCCCCGCACGCGGCAGAACACCGTGCGTTCGGGGTTTTGAATCAGGTAGTCTTCGACGCCCACCATCTCCAGGCCCGCCGACTGGTCCTGTTCCTGGGGCAGACCGGCGCGTACCTGGCCCATCACCGGCAGGGCAAAGAACGCTCGCTTGGGGGCGATGCGCCCTTCTACGCGCTCCAGATACCCAGCGTCCGCTAGGCGTCCGATGACCTTGAACACCCCGCCTGATGAGGCCAGGCCCAGCACGTCGGCCAGCTTGGCCATGGACGGAAACGCCTTGTTCTCTTTCCAGTAGATGCGCAAGGCGTTGAGGTGTTTTTGGTCGGGCATGGTGAAGGCGGCGAAAGAACGATAGTGAATGATTGCTCACTATCGTAACCGCTCAGACCCTGGCGTCAACTTGCTGCGGTGCGGCCCGCTCGACGACACTGGATTCGGTCTTTCAGCACACCGGCATGCTTTAAGCTCAGGCGCCTTCACACAAGTATCAGAACGGATCGGTCTTTCATGAAACCAGGGTGGAAACAGGCTCTCGCTTTGGCCATGTGCGGTTGGGTGTGGGTCTGTCAGGCCGACACCTTGCGCGGCCGGGTGGTCGGGGTGGCCGACGGCGACACCGTCACCGTGCTCGACGCACAGAAGGTCCAGCACAAGGTCCGGCTCTCCGGCATCGACGCTCCCGAGAGATCCCAAGCCTTCGGCCAACGCTCCAAGGAGCATCTCTCCGACCTGGTGTTTGGCCAGACCGTCGAAGTGGACTTCAACAAGACCGACCGCTACGGTCGCCTCATCGGCAAGATCGTGGTGAACGGACAGGATGCCAACCTGCAACAGTTGCACGCCGGCATGGCCTGGCACTACAAAGAGTACGAACGGGAACAACCGCCCGAAGAGCGCAGGCGCTACGCCCAGGCCGAAGACGATGCGCGTGACAGAGGAGTCGGACTGTGGAAGGACCTCAAGCCCGTTCCACCCTGGGAATTCCGGCGAGCCCAGCGGCAGCGCTGAAGGAGCCCACCGCGATGAAACGAGAACATTGGACGTGCGATGCCGGCGGCGATTCGGTGGCAGTGCTCAACGTGCCCGCCGCCCTGCACCGATCTCGCACCTTCGACATCGACGTGAGCCTGGAAGTCAAGGTGGCCCCCATTGAGCCCCACCCTTGGCACGAACTGGTCTTCGAGATCGACGGTCGGCGCCAGTGGGGCCGGCGCATCGACAGTCACAGCCCGGCCGATGGACTGGACTACCACTGCCGCCTCACCGTGGAGTCGGACCAGGAGTTGCGGTTGCGGGCCATCGCCCAGACTCATGGTGCGCGCATTCACCGGCTGGTGATCGAGGCCACCGAGGTGGTGTGAACTGACCTGGCTGCGGCGTAATCCGACAAGAAGCTTTGGGTGAGTGTTTCTTATCGACCCGAAGCAGACATTCGTCCAGCAGAGGCATCACCCTTTCATGGCCAGAATACGACGTGCACCGTTGAGCACGATCAGCCCGATGCTCGCACCGATCACCAGGTCGGGAAGGTTGGAACCCGACCATGCCACCAGGGCGCCGGCGACGATCACGCCCGCATTGATCAGCACATCGTTGGCAGAGAAAATCCAACTGGCTCTCATGTGGGCGCCTGCATCGCGGTGCTTGGCAATCAGCATCAGGCAAGTAACGTTGGCCAGCAGTGCCACTATCGAGACGACCATCATCGGGATGGATGCCGGTTCACTACCCGACACCCATCGCCTTGCCACCTCGGCCAACAGCCCCATGGCCAGCAACAACTGGAGGATGCCTGCGAGGTGAGCGGCCCGCACTTGTAGGCTCACACTGCGGCCCACGGCGTACAAAGCTACCCCGTAAACGGCCGTATCCGCTAGCATGTCCAGCGCGTCGCCCATCAGTCCGGTGGATTGGGCCAGCCATCCGGCGACCAGTTCGACCACGAACATGGCAGCATTGATGCACAGCAAGAGGCGCAACACCCGTGTCTCCTGCGCATCGGTATCGGGGGGGAGTGACACCTGGGGTTCGGCGGCCAGGGTACTTTGATGTTTTGCCCCCAGACCCAATGGCACCAGCTGTTCGGTGATGGCGTCAGCCACACCCTCGTGCACGACCTGTAGCTGACGACGCTGCAAGTCAAAGTTCAATCTGTGAATGCCGCTGACGCTGTTGAGTGCCAGCCGAATCATCCGTTCTTCAGCCATGCAGTCCATCTTGGGAATGGCATAAACGCTGACCCAACCCCCGCCTACATTGCGCGGACTGTCTTCCGGTACTGAAGTTTCCTGGGTAGAAGCACAACCGCAGTCGTTGTCACATGGCATGGGGATGCACTTTACCGGGCAAAGCGAATGTCTGCAAAGAAGGGAGATGGCTCACCGTCGGCTTCTGGCCATGAGCTGTCGATGGTCATCTGCCCAAGCTGAGGGCAAGACACGTGGCTGGGGGCGGTAGGTCATCAACCATGATTTGGCAGCTTCACTGTGGCACAGTGTGGTCAACAAAGCTTGAACCCAGACCAAAGCCCAGACGAAGCCCCCCACCACCACCCTAGATGCAATGAGCGGCACCTACCTCGTCACCCCTTACGCCGAGAAAGACCGGGTCAAGGCCCTGGGCGCGCGCTGGGACGCGGGCCGCCGTCAGTGGTACGTGCCCCAAGGCCGCGACCTGGCCCCCTTCGCCACCTGGTTACCCGCCGACCTTCGAGCGCAGCACGAGGCTTCGGCAGAGAGCCTGCCCGCCGTGGCAGCACCCAGCCCAGCGTCTTCACCCGCACTGAGCCTGGCCACCGGCAAAGGCATCCCCCTGTCCCGCCTGCTCTCAGGCGTGTCCCAGGCCGTGGCCGCTGCCTACCGCGAAGGCGTCTGGACCCTGGTCGAGGTGGTGGACGCCCGCCTGCGCAACGGCCACGTCTACCTCGAAGTCTCCGAGCGCGATGAGCGCGGGGTGGTCATTGCGAAATCCAACGCCGCCATCTGGGCCAACCAGGCCGAACGCATCTTGCCCGCCTTCGAGCAAGCCACCGGCGCCCAGGTCGGGCCGGGCATCAAACTGTTGGTGCGTGCCCGCCCGGTGTTTAAGCCCCAGTTCGGCTTCAGCCTGGAGTTCGACGCCATCGACGCGGACTACACCCTGGGTGACCTGGAAGCCCGCAAGCGCGAGATCCGCGAGCGGCTGCAGCGCGAAGGGCTGATCGACCAGAACAAGGCGCTGGCCACCCCGTGGGACTACAACCACGTCCTGGTCATCGCCCCAGAGGGCGCAGCCGGGCTCGGCGACTTCCAGGCCGAAGCCAGCCGACTGCAGGCCCACGGCGTGTGCCAGTTCACCTACGCCTACAGCCGCTTCCAGGGTGAAGGGGCCGCTGCCCAGATCCGTCTGGAGCTGCACTCGGCCCTGGAGCAGATACGCGTCAACCACCCCTGGGTGCCTGATGCGGTGGCCATCATCCGTGGCGGTGGCGCCGTCAACGACCTGGCCTGGCTCAACGATTACGACCTGGCTCGGGCCATCTGCGAACTCGGCATCCCGGTGCTCACCGGCATCGGCCACGAACGCGACTCCACCGTCCTCGACGAAGTTGCCCACCAGCGCTTTGACACCCCCTCCAAAGTCATCGCCGGTATCGAGCGCACCATCGTCCAGCGGGTGCGGGAAGCCCAGAGTGCCTTCGCCGACATCCAGCGCACCACTGAGCAGCAGCTCGAACGCACCGGCCGCACCGTGCAGACCGGCTACACCGCCATCGAGTCGGGCGCCCAGCGACACCTGGCCCAGGCCCGTCAGCACAGCCGCGACCTCAAAGCCGAGATCCGGCTCAATGCCCACCACGCGGTGCGCCATGCTCAGGATACCGTGCGCCACCAGATCACGGACGTGCGCCAGTTCGCTCAGCAGCACCTGCAGCGGGCCCAACGTGAAGTCCCTGTGCTGTTTGCCGACATCCGCGCCGAAGCCCGCCAGAGCCTGCGCAGCGCCCGGGCCGAAACCCAGGCCGACTGGCAGACCGTCCAGCAACGCGCCGCCAGCGACCTGCAACGCAGCCGGGACGCCCTTGAGCACGCCTACAGCGATACCACCGCCTTGGCCCGGCACACCGTGGCCCAGGCCCGCCAGAACACCCAGGCCCTGATGCGAGAAGTCACCGGCCAGGGGCCCGACAAGACCCTGCAGCGTGGCTTCGCCCTGGTGCGCGACGCCCAAGGCCAGGCCATCACCAGCGCTCATGCCCACGCCCAGGCCGGCGCCGCCGACACACCCATCACCCTGGAATTCCGGGACGGGCGCAGACGCACCGTGCTCGGCCAGGAAGAGCCCAACACACAACGAGACCCACCATGAAACAGAGCTTCAAAGAGTCCTACGGCGTGCTGCAGCGACACGCCCAGACCCTGCGCGAGCAGACCGAGCCCAACATCGACGACCTCCTGCAGATCGTCGAAGAGTCGGTGGCCGCGTACAAGAACTGCCAGACCCGCATCGATGCGGTGGAGAAGGCGCTGGACAAGGCCCTCGGTACGACGACACCGGGTACAGCGGCACCGACGATCCTCAGCGGCGAAGACGGCGACGTGCCGTTCTGATGTGATGAATACTTGACGAATCGTGTCGCCTGTGGATACCACGCCAAGCTCACCACGCCCGAGTGTTTACCTGGCGGGCCCTGATGTGTTCTATCCAGACGCCCGAGAACGCGGTAAGGTGATGTGCGCACTGTGTGCCGAACAGGGATTCGAAGGGCTGTATCCACTGGATGCACCGCTGGACCCCAACATCCAGCCCCAGTCCAGGGCCATCTTCGAGGCCAACAAGGCCATGCTGGAGCGGGCCGATGCGGTGGTGGCCAACCTGCGTGACTGGCGTGGGCCCGAACCGGACAGCGGAACGGTCTGGGAAGTGGCCTACGCGCTCGCTCTGGGCAAACCTGTCATCGCCTACCTGCCCAACTCACACAGCCTCCGGCAGCGCATGACCCAGACCGCACCCGACGGCATCGATCCCGAGGGCCATGCCGTGGAGGACTTTGGCTTGCCATTGAACCTGATGCTGGCACACAGCCTGACGGGTGTGGCTTACGGATCGGAAGAAGGGCACGAAGGGTTGATGGCTGCTCTGAGACAGCTGGAAAGGGCGTTATTGCACAAAGGCCCGGGCGAACGCAGTAACCCCAACCCCAGACGGACTTAGGCCA
>CAZSZN010000117.1:0-9503 GCA_964610405.1 uncultured Macromonas sp. | reverse complement strand
GCACAAAGTCCAGGTAGCGGGACTGTTCCAGGTCCATCTGGCAGCCGTCGATGATCTGCAGCAGGTGGCTGGCTTCGATGCCGTAGGTGGCCGCGTGCGGTTGCAGCGCCAGCAGGGCGGGGTGTTCGGCGGGGGCGCCTTGGCCGAACGCGCGCGCCACCTGGGCGCGCCACCAGTCGAGCTTGGCCTGGGCCACGCCGGGGTCGCGGATTTCGTCCACCACGTCGTCAATTTCGCGGCAGAACGCGTAGAACGCGGTGATGGCGGCGCGCCGGGGCGGCGGCAAAAACAGGAAGGCGTAGTAGAAGCTGCTGCCCGAGGCGGCGGCTTTCTGCTGGGCGTACTCTTGCGGTGTCATGCGGTGCGAGTGTAGGTCCTGGCGCGGCGCTGCATCAGGCCCCGGTAGAGCAGGGGCACCATGAACAGCGTGAGCACGGTGGAAAACGCCAGCCCCCACACGATGCTGGCCGCCACCGGCCCCCACAACAAGCTCTGGCCGCCCAGGCCAAACGCCAGCGAGGACAACCCGCCGATGGTGGTGGTGGTGGTGATGATGATGGGCACCACCCGGCGCCGCGCGGCGTACAAAGTGGCGTGCATGACGCTCATGCCGTGGGCCAGCCGGTCGTTGGCCGCGTCGATCAGCACGATGGCGGAGTTGACCGCGATGCCAGTCAGCGCAATCACGCCGTACAAGGTGTAGAGCGACAGCGGTTGACCGGACAGGGCCAGGCCGAACGCCACGCCGGTGAAGGCCAGCGGGACCGACACCAAAATCATCAACGGCTGCAGGTAGCTGCGGAACTGGGCGGCCAGGATCAGGTAAATCAGCCCCAGACCCAGCAAAAACAGCTTTTGCATCGCCACCAGGCTTTCCTCGATGTCTTCCAGTTCGCCGGAAAAGTCCAGGTCGATGCCCGGGTGCTGCGCCCGCATGCTCTCCCACGCGGCCTTGATGCGGTCGTTGGCCACCTTGGTGTCGGTCACGGCCTTGTCCAGGTTGGCCTCGACCGTGATGGTGCGGCGCAGGTTGTAGTGGCGGATGAAGCCGCGCCCCGGTTGCACCTCCACGTGCACCAACTGGCCGAGCCGGGTGATCTGGCCGTTGGGCAACGCCACCGGTTCGTTCAGCAGGGCTTCGGTGTCCGCCCGCACGTCCAACGCCGAGGCGTTGCGCACCCGCAGCTCGATCTTGTCGCCTTGCTCGCGGGTGAAGGCCACGGTTTCGCCATCCACCGCCAGCCGCACCAGCCGGGTGGCCTGGGTGGCGTTGAGCCCCATGTCGCGCAGGGCTTCGCGGTTGAGGGTGAGCTGCAGTTGCGGCCGGCCCGGCAGGTTGTCGTCCTGCACGTCCTGGGCGCCGGGAATGTCGCTGACCGCCGCCTTCAGGGCATCCGCCGCGCGCTGGATGGCGTCGAAATCGTCGCCCCGCACCTTGACGCTGATGGCCTTGCCCGCGGGCGGCCCGCCCGACAACACGGTGAAGCTCTTGCGGCCCGCACCCGGCAGGGCTTCGATGTCGGTACGCATCGCCTCCACAATCTCCTGCACCTCCCGCGCGTCGTCCACCCGGGGGTTGAGCGAGACGAACACCTGGCCGTACTGGTCGCCGTAGACCGGCTCGGTGTCGGTGAACTTGAGCCCGGCGGTGGAGGTGACGGCACGCGCCTCGTGGCCGTCGGCCGCGTCGCCCGCCCCGCGCAGCCGCTGGCGCACCGCCTGTTCCACCGTTTCGGTGGCGGCCAGGGTGTCTTCCAGGGTGGCGTTGGCGGGCATGTCCACGTTCACGTAGAAAGCGCGGATGGGGTCGAACGCGAAAAACTGCACGCGCACCACGCCTGCGATCACCAGCACCACCGCCAGCCCCATGGCGGCCACTCCCACCAGGGCGAAGCGTTTGGGCCGGCGCAACACGTAGGCCAAGGCCTGGCCATAACGCAGGCGGATGCCCCGGTTGAACCGGTTGCGCCACGCTTGTATTTTGGACGGGCGGTCAAACCGCAGGCCGGCCACGCCCACGTGAACCGGCATCATCCAGAACGCCTCGATCAGCGAAATCAGCAGTGCCAGCGTCACCACAAAGGGGATGACGAACATGAACTTGCCCACGATGCCGGGCAACAGCATCAGCGGCAGGAAGGCTGCGAGCGTGGTGGCCACCGACGCCAGCACCGGCTTCCACACTTCCACGACCCCTTCCAGACTGGCTTCCAGCACCTGCTGGCCGCGTTCCATGCGGTAGTAGATGGCTTCGACCACCACCACCGCGTCGTCCACCAGCATGCCCAGCGCAATCACCACACCCAGCAGCACCGACACGTTGACCGTGTAGCCCAGCGGCGCCAGCACCGCGAACGTGCCCAGCAGCGAGAACGGAATGCCCAGCGCCACCAGCACGCCGATGCGCCAGCCCAGGAACAGCCAGCACACCGCCAGCACCAGCAAGATGCCGTAGAACGCGTTGGTCTGCATCACGTCGATGGCTTCGCGCGTGGGCACGGTCTGGTCGTCGGTCAGGGCCAGTTGCAGGCCCGACGGTGCCAGCACCGGGTTCTGGGTGTCGATGTAGTGGCGGATGCGGTCGATCAGCTCCAGCGTGTTGGTGCCCGATTTCTTGGTCACCGCCATCGAAATGGCGGGCTTGCCGTCGCTGCTGGCGTACTGGGAGGCCGGGGCTCGCGAGCGTTCGATGCGCGCCACATCGCCCAGCCGCGCACTCACCCCCGGTCGGCTGGCCGACGACACCGGCAAGGTGGCCAGCGCGGCCGGGTCGGTGACCACGCCCTTGAGGCTGACCGCCCAGGCGCCGTCCTGGGTCTTGAGGGTGCCGCCCGAGGTGTCGCGCCACCAGGCGCGCAGGGTGTCGGCCACGTCGGTGGCGGTCAGGCCGCGCGCGGCCAGGGCCGAGGCATCGGGGCTGACCAGCACCTCCGGATCGCGCAGGCCCGAGGCAAACACCTGGTCCACGCCGCCCATGCGTTCCAGGTCGCTCTTGATGCGGCGTGCATTGAGCCGCAGCGTCTCGTCGTTGGCCTGCCCGGTCAGGCGCACCGCCGCCGTGGGGAAGCCGTTGGAAGTGGTGATCTCCATGATCCGAGGGTCGTTGGCCTCGGCAGGGAGCTCGCTGGCGGCCTTGTTCTGGATTTCGCGCCGCAGGTCGTTCATGCGCTTGTCGAAGGTCCGCTCGTTGATTTCGCGGAACCGCACCAGCATGCTCGAAACGTTTTCGCGCGAGTTCGAGATGACCCAGCGCACATCGGCGACGCCCTTGATGGCGTCTTCCAGCGGGTTGGTGATCAGCCGTTCCACGTCCTCGGCGCTGGCGCCGGGCAGGGTGGTGGTGATGTTGACCCAGTTGAAGTTGATTTCCGGGTCTTGCTCCCGGGGCATTTGCTGGTAACTGATGAAACCGAGCAGCAGCACCACCACGAAAGCGATGTTGGCCAGCGGGTGGTTGGTGATGAGCGCGCGCATGAACCGCATGGGTGGGCTCCGGCGTTCAGTTCAAGGCCTGGTCGTCGCGCAGGCTGGCCTGCCCTTGCACCACCACCAGCGTATCGCCCGGCAGTGCTATGGGCGCGGCGCGCCCTTCCTGGGCGCCGGGCAGAGGCACGAAACGGGCGCGGCCGGCGTCTTGTACGAAGATGCCCAGGGCCGCGCCGCGCCTGACCATCAGCCCCACGGGCACATGGGGCGATGGATCGGTCCAGCGCAACACACCGCTGCTGCCCGCAGGGGCTGACTGGGGACCGGCAAACCCCAGGCGGGCGGTTTGGGTGCGGCTGGTGCCTTGCAACGTGGGCGTGGCGCGCAGCAAGCGCACGGGCAGCGCAGCGGTGCCATCGTCCGGCTCAAACTGCGCTTGGGGGGTGGCTCGCAGGCCGGTCAGTTCGGCCGGCGTCACTTGGGCGCTAACCTCGGCCTGACCCGTTTGCGCCAGCACAAACAGCACGGTGCCGGGGGCCACCATTTCGCCGGTTTGAGCCAGCCGTTGCACCACCGCGCCAGCAAAGGGCGCGCGCACGGTGGCCTTGTCGCGTTGGCGGCGCGCGGTTTGCCACTGGGCTTGGGCACTGTCGCGTTCGGCTTGCAGCAGCGCCACTTCGGTCTGCCGTTGGGCCAGTGCTTCCTGCGAAAAAAAGCCTTGCGCCACCAGTTCCCGCGCGCGTTGCAACTGGGACTGGGCCAGCGTCAGGCGCGCCTGGGCGGCATCGCGCGTGGCCTGCGCCCGTTGCAAGGCCAGGTCCAGGTCCGTCGGGTCGATCTGGGCCAACACTTCGCCGGCCTTCACCGTGGCACCCACGTCGGCGGTCCAGCGCAGCAGGGGGCCGCTTACTTCGGCCGCCAGACGCGATTCGTTGCGCGCCACCACCTGCGCGGGGGCGGTGCGGGCGGGTTTCACCCAAACCGCGTCCAGGCGGCTGGTTAGCACCTTTGGGGGTGTGGCCGCCTTTGCGGGAGCGGCGGATTCCTGAGCGTGGCCCAGGGGCGCGAACCAGCCGCAGCCAGCCAAGGCCAGCGCAAGCAGTGCGCGAACGGTTGCGGGTGTCGGTGCGTTCAAAACCATGGTGTTCAGGTCGAGGTGAGGGCTCAAGGGGTCATGCGCCAGGCCCGCCACAACAGCCGGGGGGCATCGGCCACGCCCACGGTGGGGCGCCGTTGCCAGCTGCGGTGATCGTCTTGCGCCAGTTTGTCCAGAATGCGCAGCCCGCCTTGCACCACCAAACGAAGTTCCCAGCCTATGCGCCCAGGCAAGCGCAAAGCCAGTGGCGCGCCGCTCAGCATCAGCTCGCGGGCTTCGTGGCACAGCGTTGCCAGCATGGCTTGCGCCGCTGCCGAGGCCTGGTGGGGCGCCAGGGTGTCCAGGTCCACCTGGTGTTTCAGCAGCACGTCGCGGGGCAGGTAGTGGCGTTGACGGGGCAAGTCCACGCTCAGGTCTTGCCAGAAATTGATCAACTGCAAGGCGGTGCAAATGGCATCGCTTTGTCGCCAGGCGGCTGCGTCGTTCACCCCATAGAGGTGCAGCAGCAGCCGGCCGATGGGGTTGGCCGAGCGGCGGCAGTAGTCCAGCAGCTCGGCCATGTCGGCATACCGCTGGCCGGTGGCGGTGTAGCGCACGTCCTGCTCAAACGCGTCCAGCAGGTCCAGCAGGGGCGGGCGGGGCAGGGCTTGGACTGACGCTTGCTGGCTCAAGGGCACAAACACCTGGGGCCAGCGGGTGTTGGCCGCTGCTTCGGGTTGGCACCAGGTGTTCAGCAAGGCGGCGCGGAAATCGGCCAGATCGCTCAGGCGCTGGCTGGCTGCAGCGTCGCCTTCGTCGGCCAGATCGTCGGCGGTGCGGGCAAAGTGGTAAATGGCCGCGATGGGCGCGCGCAAGGCTGGCGGGCACCACCAGGAGGCCACCGGAAAGTTTTCGTAATGATCGACGCCTTGCATGCGCTGGGATGTTGCCACACGGTGATTGTGCGGGAAGTGATTGGGGTATCATGCCAAATTAATAACCCATTGGTCATTAATTCGGGGGTTCCCATGGTGCGCGTTCTCGGCAGTTCGGCTGGTCTGGTGGTGTTGGCCTTGTTGGCGGGGTGTTCGCGCCCTGCGCCGCCCGAGGAGCCGGTGCGCGCGGTCAAGCTGGTGGCAGTGCAGCCGGTGGCCGACGGCCCGACGCAGACCTACGCCGCCGACATCCGTGCCCGCGTCGAGTCGCGCCTGGGCTTCCGGGTGGGTGGCAAGCTGTTGCAGCGCCCAGCCGAGGTGGGTCAAACCGTGCGTGCTGGCCAATTGTTGGCCGTGGTGGACCCGCAGGATTACCAATCGGCCGCCCAGGCGGCCGAAGCCCAGGTGGCGGCGGCCCGCACGCAGCGCGATCTGGCCGCCGCCGACCTGCAGCGCTTTGAAGGCTTGCGGGCGCAAGGTTTTGTCAGCGGCGCCGAAATCCAGCGCCGCCAGACCACGCTGGCGGCCGCCCAGGCCGCGTTGGACCAGGCCCAGGCGCAGGCCCAGGTGCAGGGCAACCAGGCCAGTTACACCCGTCTGCTGGCCGATGCCGATGGCGTGGTGGTGGCCGTCGAGGCCGAGCCGGGCCAGGTCGTGTCGGCGGGGGCCACCATCGTGCGCTTGGCCCGCCTGGGCCCGCGCGACGCAGTGATGGCCTTGCCCGAAGACCGGGTGGCCAGCGTGCGCCTGGGGCAACCGGCCCAGGTGGCGTTGTGGGCCGACAGCGCACACCTGCTGGCCGGCAAAGTGCGCGAAGTGGCCGCCAGTGCCGACCCATTGACCCGGACCTTCACCGTCAAGGTGGCGCTGCCGGTCGAGGCGACCGCTCCGTTGGGCGCCACCGCCACCGTGCGCCTGGGGTCTGCCGCCGCCGACCGCACCCAGCCGCCGCCCAGTGCTGCGTTCCGCCTGCCGGCCGCCGCCCTGTGGCAGCAGGGCAGCGGCAGTGCGGTGTGGGTGTTCGAAGCCACGGCAGGCGTGGTGCGTGCGCGCACCGTCAGTGTGGCCAGCGTCGATGGCAGCGACGCCGTGGTGACGCAGGGTCTGCAAGCAGGCGACGAAGTGGTGGCCGCAGGCACCCACGTCTTGTCCGACGGGCAACCGGTGGTGCGCTACGCCGGTCTGGCCGCGCAATGACAGCCCACCAGCCCTGCCCGGAGATGCCCGCATGAGCACGCCCCCCGCACGCGCCCGTTTCAACCTGTCCGAATGGGCGCTGAACCACCAGCCGCTCACCCGCTACCTGATGGTGGTGTTGCTGGTGTTGGGCTTTGCCGCCTACTTCCAGCTCGGCCAGGACGAAGACCCGCCCTTCAACTTCCGTGCTATGGTGGTGCGCGCCTACTGGCCCGGCGCCACCGCACAACAAATGGCCGAACAGGTGGCCGACAAGCTGGAAAAGACCCTGCAGGAGGTGCCGTACGCCGACATCATCCGCAGCTACTCCAAGCCTGGCGAAACGCTGATCATCTTCCAGGTGGCCGAATCCTCGCCGTCCAAGGAGCTGCAGCAGATCTGGTACACCGTGCGCAAGAAAATCGGCGACGCCCGCGCCAGCTTGCCGCAGGGCGTGCAGGGCCCGTTCTTCAACGATGAGTTCGGCGATGTCTATGGCGTGCTCTACGCCTTGCAGGGCAAGGGCTACAGCCCCGCCGACCTGAAGCACGAGGCCGACCGTTTGCGCCAGGCCCTGCTCAACGTGCCCCATGTGGCCAAGGTCGAGCTGTTTGGGGTGCAGGACGAGAAGATCTACATCGAAATTTCGCGCCAGCGCCTGGCCACGCTGGGCCTGGACATGGCCCAGGTGCTCGACCAATTGGGGCAACAGAACGCGGTGGCCCCGGCCGGCGTGGTGCAAACCCCGGGCGACGCGGTGGCGGTGCGGGTGGACGGCGCCTTCGGCTCGGTCGAGGCGCTGCGCGCCATGCCGGTGCGGGCCGCCAACGGCACCCAGTTGCGCCTGGGCGATGTGGCCCAGATCCGGCGCGATTACATCGATCCGCCCCAGGTCAAGGTGCGCCACAACGGGCAGGACGCCGTGGTGCTGGGCGTGTCCATGGCCAAGGGCGGCGACATCATTGCGCTGGGCAAGGCCCTCGACGCCGAGCGGCCAACGCTGGAAAACGGCCTGCCCGCCGGCATGACGCTGTCGCAGGTGCAGGACCAGCCCACCACCGTGTCGCGCTCGGTCAACGAATTCGTGATGGTGCTGATCGAAGCCGTGGTGGTCGTGTTGCTGGTCAGCTTCGTCAGCTTGGGCTTGCACCGTCGGCCCGGTGGCCGGGGCTGGCAGCGCTACACGCTGGACATGCGCCCGGGGCTGGTGGTGTTCATCACCATCCCGCTGGTGCTGGCCATGACGTTCCTGGTCATGCACTACGCGGGCATCGGCCTGCACAAAATCTCGCTGGGCTCGCTCATCATCGCGCTGGGCTTGCTGGTGGACGACGCCATCATTGCGGTGGAAATGATGGTGCGCAAGCTGGAAGAGGGCCACTCGATGATGCGCGCCGCCACCTACACCTGGGACGTGACGGCCATGCCGATGCTGACCGGCACGCTGATCACGGCGGCCGGCTTTTTGCCGATCGGCTTTGCCAAGTCCACCGTGGGTGAGTACACCTTTGCGATTTTTGCGGTCACGGCCACCGCGCTGGTGCTGTCGTGGGTGGTGGCGGTGTACTTCGTGCCCTACCTGGGCGTGAAGCTGCTCAAGGTCAAGCCGCACACCGGTGGCCCAGCGGCTGAGGTGTTTGACGGCCCTTTCTACCAGCGTTTTCGGGCGTTGGTGAACTGGTGCGTGCAGCACCGCTGGCTCACCATTGGCGCCACCGCGCTCACCTTCGCGCTGGGCGTGGTGGGCATGCAGCAGGTGCAGCAGCAGTTCTTCCCCGACTCCAACCGGCCTGAAATCCTGCTCGACGTCTGGTTGCCCGAAGGCAGCGCCTTTGCCGCCAACGAAGCGGTCACCAGCCGCATGGAAACCCGTTTGCAGGCGTTGGACGGCGTCAGCCATGTGACCAGTTGGGTCGGCTCGGGGTTGCCGCGTTTCTACCTGCCGCTGGACCAGATTTTCCCGCAGAGCAACGTGTCGCAGTTGCTGATCATGAGTGACGACCTCAAGGCACGCGACCGCCTGATGGCCCAACTGCCGGGCCTGCTGGCGACCGAATTCCCCGAGGCGCGGGCGCGGGTCAAACTGCTGGCCAACGGTCCGCCGGTGGCTTACCCGGTGCAGTTCCGTGTCTTTGGGGCCGACCCCGATGAGCTGCGCGCCAAAGCCGATCAGGTCAAGCAAGTGATGCGCGACAGCCCGAACACCCGTGGCGTCAACGACAACTGGAACGAGTCCATCAAGGTGGTGCGGCTGGAGGTGGACCAGCTCAAGGCCCGGGCGCTGGGTGTCAGCAGCGCGTCCATCGCTCAGACGGCCCGCACCGCGCTCAGTGGCACCACCGTGGGCCAATACCGCGAGGGTGACCGCCTGATCGACATCGTGTTGCGCCAGCCGGTGGCCGAACGCAATGCCGTGTCGGAACTGGCGAACGCTTACCTGCCCACCGCCAGCGGCAAGCCGATTCCGCTGCTGCAGATTGCCCGTCCCGTGTTTGCCTGGGAACCGGGCGTGATGTGGCGGGAAAACCGCGAGTACGCGATCACGGTGCAAAGCGATGTGGTGGCCAAGGTGCAAGGCGCCACCGTCACCAACGAACTGCTGCCTGCCATTCGCGCGCTGGAGGCTCAGTGGGTCCAACAGGGGCTGCGTGGCTACCGGGTGGAAGTGGCGGGCACGGTGGCCGAAAGCAGCAAGGGTCAGGGCTCGATTGCCGCCGGTGTGCCGATGATGCTGTTCGTCATCTTCACCCTGTTGATGCTGCAGTTGCACAGTTTCAGCCGCGCCATGCTGGTGTTCCTGACCGGGCCGCTGGGGCTGGCGGGGGTGGCGGCCGCACTGCTGCTGCTGAACCGCCCCTTCGGTTTTGTGGCGCTGCTGGGCGTGGTCGCGC
>CAZSZN010000116.1:0-9591 GCA_964610405.1 uncultured Macromonas sp. | reverse complement strand
AACTTTTCGCCAACGAGCAGTTCGGCGTCATCACCGTCAAGGACATCCTGGGCGAACTGGAAAAGCCTGGCCGCGACCCGCGCCCCGACTTCCAGGTGGCGCGCTTCAACGAGGGTGTGGAAGACATCTCCGACCTGAAGGAAGGCATGGTCCTGGAAGGCACCGTGAGCAACGTGGCGCAGTTCGGCGCCTTCGTCGACCTGGGCGTGCACCAGGACGGCCTCGTCCATGTCAGCCAGCTCTCGCACAAGTTCGTGAACGATGCCCGCGAGGTCGTCAAGACCGGCGACATCGTGAAGGTCAAGGTGGTGGAAGTGGACGTGGCGCGCAAGCGCATCGGCCTGACCATGAAGCTGGACGCCCCCACGGGCGGGCGTGGCGAGCGGCGCGAGGGCGGCGGCAACCGTTTCGAGCCTGCGGGCCGACAGAACCAGACCGGGCGGGGTGGTCAACGCCACAACGAACCGGCTGGCGCGGGCGCCATGGCATCGGCGTTTGCCAAGCTGCAAGGCCTCAAGCGCTGACCCTTATACTGCGGGCAAGGCCACAACTTGCCCGCCCCGCCGCGAGACGCCGCATGGAACTTGAAGAACTCCTGACCAAAGCCAAAGCGCTGCCCAGCATTCCGCGGGTGGTGTCCGAGGTGATGACCGAACTCAACCAGGAAGACCCCGATCCGCGCAAGATCAGTGAGGCCGTGGCGACCGATCCTGGCCTGACGGCGCGCATGCTCAAGCTCGCCAACTCGGCGTTTTTCGGCCTCACGCGCAAGATCGACAGCGTGCAGGAAGCCATCGCCATCCTGGGCTTCAACCACGTGCGCACCCTGGTGCAAGCGGTGGCGTTGAGCAGCAGCTTCAAGACGGTGCCCGGCGTCAACCTGGAACAGTTCTGGCGCTACAGCCTGAACACCGCCAAAATTTGCCGCACCCTGGCCAAAAGCATGAAGTTGCCCGACGGCGCAGCCTTCACTGCGGGGCTGGTGCACGCGGTGGGCGACCTGGTCATGCACATCGGCATGCCCGACGTGGTTGCCCGCATCGACTGGACGGTGTCTCCCTTCGACCTCAAGCGGGCCGAAGCGGAAAAGGCCGCGCTGGGTTACACCTACGCCGATGTGAGCGCGGCATTCGCCGCCCGTTGGGATTTCCCGGAGGCCATCGTCACCGCGCTCAGGCACCAGTTGGTGCCGTTCGAGGGCGACACCTACGAGCGCATGGCGGGTGTGGTGCACATGGCCGCCTGGCGCGCGCGGGCGCAGGAAATCAACCTCGACCGCGAAGGGCTGAAAGCCACTTTCCCTGATGTGGTCGCCATTTTGCTGGGGCTGGACCTGGACATGGTGCTGGACAAAGACCCGAGCGAATGGACCTCGGCCGGCGAGCTGTCGGCCTTCCTGCACTGAAAGCGCTTGCATGCGTTTGTCTGAACTGTTGCGGCAACCCCAGTCGCTGCCCGTGGTGCCCGATGTCGCTGCGCGGCTGATCGCCACCTTCAACCAGGAAGACGTGGACATCGGCCAGATCGCGTCCGAAGTGGAGCGCGATCCCGCCATGGCGGCCCGCTTGCTGCGCCAAGCCAATTCGTCCTTCTTCCGGTTGGTGCGGCCGGTGCACAGCGTGCGCGACGCGGTCATGGTGCTGGGTTTGTCCAAAACCCGGTCGCTGGTGCTGGTGGCCGCGATGCAGGAGCGGTTCGACGCCATCAAAGGCGTGGACCTGGACGCGTTCTGGCGCTACAGCTTTGCCGCCGCCACGGTGGCCCGCCTCATTTGCACCACCCGCCGCTTGGACGAAAACGTGGCCTACACCGCGGCGCTGTTGCACGGCGTGGGCGAATTGGTGATGCACATGGGCATGCCCGAGGTCATGCTGTCTATAGACCGGGCCACGCCCATGCTGGCATTGAACCGCACCGGCGAACAGTACCGGACCCTGGGATATTCCTATGCCGAAGCGGGTGCCGCGCTGACGCGCCATTGGCACCTGCCCAAACTGCTGGTGCAAGCGGTGGAGCAGCACGCCAACCCGTTGCAACACGAGCCGGTGGAGCCTTTGGCGGCGGTGGTGCACATGGCCGCCTGGCGGGCGCGGGTGCTGGTGGCGAGCAACCGTGCCGAAGACCTGATCCACAGCTACCCCGACAGCGTGGGCGAACTGCTGGGGCTGGACCCCGACTGGTTGGTGGCCCCCGACGTGGGCGGGCTTGATCAACTGCAGACGGCCTGATCCGGTGAGCGCATCCCGGCTTCAAGCCCTGCAGATTTACGCGGGGCCCCAGGCTTTGCGCCAGTTGCAACGCCAAGGCTTGCAGCCTGCGGATGTGGGCGTGGTGCCCGGCGCGGCCGGTGGCCCCAAGGGGTTGATACTGGGCCCACTGGACCGTTTTCTGTTCGGTGAATGGCTGCCCCAGTCCTCGCAGACGGTGCATTTGGTGGGTGCCTCCATCGGCGCGTGGCGCATGGCCACGGCCTGCATGAACCTACCGGTTCAGGGGCTGATGCGGTTGGAGCGCGATTACATCGCCCAGCACTACGAGCCCGAACCGGGGCGGCGCCGTCCTTCGGCCCAAAAAGTGAGTGAATCGTTCGGTCGCAGCCTGCAAGATTTTTACGGCGGCCGCATCGACGAGGTATTGAACCACCCGCGTTGGCGCCTGCACCTGGTCACTTCGCGCGGGCGGCATGTGCTGGGGCGCGAAGGCCGGTGGCGCACGCCTGCGGGTTATGCCGCCGCCTACCTCACCAACCTGATGCAGCGGCGGGCCATGGGCGCCTGGCTGGAACGGGTGGTGTTCTCGGCCGGCGGGGCCGAGCTGCCGTTCCACACCCGTGACTACCCGAGTCGCCAGCGGCCCTTGACGACCGAAAACTTCATGCCCGCGCTGCAGGCCAGTTGCTCTATTCCGTTCGTGCTGCAGGCGGTCCACGACATTCCGGGCGCACCGCGGGGCGCGTATTGGGACGGTGGCATCACCGACTACCACCTGCACTTGCACTACAAACCGTCGCTGGGGCTGGTGCTGTACCCGCATTTTCAGCGCCAGGTGGTGCCGGGTTGGCTCGACAAATCGTTGAAATGGCGGCACCGTGCCACGCCGTTTCTGGACCACACCGTGGTGCTGGCGCCCAACCCGGCCTGGGTGGCCACTCTGCCCAACGGCAAACTGCCGGACCGCAGCGACTTTTTCCGCTACGGCACCGACTTGGCGGCGCGCATGGCGGTGTGGAATGCGGCCGCCTCGGCCAGCCAGCAACTGGCCGACGAGTGGGCGGCGTGGCTGCACCGGCCAGACCCCACCCAGGTGCTGCCGCTGTGAGCCTGGGATAATTCGCCCATGCAAGCCCACCTGCCCGAGGTCGCGCCGTTCTACGTTGCGGCGCTGTACAAGTTCGTCGATTTGCCCGACTTTGCCGACCTGCGCGCGCCGCTGCAGGCACTGTGCGAGGCTGGTCAGGTCAAGGGCACGCTGTTGCTGGCGCGCGAGGGCATCAACGGCACCATCGCCGGGCCGCAGGCCGGGGTGATGGCGGTGCTGGACTGGCTGCGCAGCGACGCCCGCCTGGCCAAGCTGCAGCACAAAGCCTCGTGGGCCACCACGCCGCCGTTCCACCGCCTGAAGGTGCGGCTCAAGCGCGAAATCGTCACCCTGCGGGTGCCCGAGCTGGACCCGAACAAGACCGTGGGCCAGTACGTGGCGCCGCAGGACTGGAACGCCCTGATCAGCCAGCCCGACGTGGTGGTGGTGGACACCCGCAACGACTACGAGGTGGCGATCGGCACCTTCCAGGGGGCGCGCAACCCGAACATCAAAACCTTCACCGAACTGCCGGCCTGGGTGGACGCCCAGCCCGATTTGCAAGCCCAGCCCGGGCCGGACGGCAGCGCCAAAAAACCGCGTGTGGCCATGTTCTGCACCGGCGGCATCCGCTGCGAAAAGTCCACCGCCCTCATGAAAATGAAGGGATACGACGAGGTGTATCACCTGGAAGGCGGCATCCTGAAGTACCTGGAGGAAGTGCCACCCGAGCAGAGCCTGTGGGAAGGCGAATGCTTTGTGTTTGACGAACGGGTCAGCGTGGGCCACGGCCTGGCGCCGGGGCCGCACGAGCTGTGCCGGTCCTGCCGCTGGCCGCTGTCGGCGGCCGACAAAGCCTCGCCGCACTACGTGAAAGGCGTGAGCTGCGCCCATTGCCACGACCAGCGCACCCCCGAGGAAAAAGCCCGGCTGGCCGAACGCCAGCGCCAGGTGGAACTGGCCGAAGCGCGCGGTGAGGTGCATGTGGGCGCCCGCATGGACGACGCGCCGTGAGCGCACACGCCCATCCGCGATCCCTGCTTACGCCCACCATGCGGGGCGTGATCGACCGCATGGCCCGGGCCGGGCGGCTCCCCATGCACGCCATGTCGCCCCAGCAGGCCCGCGCGTTTTACGAAGTTGGTTCGGGTGTGCTGGACATTTCCCCCCACAAAATGGCGCGGGTGGATGAATTGGCCATTCCCACCCGAGATGGCGCAACGTTGCGCGCCCAGTTGGTGGTGCCGCACCCCAAAGGGCCGAGCCATCCGCTGACCCCGGAGCAGACGCCTCCACCCTTTCCTGTCCTGCTCTACCTGCACGGCGGGGGCTTCACCGTCGGCAGCGTGGCGACCCACGCCAGCTTGTGCCGCCATCTGGCGCACCTGGCGCATTGCGCCGTGATGTCGGTGGATTACCGGCTGGCACCAGAACACAAGTTTCCCACCGCCGCCAACGACGCCTGGGATGCCCTGCAATGGCTGCGCGACCAGGCACCTTCGCTGGGTCTGGACCCGAACCGCATGGCCATTGGGGGCGACAGCGCGGGTGGCACCTTGAGCATCGTGACCGCGCTGCAAGCCCGGGACGCCGGTCTGCCGCTGCGCTTGCAAATGCTGTTCTACCCGGGTTGTTCGGCGCACCAGGACACGCCTTCGCACCAAACCTTCAGCCATGGTTTTGTGTTGGAGGCGGAAAGCATCGCCTGGTTTTTCGGCCAGTACCTGAACAATCCTGCCGAGCGCGATGACTGGCGCTTTTCGCCCCTGAATGCACCTGAGCTGGAAGGTGCCGCCCCGGTGTGGATGGGCCTGGCCGAATGCGACCCCCTGGTGGACGAGGGCGTGATGATGGCCGACCGCTTTCGAATGGCGGGGGTGCCTGTCGATCTGGAGATCTACCACGGCGTGACGCACGAATTCATCAAGATGGGCAGAGCCATTCCCGAGGCCTTGCGCGCCCACCAGGACGCAGCGCGCGCCTTGCGCCACGCGTTCGAGCCGTCCGGCCCACCGGGTTGATGGCTGTGGCCGACACGCGCAGTTGGTGGGTGTTGCCTCCGGCCACGGCGCACGGCGTCACGGCCGAGGTGCCGCTGGTTCAGGTGACCGCGTTGCTGCAAAAGCTGGGTTTGTCGGGCCGGCACGCGGTGGCCGAAGACCTGTTGCGCATCGTCAACGCCCAGGTGCCAATGGCCCAGTGCACCATTTTTTCCTTCGAGGGCGATTCTCCGCCACGCACCGTGGCCGTGGGAGACCGTTCCCGCACCGCCTCGCTGCGGCGCATCACCCAGGATTACGTCACCAAGTACCACCTGTTGGACGGCAGCCGCGAGGCCATGCGGGCCGAGCTGGAGACGGCCCGCCGAGCCAGCGCCGCGCAGCCGCACACCGTGCTGCACCGCCAGCGCCCGCAAGACATTGCCCACCCGGACTACCGCCACATTTGCTACGAACTGCCGCGCGTGGCCGAGCGGCTGGCCATCCTCACCTTGTACGAAGGGTGGCGCTGGCTGTCGGTGAACTTTTACCGGGGTTGGGAGCATGGGCCGCTGCAGGAGGATGACCTGCGCCGGCTCGAAGCCCTGGCGCCGCTGGTGGTCCACGCCGTCCGCCTGCACTACGCGGGCCAGTTGTTCGACGCCGACCTGGCCGAGTGGCTGCTGGCCCGTTTGCACCGACGCCATCCCGACCTGAGCAAGCGCGACCTCGACGTGCTGCGGGGTCTGCTGCATGGGCTGGACAACCCCACACTGGGGCAGCGCCTGGGGCTGGAACTGTCGAGCGTGCAAACCTACGTGAAGCGGGTGTTTCGCAAACTGGGCATCGGCGGCCAGCGCGAACTGCTGGGGCTGCTGGTGCAGCCCGACGCCGACGACTGATCTGGCCCACGCCCGGCCGGGTGGAGCGAATGGATGTTCCCATTTAGGGATATGTTGGACTTTGGGCAAACCTAAACTTGGCCCCAGAGACCCAGGAGACCCCCGATGCACCAGCCCAGCACCACGCCGCGCCCTTCCATCTATTACCCCTACCGCGTGCACGACGCGTGGCTGCCGTCACAGCACCCGCGCGATGGGCGCAAGCCGGTGGTCATCGTCGGCTCCGGCCCGGCGGCCATGGTCACCGCGCTGGAGCTGGCGCGCCACGGCGTGGCCAGCGTGGTCTGCACCGCCGAACTGCAGTTCTCGCAGGGCAGCCGGGCCATCGTGTTCACCCGCCGCAGCATGGAAATTCTGCAACAGGTGGGCGTGGCCGACCGCATGACGGCCAACGGCCTGCCTTGGCGCTTAGGCAACTCGTTTTACCGGGGCCAGCGCGTGTTCCGCATGGAGGCGCCGCACGACCCGGACGACCGCTTCTTCCCGATGCTCAACATCCAGCAGCAGTACATGGAGGAATACCTGCACGACGCCTGCGCCGCCAGCCCCTTGATCGACGTGCGCTGGGGCAACCAGGTGACGCAGGTGGAACAGCACGACGGCTGGGTGCTTGCTAAGGTGGACACGCCTGAAGGCGAGTACACCCTGGAGGCCGATTGGCTGGTGGCCGCCGATGGTGGGCGCTCCGGCATCCGCAGCCAGTTGGGCTTGCAGATGGAGGGTGCTTCTTACGAAGGGTTCTTCGTGATCGCGGACATCCGGATCGACCTGCCGCTGCCCACCGAGCGCCTGGCCTACTTCGACCCGCCCTGGAACCCGGGCAACACCATCCTCATGCACCGCGAGCCGCACGGCATCTGGCGGGTGGACTACCAGTTGCCCGAGGGCGAAACGCCCGAGGAAGCACTGCGCCCCGAATCGCTGAAAGCCCGCATCAACGCGCAACTGGAGATGATCGGTTTTGGCGGCACCCCGTGGGAGATGGACTGGAACTCGGTCTATTCGGCCCGCACGCTGACGCTGCCCGACTACGTGCACGGCCGCGTGGTGTTCACCGGCGACGCCGCGCACCTGTTGCCCATCTTCGGCGTGCGCGGGGCCAACACCGCGTTTCAGGACGCGCAGTCGCTGGGCTGGCACTTGGCGTACACCGTCAAGGGGTTGGCCGGCCCGGGCCTGATGGCCAACCACAGTGCCGAGCGCGTGGGAGCTGCGCGCGAGATCATCGACGAAGCGGGCAAGAGCACCCGCTTCATGACGCCGCCCACGCGCGGTTTCCGGCTGCTGCGCGATGCGGTGCTGTCGCTTTCGCTCACGCAGGACTTTGTGCGCCCGCTCTACCACTGGCGCACGTCGCGGCCGCACGAGTACACCCATTCGGCCCTGAACAGCCGGGGCGACGACAACGCGCTGTTCACCGCCGGCCCAGCGCACGGCGCACCACCCCGCAACGTGCGCCTGGCCCCCAACGATTACCTGCTTGACCACCTGGGCGGCGGCTTCGACTTGCTGTACTTCACCGAAGGCGCGGCGGTACCCCAGCCGCTGCTGGACGTGGCCGAGGCTTGGCGGGCGAGAGGGGTGGCGTTGCGCATCACCGCCATCGGCGCTTTGGCGCCGGTTCAGGGCGCCGATCACACGCTGTCGGACGCCGACGGCCGGGTGCGTCAACGCTACGGCGTGCCCGCCAGCGGCGCGGCTTACCTGCTGCGGCCCGACCAGCACGTGTGTGCCCGCTGGCTCACGCTGGACGCGACCCGCCTGCAAGCCGCGCTGCAACAAGCCCTGCAGCCAGCCCAGGTCCAGGGCTGACATCGACCACCAGGAGATTCTGATGACTGCCGTTTCAACATCCACCGCACCGTCCACGCCTGTGTTGGACATCGCCGGCCTGGAAACCGTCTACGACGCCCTGGCCACCGCCATCGACCGCGCAGGGCCCGAGAAGGCCGAGTTGTTTCTGGTGAAGCTGGCCTTGCTGAACGCCCAGGCGCTGGGTGATGCAGGCCTGTTTCGCCAGCAGGTGGAGGCCGCTTTGCTGGACCTTTGAGCCAAGTTCAACATGATTCATGCCACCGCAGGCTTGTTTTCTTAGGGCCTTGCCGCGTGAGCGTGCGCAAAAGCCCCCGAAAACCTAAAATCGGGGGTTGCACGCCCATGCTTCGGGGGTGCCTGGTCCACCCCGCCCCATGAACGCCCCCATCGACGTCTCCTTTTTTCCGCGCGCCGCCAAACCGCTGACCAGCTACAAGCCCTATTGGGCCAAGCGGTTCGGCAACTCGCCGTTCCTGCCGATGAGCCGGGCCGAAATGGATCAGCTTGGCTGGGACAGTTGCGACGTGATTCTGGTCACCGGCGACGCCTACGTGGACCACCCCAGCTTCGGGATGGCCGTGATCGGCCGCGTGCTGGAGGTACAGGGCTTCCGCGTGGGCATCATCGCCCAGCCCGATTGGCACAGTGCCGAACCGTTCAAGGCGCTGGGCAAGCCCAACCTGTTCTGGGGCGTCACGGCGGGCAACATGGATTCCATGATCAACCGCTACACGGCAGACCGCAAAATCCGGTCCGACGATGCCTACACCCCGGGCGACGTGGGCGGCAAGCGTCCGGACCGGGCCGCCACGGTGTACAGCCAGCGCTGCCGCGAGGCCTACAAAGACGTGCCCATCGTGTTGGGTGGCATTGAAGGCAGCCTGCGCCGCATCGCCCACTACGACTACTGGACCGAAACCGTGCGCCGCTCGGTGGTCCTCGACAGCAAGTGCGACATCCTGCTTTACGGCAACGCCGAACGCGCGTTGGTGGAGGTGGCGCATCGGCTGGCCAAGCGCGAGCCCATCGACCAGATCACCGACGTGCGCGGCACCGCCTTTGTGCGCCGCAGCACGCCCGAAGGCTGGTTCGAGATCGATTCCACCGAGGTGGACCAGCCGGGCCGGGTGGACGCGCACCTCAACCCCTACCTGATGGTGTCGGAGCAGGCCAAGGCCCAGGGGCAGAGCTGTGCCCGGGAAGACGAAGCGCAAGCCGAGGCGGATGCGGCGAACGCCGCACGGGTGGCGGTGGCCAAGGCAGCCTATCAGCCTGCTGCTGAAGCCACTGTGCTGGACACCCTGGAGGCTGCGGGCGGCCATGCCGTGGGTCAAAAGGCGCAGGCGGCCGCTGTGCAGCCGCTGCGCTTCGTGTCCAACCCCGCGTTGCCCTCCAAAGGCAAGCCGCCGCGCGACCGCACCGTGGTGCGCTTGCCCAGTTTTGAACAGGTCAAGGCCGACCCGGTGCTGTACGCCCACGCCAACCGGGTGCTGCACCTGGAGACCAACCCCGGCAACGCCCGGGCACTGGTGCAGGCGCACGGCAGCGGTTCGTCCGCGCGCGACGTGTGGATCAACCCGCCACCGATTCCGCTGACC
>CAZSZN010000115.1:0-9609 GCA_964610405.1 uncultured Macromonas sp. | reverse complement strand
CCAGCACCGGCTCAAACCGCTCATCCGCACGGTGGAGGTGTTCGGCTTCCACCTGGCCACCGTCGACCTGCGCCAGAGCTCCGACCAGCACGAACTGGCCGTGGCCGACCTGCTGGCCCACGCCCGCATCGAGCCCGACTACAGCGCTCTGGGCGAAGACGCCAAGCAGCAACTGCTGCTGCGCCTGCTCAACGACGCGCGCCCGCTGCGCGTGCCCGGCGCCAGCTACACCGCCCACACCCTGAGCGAGCTGGCCATCTTCGAGACCGCGCGCGAGCTGCGCGAGCGATTCGGTGCCACCTGCATCCGCCACGCCATCATCAGCCACACCGAAACGGTGAGCGACCTGCTGGAAGTGCTGCTGCTGCAAAAGGAAGTGGGCCTGGTGCGTGGCACCCTGGACCACGACGCGGTGGCCGACCTGATCGTGGTGCCGCTGTTCGAGACCATCGAAGACTTGCGCAATGCGGCAGGCATCATGGACGCGTTCTACCGCCTGCCCGGCATCGCAGGCCTGGTGCTGCGCGGCGGCGCGAACCAGTACCACGAACAAGACGTGATGCTGGGCTATTCGGACAGCAACAAGGACGGTGGCATCTTCACCAGCAACTGGGAGCTGTACCGCGCCGAAACCGCGCTGGTGGCGCTGTTTGACGAACTCTCGCGCGAGCTGGGCCAGCCGGTGCAGCTGCGCATGTTCCACGGCCGCGGCGGCACGGTGGGCCGGGGCGGCGGCCCCAGCTACCAGGCCATCCTGGCGCAGCCGGCCGGCACCGTTCGCGGCCAGATCCGCCTGACCGAACAGGGCGAGGTCATCGGTTCCAAGTACGCCAACCCCGACATTGGCCGGCGCAACCTGGAAACCCTGGTGGCCGCCACGCTGGAAGCCACGCTGCTGCCGCCGGCCAAGCCGATTCCGGCCAAGTACCTGGAGGCAGCGGCCGAACTGTCGCAGGCCAGCATGGACGCCTACCGCGCCCTGGTTTATGAAACCCCGGGCTTCACCGACTACTTCTTCAGCGCCACGCCGATCCGCGAAATCGCCGAACTCAACATCGGCTCGCGCCCGGCGTCGCGCAAGGCCACGCAACGCATCGAAGACCTGCGCGCCATCCCCTGGGGCTTCAGCTGGGGCCAGTGCCGCCTCACGCTGCCCGGCTGGTACGGTTTGGGCAGCGCGGTGGCGCAGATGCAGGCCCGCCTGGGCGAGGCCGAAGTGCTCAAGCTGCTGCAGCAGATGCACAAGAAGTGGCCTTTCTTCAGCACCCTGCTGTCCAACCTGGACATGGTGCTGGCCAAGAGCGACCTGTCGCTGGGCCGGCGCTACGCCGACCTGGTGCCCGACGCCAAGCTGCGCAAGAAGGTGTTTGCCGCCATCGAGGCCGAGTGGCAACGCACGCAGGACGCCCTGACGCTGATCACCGGCGCCGAGGAACGGCTGGCCAACAACCGGGCCCTGGCGCGCTCCATCGCGCACCGCTTCCCCTACATCGACCCGCTGCACCACCTGCAGGTGGAGCTGATCGGGCGCTACCGCGCCGGCAGCGACGCCGAGAAGGTCAAGCGCGGCATCCACATCTCCATCAACGGCATCGCGGCGGGGCTGCGCAATACCGGTTGACCGTTCTGTCCCCTGCCAGGAGTGGCCCATGCTCGACCGGATTCAAGCCTCACTGTCCACGCTGCCCACCGCCGAGCAGCGGGTCGCCAAACTGGTGCTGAAAGACCCGCGGCGCTTCGCCTCGTTGCCCGTGGGTGACCTGGCGCAGTTGTCGCACGTCAGCAAACCGACCGTGCTGCGCTTTTGCCGCAGCATGGGCTACGACGGCCTGACCGACTTCAAGCTCAAGCTGGCAGGAACCATCAGCGAAGGGGTGCCCTACATCCACCGCAGCGTGGACGCCGCCGACAAGGTGCCCGACGTGGCGGTGAAGGTGATCGACAACGCGGTGGCCGCTTTTTTGAAGTACCGCAACGAGCTGTCCAGCCTGTCCATCGGCAAAGCGGTGGACGCGCTGCAGCACGCTTACGAGAACCAGGGCCGCATCGAAATTTACGGCGTCGGCAACTCGGGCGTGGTGGCCATGGACGCGCAGCACAAGTTCTTCCGCCTCGGCGTCAACACCCTGGCTTACAGCGACGGGCACATGCAGGTCATGAGCGCGGCGCTGCTGAAACCGGGCGATGTGGCGCTCATCATTTCCAACTCCGGGCGCACCCGCGACCTGATCGACGCCACCGACATCGCGCGCAAGCACGGCGCCACCACCATCGCCATCACCGCCACCCGCAGCCCGCTGGCGCTCACCTCCGACATCCACCTGGCGGCCGACCACACCGAACGCTACGACCAGGACATCCCCATGACTTCACGGCTGGTGCACCTGCTGATGATCGACATCCTGGCTACCTGCCTGGCGCTGCGCATTGGCACCTCGACCTTGCAGCCCCTGCTCAAGGAAATGAAGTCCAACCTGCAGAACAAACGCTACGCCTGAAGCGCCCTGTTGGCGGGCTTATGCACAAAATCGGGGCAACGGCGCGGACTTCATGCCCACCGCGTCAACCGCTCCATCCTGGCCACCCAACGAGCGCAAGTCATTGATTTACAAGGCGCACCATCCTGTGCGCAATTCTTGAGCAACCCAGTCGAAGCCTTGAAAAACAAGCCTTTGGCGCCGGTCTCCAGGGGTTTTCAACAAAGTTATCCACAGAACCTCTGGACAGGTGCAAAAAGCCTTGATGGCTCAAGCACTTAGACCGGTTTGTGCAGCCAAAACCGCACATGCAAACCGGTGGTGGCGTCAGGCCAGGGCCTGTGCCATCCAATGGCACAGCACCGAATTGGGGTCGCGCCAACCGTCCAGCACCGACATGTGGTGCGCGCCCGGAAGGGCCTGGCGCTGCACCCGTGCGCCCTGCGTCTGCAGCAAATCGGCAAAGGTGCAGGACTGCCGCTCAAACTCGGCCGACTCCAGCCCACCCCAGGCGACCAGCACCTCGGCCGCCACCGGGCGCAACTGGTGCACCGGCGACTGGTGCCGAACCGTGGCCTCGGTCAGTTGCAATTCGGGTTGCAGGTAGCTCCAGCGCAAGGGCTCCAGGTCGAACAACCCGCTGATGGGCACCGCCGCTTTGACCAGGTCGTCGGGCAAACCGTAATCGGCCATCCAGGGCGTCAACAGCGACATCGCCGTCAGGTGACCGCCGGCCGAATGCCCGGCCACCAGGATGCGCTGGGGATCGCCACCGTATTCGGCAATGTGCCGGTACACCCAGGCCACGCTGGCGCGCGCCTGCCGCACGATTTCGCCCAGCGGCACCCAGGGGCACAAGGCGTAATCCACCACCACGGTGGTCAGGCCCCGGGCGCGCGGGCCTTCAGCGACGAAGCTGTAATCGGCCGCCGCGCCCCGGCGCCAGTAGCCACCGTGCAAAAACACCACCACCGGTGCCCCCGGCTGCTCGGCCGGGAAAATGTCCAACGTCTCGGCCAGCGTCGGGCCATACGGCACTTTCAAGTGACAGGGCAAGGTCTCGCGGGTGCGGGCCGACGCCACCTGGCAGTGCGCCATCAAGGCGCCGAAATCGGGGATGGACGCGCCCGCGTTGTACTGCGCGTCAATCTCGGTTTGCTGGGTGAATTGCCGGTACAGGGTTTTCATATCCGGTCACGCCGCCCGCTTGAACACCGACAGGAACGCCCCCGCCACCACGAACAAACTGCCGAACACCCGGTTCATCATCCGCATGTGGGCGGGCGATTTCAAGGCCGACAACACCCGCGCCGCCAGCGCGGTGTAGCCCGCCATCACCACCAGGTCGGTGAAACCCAGCGTCAGGCCGATCACCAGGTATTGCAGCGCCAGCGGTTGCGCCAGGTCCAGAAACTGGGGCACCACGGCCAGCAAAAACACCGTGCCTTTGGGGTTGACGGCGTTGACCATCACCCCCTTGAGCAGCATGGTGTGGACCGGCACCAGCGCCGCACCTTCACCCACCGCAGCCACCGGCCGCGCCGGCGCCCGCCATTGTTGAATGCCCAGCCACACCAGGTAGGCCACACCCAGCCACTTCACCACCTGAAACGCGGTGGCCGAGGTGGCCACCAGCGCGCCCAGGCCCACGCCCACCACCACCAGTTGCAACCAGATGCCCAGCACCAGCCCCAGGGTGGTGATGTAGCCGCGCTTGAAACCGTGGTTCAGGCCCGCGCTCATGGCCGCCACCGCGCCCGCGCCAGGTGAAATGCTGATGGCCCAAGATGCCGCGAAAAACGCCAGCCAGGTGGACAACTCCATGATCCGTCCTCGTTGTTGCACAGACCCCACCGGGGCCTTAACCAGACATTGTCACACGCCAGCCGGCGCCTTGCACTACCGGGGTTGCAGGCGCAACACGCGCCCGTCGTCATCGTCGGTCAGCACATACAACAAACCGTCCGGGCCTTCGCGCACATCGCGGATGCGCTCGCCCACCTCGGTCAGCAACCGCTCCTCGCGCACCACCTTCCCATCGCGCAATTCCAGCCGCGCCAGGTAGCGGAACTTCAGCGAGCCCACGAACAGGCTGCCTTGCCACGCCGGGCCATAGCGGTCACTGCGCAAGAACACCATGCCCGACGGCGCGATCGATGGCGTCCATTGGTGCAGGGGCTGCTCCATGCCGGCCTGGGCCGTCAAGCCAGCGCCGATGCGCCCGCCGCCGTACTGCTCACCATAGGTGATGACGGGCCAGCCGTGGTTGCGTCCCGCTTGCGGCAGGTTGATCTCGTCGCCCCCTTGCGGGCCGTGCTCGTGCGTCCACAAGCGGCCATCGGGGCCCCAGGTGGCACCTTGCGGGTTGCGGTGGCCCCAGCTCCAGATTTCGGGCAAGGCGCCCGCGCGGCCCACCAGGGGGTTGTCCGACGGCACCGTCCCGTCCTTGCGCAGGCGC
Source organism: uncultured Macromonas sp. (assembly GCA_964610405.1). GTDB lineage: Bacteria > Pseudomonadota > Gammaproteobacteria > Burkholderiales > Burkholderiaceae_C > CAZGDZ01. Next base: position 4,674 of record CAZSZN010000115.1, on the reverse strand, counting down.
ACCACCTTGCCGTGGTGGTTGTCCAGCGTTTGCGCATCGGCCATGCGGTGCCCCCGGTCGCCCAAGGTCAGGAACAAGTGCCCGTCGGGCGACTCCACAATGCGGCAACCAAAGTGCTGCCGGCTCGACACCTTGGGCACCTGCCGGAACAGCACCTGCACCTGCTCCAACCGGCGCGCGTCGGCCGACAACTGCCCCACTGCGAGCGCGGTGGAATTGCCGTTGCCGTCGGCCGCCGGTTCCGCATAACAGAGGTACACCTTGCGGTTGCGGGCAAAGTCGCTGTCGGTCACCACATCCAGCAGGCCCCCTTGGCCGGCAGCGGCCACGGCAGGCACACCCGCCACTGGCGGGCTCAAACGCCCATCGCGCTCCACCACCCGCAGGCGCCCCGGGCGCTCGGTCACCAGCAAGCGGCCGGCATCGGCAAAGGCCACCGCCCACGGGTGCTCCAGGCCCTTCGCCACCACCTCCACCCGGGGTGAGGTGGGCACCGCTGCAGGCTGTGCCCCTGCGTGGCCGGCCCACAACGCAGCCCACAACGCAGCCCCCAGCACCAGCGCCCCACCCGACCACCGCCCCCACGGGCGCCAGGGTGCCTGTTCATTCAACGTCGGCATCGCAACTCCTGCAGTTTGTTACCCCATGGAGGACAGATGTGCTTTAAAGTTCAGTTGTAGCAGACTGGGCGTCGTTGAAATCACCACCATGCCAGCACACACGAACCGCCAGCCTAGGGGTTTTCGCACCGAACTGACCGTGTGGTTCGGCGGCTTGGCGCTGTTCGTGTTGCTCTGCGCCGGCTATTACCTGGGCCGACTGGCCACCCACGACCTGGTGCAGTTGCAGGGCGAAAAGCTGTACGGTCTGTCGCGGGCCACGGCCAACCAGCTGGGCAACAGCCTGCAAGAGCGGGAACAGGAAATCTGGCAACTCAGCCAGGCGCCGCACTTCACCCGGGGCGACTTCAGCCACCCCGACGTCTACCAATCGCTGCAACGACGCCTGCAAGCGCGCGCGGAGTACGCATGGCTGGGCGTGGCCGATCCGCAAGGCACCGTCTTGCGGGCCACCGGTGGCCTGCTGGAAGGCGCCGACGTGTTCGGGCGCACCTGGCACCTCGCCGGGCGCCACGGGCTGTTCGTGGGCGATGTGCACGAAGCCGTCTTGCTGGCGCAGCTCATCCCGCGCGCGCTCCCTGCGGGCGAGAGTTTGCGCTTCATCGACTTCGCCGCTCCCGTGCGCAACCCCCAAGGCGAGTTGCTGGGCGTGCTCGGTTTGCACGTTCACTGGGACTGGGTCACTCAGGTCGCCCAGCGCCCACTCCAAGGCCACGCACTGGGGGCGGGGGTGGAAATGCTGATCCTCGACCGCGACTCGCGCGTGATCCACCCTCAAACCCTGTCAGCGCTGCAAGCCGACCCTTCGTGGCAAACCATGGATCGGCCGGCCATGGTGGACTGGCCGGACGGGCAACGCTACCTCACCAGCGTGGTGCCTGTGCCACCCACCGCCAGCACCCAGTTGGGCTGGCAGATCGTGCTGCGCCAGCCGGCGGCGATTGCGGCTGGCCCGGCCAACGAACTGCGCAACCAGTTGGTTGTGCTGGGCGCGGGCGCCTCTGCCTTGTTCGCGTGGCTCGCCTACCGCATTGCGCGGCGCATCAGCCGCCCGCTGGAGCAACTGACCCGAACCGTGCAAAGCGTCGAAGCGGGAGAACGTGCGCCCGTGTTCCCACAGAACGCCGACATCCTCGAAATCGCTCACCTGAGCCAGTCGCTCAACGCCATGACCCAAAACCTGCTGCGCCACGAAAGCGAGCTGGAACGACAGAACGTCGAGCTGGAACAACGGGTGGCCGAACGCACCGAAGCGCTGCGCGCCGCCAACGAAGAACTGGCCCGCCACGCCTCCATCGACGCGCTCACGGCCGTGGCCAACCGCCGTCGGTTCGAGGAACGCCTGCACGAGGCCTGGCTGCTCTACCAACGGTCCAAGCGCACTTACGCGCTGATGCTGCTGGACGTCGATCACTTCAAAGCGGTGAACGACACCCACGGCCACCAGGGCGGTGACGCGGTGCTGCAACACTTTGCCGCGCTGCTGCAAAACGGCGTGCGCGCCACCGATTTCGTGGCCCGCTACGGCGGCGAAGAATTCGTGGTGCTGCTGCCCGACACGCCCGACGCCGAAACCGCCCTGCGCGTGGCCGAAAAAATCCGCCTTGCGGTGGATCAGGCCGCTTTCCCTGTGGTTCAACACCTCACCGTCAGCATTGGCTTGAGCCTGTGCCAAGCCCACGACGGTCATGCCCACACCTGCATTGAGCGAGCCGACCAAGCCCTCTACCAAGCCAAGCGCGAGGGGCGCAATCGGGTGGTGCTCACGTAGCGGCCAACACCAGCGGCTTGTGGCTGCGGCGCAAAGCCACCGCGTCCGGCATGGCCGTGGTGCTGCCATGGTCGATGCGGAACACCTGCACCGTTTCGGTGGTCCCTTGCGCCAACCCATCCAGCGCCTGGGCCGACGCCGCCACCTGCTCCACCAGCGCCGCGTTCTGCTGGGTGATCGTGTCCAATTGCGCCACCGCCGCGTTGATCTGGGAAATCCCGGTCAACTGCTCGTTGGACGCATGGCTGACTTCACTCACAATGGTGCTCATCTGGTCCACGCCCTCCACCGCTTGGGCCATGGTCGATTGCGCCACTTCAGTGCGCTGGTGCCCCAAAGCAACCTTGGCCGCCGAGTCTTCGATCAACTGCTTGATTTCCTTGGCAGCCGTGGAAGTCCGTTGCGACAGCGCACGCACCTCGGCCGCCACCACCGCAAAACCCCGGCCTTGTTCCCCAGCGCGCGCCGCCTCCACGGCCGCGTTCAGGGCCAGGATGTTGGTCTGGAAAGCGATGCTATCGATGACCTGGGTGATCTCGCTGATGCGCCCAGACGCCTGCTGGATATCGCGCATCGTCTGCCCCAACTCCTCCACCGCAGCCCGACTGCGCCCGGCCACCCCACTGACGTCCTGCGCCAACTCACTGGCTTGGCGAGCGGCTTCCGCACTGTTGCGCACCGTCCCGGTGATTTCCTCCATCGAAGCGGCGGTTTGCTCCAAGTTGCTGGCCTGGGCCTCGGTCCGTTGCGACAAATCCATATTGCCCCCCACAATCTCGCGGGTGGCGTGCCGCATTTCCATGCTCTGGTCCCGCGCATCCCGGACGATCGATTGCAGGTTCACCGTCAACTGGCTCAACGCTTTTTGCAAAGCACCAAACTCGTCATTGCGCGTGACCGCCACCGTTTCGGTCAAGTCTCCCGCCGCCATGCGGTTCGCCGCCCCCACCAGCCCAGCCAACGGCCTCACCGCCGAGGCCACCAGATAACGCCATACCCCCACAATCATCAGCGCATCCACCGCCAACACGGCCCAACGGCGTCCTGGCAAGGAATCCGGCAGCGACATGCCCACCAATTGGCTGATGACCAACACCCCCACCAGCGCCAGCAAGAACTTCGTCGGCATTCCCAGTCGCAACCATTCAGCCATCCGCCCCGCCAGGGTCTGCTTCAACAACCGCCCGTTGCGCAACACATGCACCAGCCGCCCGGCTGCCTTCTCCTCCCGCATGGAGGCGTACAACCCTTCGGCCGCCCGAATCTGGTCCGGCGTAGCCTCTGTGCGCACCGACATGTAGCCCACCGGCTGCCCGTTCTGCACCAAAGGCGTGGCATTGGCCATGACCCAGTAATAGTCACCGTTCTTGCGCCGGTTCTTCACCGGAGCCGACCAGGGCAAACCGGCCTCGATCGTGGCCCACATGTCCCGGAACGCCTCTTCCGGCATGTCGGGGTGACGAATCATGTTGTGAGGCTGGCCCAGCAACTCGTCTTTGACGTAGCCACTGACTTCCACAAACGCTTCGTTGCAGTAGAGGATGCGCCCCTTGGTGTCGGTGGTGGACACCAGGGTTTTGCCCTTGGGAAAGGGGTACTCAGTAGCGGTGACGGGAAGGTTTTGACGCATGACAAACAGCCCTCAATCAACAAATATGAGATTTAAATTGATTTATTTGAAATATATCGCACAATTTCAAATTTGAGGGTCTTTTTTTACTACCCAACCCCGTACCGTTCACCCATTCTGATCCAGATCAAGTTTTGGCACAAGCAGCGCCTCATGACAGGAACTTTCCGTTAGCACTCCCCTCTCATGAGTGCTAATATACGAATGCCCACAAGGCACTTGCAGGAGAGAGGACCGACCATGACCGCCATCACGCACACCTATTCGCTGGCCCCCGCCGCCCAGGGTTGGGGCAGCACGGCCGTGGCCTTGCCCCCGCTCGGCCATCTGGACGCCTACATCTCCGCCGTCAACCGCATGCCCATGCTGACGGCCGACGAAGAACGCGATTTCGCCCAGCGCCTGCAACAGCACAACGACCTCGACGCAGCCGGCAAGCTGGTCATGTCACACCTGCGCGTGGTGGTGTCGGTGTCGCGCCAGTACCTGGGCTACGGTTTGCCTCATGCCGACCTGATCCAGGAAGGCAACGTGGGCCTGATGAAAGCCGTCAAGCGCTTCGACCCCGGCCAGGGCGTGCGGCTGGTCAGCTACGCCATGCACTGGATCAAGGCCGAGATCCACGAATACATCCTGAAGAACTGGCGCATGGT
>CAZSZN010000114.1:0-9665 GCA_964610405.1 uncultured Macromonas sp. | reverse complement strand
CTTCGTGGGCAACGTGGCCCTGAAGGCCAGCGAAGGCCTGGCCAGCATGATCGGCGGAATCATCCGCGAAGAGTTCTCGCGCAACGCCCTGACGCGGCTCGCGGCCCTGGCCGCTTACCCGGTGCTCAAGGCGTTCAAACACCGGGTGGACCACCGCCGCTACAACGGCGCGGCCTTGCTGGGCTTGCGCGGCCTGGTGTTCAAAAGCCATGGCTCGGCCGATGCCTTTGCCTTCGAGCAGGCCTTGGTGCGCGCGTATGATGCAGCCCACAACCGCTTGCTCGATGGGGTCAAGGCGCGCATTGCGCAGGCCGCGCCCCTGATGCAGGCTTCAGCGACTCCCGCAGCGCCCGTCGCTGCCGAATGAACGCGCGGCGCGAGCCGACGCCTTGCACATCCGTCCATGAAACGATACGCCCGCATCACAGGTACTGGCAGCTATCTGCCGCCCCAGCGTTTGACCAACGACGACATGGTGACCATGCTGGCCGCCCGTGGTGTCGAGACCAGCGACGACTGGATCGTCGAGCGCACCGGCATCCGCGCGCGCCATTACGTGGCCGATGGGGTGAATGCGAGCGATCTGGCATTGCAGGCCTGCCTCCGGGCGCTGGAAGCGGCGGGCCGCCAAGTGGCCGACATCGATCTCATCATCGTCGCCACCTCCACGCCAGACATGGTGTTTCCCTCCACCGCGTCCATCCTGCAGCGCAAGTTGAGCGAGGCCGCTGCGGCACAGGGCCAGCCCGGTGCGGCGGGTGGCGCGGCGTTCGACGTGCAGGCGGTGTGCAGCGGTTTCATCTATGCGCTCACCGTGGCCGACGCCATGATCCAGACCGGCGCAGCCCAGCGCGCGCTGGTGGTGGGGGCGGAGGTGTTCTCGCGGATTCTGGATTTCAACGACCGCACCACCTGTGTGCTGTTTGGTGACGGTGCGGGCGCTGTGGTGTTGGAAGCGACCGAACACGACGGCAGCGGTCCGGCCGTGTTGGCCAGCGACATCCATGCCGACGGCCGCCACACCGGCATTCTGTGTGTGCCGGGTACCGTCAGCGGAGGGCAGATTCTGGGCGACCCATTGCTGAAAATGGACGGTCAGGCGGTGTTCAAGCTGGCTGTGGGTCTGCTGGAAAGCGCGGCCAAGGCGGCGCTGGCCAAGGCCGGCAAGGTCGAGGCCGACATCGACTGGCTGGTGCCGCATCAGGCCAACATCCGCATCATGCAGAGCACCGCTCGCAAGCTCAAGTTGCCGATGGAGAAGGTGATCGTCACCGTGCAGGACCACGGCAACACGTCGGCCGCATCCATCCCGCTGGCGCTGGATCATGGCGTGCGCACCGGCCAGATCCAGCCGGGCCAGACGCTGATGCTCGAAGGCGTGGGCGGTGGCTTCACCTGGGGTGCGGTGCTGGTGCGCCTGTGACCCCTCACTTTTGCCTCACAAGAACAACGGAGTAAGTACGATGAGCGCATTTGCATTCGTTTTCCCTGGTCAAGGCTCTCAAGCCGTTGGCATGCTCGATGCCTGGGGTGACCACCCGGTGGTGGCCGAGACCTTGAAAGAAGCCTCCGACGCCCTGGGCGAGGACGTGGCGAAACTGATCCACGAAGGCCCGAAAGAGGCCCTGGCCCTGACCACCAACACCCAGCCGGTGATGCTGGTGGCCGGTGTGGCCGCGTGGCGCGTTTGGCGTGTGGAAGGCGGCGCGCTGCCCGCCGCCGTGGCTGGTCATTCCCTGGGCGAATACTCTGCCCTGGTGGCCTCTGGCGTGCTGACGCTGGCCCAGGCCGCACCGCTGGTGCGCTTCCGCGCCCAGGCCATGCAGGATGCAGTGCCCGTGGGCACCGGCGCCATGGCCGCCATTCTGGGCATGGCTGCGGACAAGGTGCGTGCAGGCTGTGCCGAAGCGCAAGCCACTTTCCCCGCCGGCAGTGGCGAGGTGGTGGAGGCGGTGAACTTCAACGATGCGGCCCAGACCGTGATCGCCGGCAGCAAGGCCGCCGTGGACAAAGCCTGTGAAGTGCTGAAGACCAACGGCGCCAAGCGCGCCTTGCTGTTGCCGGTGTCGGCCCCGTTCCATTCCAGCCTGATGAAGCCCGCCGCCGAACGCTTGAAGGAGAAGCTGGCCGTCACCGCTTTTGCTGCCCCGCAGATCCCGGTGCTCAACAACATCGACGTGGCGGTGGAAACCGACGCCGACCGCATCCGCGACGCGCTGTACCGCCAGGCCTTTGGTCCGGTGCGCTGGGTGGAGAGTGTGCAGGCGCTGAAAGCCCGCGACATCGCCACCGTGGTGGAATGCGGCCCCGGCAAGGTGCTGGCTGGCATGGTCAAGCGCATCGACGCCGAACTGGCCAGTGCCGCGCTGTACGATCCGGCCACGCTGGCCGAAGTCCAGGCCCTGCTGGCCTGACGCTCCCCAACACCCAAGACGAGGAGGGAAACCCATGTCTGAAACCGCATTTGCCGGCCAGGTGGCTCTGGTCACCGGTGCTTCGCGCGGCATTGGCGCTGCCATTGCGCTGCAACTGGCCAAGCAAGGCCTCAAGGTCATCGGCACCGCCACCAGCGACGACGGCGCCGCCAAAATCACCCAGACCCTGGCCGGCCACGCCGACTGCAAAGGCGCCAAGCTGGACGTGAACAACGCCACCGAGGCCGAGGCTCTGATCGACGCCATCGTGAAAGAACATGGCGCGCTGCACGTGCTGGTCAACAACGCAGGCATCACCCGCGACATGCTCGCCATGCGCCTGAAGGACGAAGACTGGGACGCGGTGCTCGACACCAACCTCAAGGCGGTGTTTCGCATGAGCCGCGCTGTCATCCGCCCGATGATGAAGCAGCGCTACGGCCGCATCATCAGCATCACCAGCGTGGTCGGTGCCTCCGGCAACCCGGGCCAGGCCAACTACGCCGCTGCGAAGGCCGGTGTGGCTGGCATGACCCGTGCGCTGGCGCGTGAACTGGGCAGCCGCAACATCACCGTCAACTGCGTGGCGCCAGGCTTCATCGAAACCGACATGACCGCCGCCTTGCCCGAAGCGCAGCAGCAGGCCTTGCTGGGTCAGATTCCGCTGGGCCACCTGGGCAAACCGGCCGACATTGCACATGCGGTGGCCTACTTGGCCAGCCCACTGGCTGCTTACGTGACGGGGCAGGAACTGCACGTCAACGGCGGCATGTTCATGGCCTGATAACATTCGCCCCCAGCCATTTTTTGGTGGGCTTGCCAGCCCCGGCTAAAATGGCGTGACTGTTTTTAACCACCCTCAGAGGGAAATATGAGCGATATCGAAGCACGTGTGAAGAAAATCATTGCCGAACAACTCGGCGTGGAAGAGTCCCAGGTGACCAACGAGAAGGCTTTCGTGGCCGATCTGGGCGCCGACTCGCTCGACACCGTGGAACTGGTGATGGCTCTCGAAGACGAATTCGGTATCGAGATCCCTGACGAAGACGCCGAGAAGATCACCACGGTGCAAAACGCCATCGACTACGCGGTCGCCAACCAGAAGGCCTGATCGCCGATGAGCCGCCGCCGTGTCGTTGTGACCGGTCTGGGCTGCATTTCCCCCGTGGGCAACACGGTGGAAGCGGCTTGGGCCACCCTGCTTGCCGGTCAATCCGGCATCGACCTGATCACCAAGTTCGATGCCACCAACTTCGCCTGCAAGATCGCGGGCGAGGTCAAGGACTTTGACCTGGGTGCCTACATTCCGCCCAAAGAGGCGCGGACCATGGACACCTTCATCCACTATGGCATTGCCGCTGCCGTCCAGGCAGTGGCCGATGCTGGCCTGCCCGTAGGCGAGGCCCTGGGTGAGGAAGAAGCCTGCAGGATCGGTTGCATCATCGGCTCGGGCATCGGCGGTTTGCCGATGATCGAGGACACCCACGCCGAACTGACGAGCCGTGGCCCGCGCCGCATTTCGCCGTTTTTCGTGCCGGCTTCGATCATCAACATGATTTCCGGGCACGTGTCCATGCGGTTTGGCTTCAAGGGGCCGAACTTGGCGGTGGTCACGGCCTGCACGACCGGCCTGCACTGCATTGGTGAGGCTGCTCGCAAGATCGAATACGGCGACGCCGATGTGGTGGTCGCCGGCGGCGCCGAATCCACCGTGTCGCCACTGGGCATTGGTGGCTTTGCCGCCATGCGTGCGCTGTCCACCCGCAACGATGACCCGAAAACCGCGTCCCGCCCCTGGGACAAGGACCGCGACGGCTTCGTGCTGGGTGAGGGCGCTGGCGTGATGGTGCTGGAAGAGTACGAACACGCCAAGGCGCGCGGCGCCAAGATCTACGCCGAAGTGGGCGGCTACGGCATGAGCGCCGACGCTGGTCACATGACCGCGCCCAACATGGACGGCCCGCGCCGCGCCATGCTGAACGCCCTGCGCAATGCCGGTATCAACGCCGACCAGGTGGACTACCTGAACGCGCATGGCACGTCCACCCCTCTGGGTGATGTGAACGAAACCAACGCCATCAAGGCGGCGCTGGGCGACCATGCCAAGCGCGTGGTGGTGAACTCCACCAAGTCCATGACCGGTCACTTGCTGGGTGGCGCTGGCGGTATCGAGAGCGTGTTCACCGTGTTGGCGGTGCACCAGCAAAAGAGCCCGCCCACGATCAACATCTTCGAGCAAGACCCGGAGTGTGACTTGGACTATTGCGCCAACACCGCGCGGGACATGAAGATCGACGTTGCGGTGAAAAACAACTTCGGCTTTGGTGGCACCAACGGCACCTTGGTGTTCAAACGGGTCTGACGCGGCGCGTCGGCGCTGCGCGGGTCACGGTTTTTCATGGCACATGCCCCATCGGCGGTCACCTACCCGGTGAACGGCGTTGCTTGGGCACGCTCTGCAGGCTTGTGCTTCGCCGGCTTGTGGTGCGTGTCTCAAACGGTTTGGGCGGTGGCTTGGTGGGAACGCACCTTGCCTGGCGCTTGGTGGGCCGCTTTGGGTGGCGCAGCCTTGTTGTGGGTCTGGATGCTCTGGCAGGCCCGGCATGCGCCGATAGGCCAGCTGTCTTGGATGCCGCCGCACGTCCGCGCTGCTCACACGGATGTCCTGGACACCCAGGCAGCCTGTTGGCGTTGGGAAAGTGCCGCTTACCGCCGGGGTGTGCCTCTGGTCGGGCTGCGTTGCGTGCTCGACCTGCAATCGGTGGTGTTGGTGCGCGCTTCGACCGCTGCCGGTTTGGGGTTGTGGCTGTGGTTGACGCGCGATCACGAGCCTGACCTGTGGGGGCGCTTGCGGGAAGCCCTGCGCCACGACCATCGGGTATAGTCTGCCGCCTGACCCACCTATGGCCGATTTCCCCCCCCCCCCCCCCACCGACGCCGATTTTGTCTTGGTCCAGCGCACGCTGGCCGGCGAGCAGCGTGCGTTCGAAATGCTGGTCGTCAAGTACCAGCGCAGGGTGGAGCGCCTGATCGGGCGCATGGTCCGCGACAGCGATCTGGTGCAAGACATTGCGCAAGAAACCTTCATCCGGGCCTACCGCGCCCTGGGGCAGTTCCGTGGCGAGGCCCAGTTCTACACCTGGCTCTACCGCATCGCGGTCAACACGGCCAAAAAACAGCTCATGGAGCTCAAGCGCGACCCGCTGGTGCCCATGAGCGCGCTGCGTTCTGGTGACGACGATGAAACTTCTGGCGTCGAACACGAACTAAATGCTCAAGTGGCCGACTCAGAGACGCCGGAAGCGGTGTTGGCGAGCAAGGAAATTGCCCAAGCCGTGAACGAGGCGATGGACGCTTTGCCCAAGGAACTGGGCCAAGCCATTGCACTCCGAGAGATTGAAGGGTTGAGCTACGAGGAAATCGCGCAGGCGCTGGATTGCCCGATCGGCACCGTGCGTTCGCGCATTTTCCGGGCCCGCGAGGCCATCTCCGCGCGCATCAAGCCCATGCTGGAACGCCAGACGGGCAAGCGCTGGTGACCCGCGCCCGAAATTGGAAGCCGCACATCATGCAGACCACGACCGAATTCCAAACCGAAAGCCGGAGCCTAGAAGCTTTGTCGGCCCTGACCGATGGCGAGTGCCCGTCCGACGAGGTGCAGGCGGTGGCGTCGGCCTATGGCGCATCCGCGCCCGTGCGTGCCGCGTGGGCGAGTTACCAGTGCATTGGTGACGTGCTGCGGACCCGGTCGGCTCCTGCGGCCGATGCGGCTTTTGTCCGTTCGGTCATGGACCGCATCGCCAGCGAGCCGCTGCCCGGGGCGATCACCCCGTCGCCTGTGGCCGTGGTCGCAACGGTGCCGGTAGAGGCGGCCAACGACTCGGTGTTCCGCTGGAAGATGGTCGCTGGTGTGGCCAGTTTGCTGGCGGTCGCTGCGGTGGCCTGGCAGGTGGTGGTGGCGCCAGCCCCCAGCGCGCAACCCCAATGGGCCGCAGCGCCCGCTGGGGGGCAGGCCACGGCGGGCGCCGTGGTGCCCGTGCAAGCCGTGGTCACCGAACAAGGGGTGGTGCTGCGCGACCCCCAGTTGGAAGAATTGATGGCTGCGCACCGCCAGTACGGCGGCATGTCTGCATTGCAAATGCCTGCCGGCTTCCTGCGCAACGCCACTTACGACACCCCGCAGCGTTGAGCGATCTGCCATGCGTTTGAACATCGGACAATGGATGGTCGGCACCGGCGTGGTGATGCTGGCTTGCCTGGCCGTGCCTGCGATGGCGCTGGATGCAGCCCGCAGCGCCACCAATTTGCCTGTCGCGCAGGAAAAAAGCATCCACGCGTGGCTGGAGCGCCTGCACGAAGCCTCGCGGCGGCGGGCTTACATTGGCACGTTTGTGGTGTCCAGCGGGCCCGAAATCGCGGCGTCCAAAATCTGGCATGTGTGCGATGGCAGCCAGCAGGTGGAGCGCATTGAAACCTTGACCGGCGCCCCGCGCACGACCATCCGCCGCAACGACGAAGTGATCACGTTCGCGCCCGATGCCAAGGTCGCGCTGCGCGAGCGGCGCGAGGCCTTGCGTTTGTTCCCGGACTTGCTGAGAGCGCCTGGCCAGCAAATCGAGAATTTCTATGGCGTTCGACCCGTGGGCGAGGAACGGGTGGCGGGTTTTGATGCCTGGGTGGTGGATTTTTTGCCCAAGGACGCCTTGCGCTACGGCTACCGCATCTGGTCGGAGAAGGCAACCGGGCTGGTGGTCAAACTTCAGACCCGCGATGCCTCGGCCCAGGTGTTGGAGCAGGTGGCGTTCACCGAGCTGCAGCTCGACGCGCCGGTGCGCATGGACGCCTTGATCAAGCAAATGGACAACACCGCTGGCTACCAGGTGGTGCGGCCCGAGTTGCGCAAGACCACCCCGGAGGCCGAGGGTTGGCGCCTGCGGCAAGAGGTGTCCGGCTTTCAATCCATGAGCTGTCACGCCCGCACCGAGCCACAAGCCAAAGCCGCTCCTGCGGTGCAATGGGTGTTTTCCGACGGCTTGGCTTCTGTGTCGCTGTTCCTGGAGAACTTTGACCCGCGCCGGCACACCAAGGAAAAGCACGTCTCGGCGGGCGCGACCCATTCGGTGTCGCGCCGGGTCGGCGATCACTGGGTCACTGCGATGGGCGAAGTCCCGTCCGAGACGCTCAATCTGTTTGTGCAGGCGCTGGAAAGAACGCGCTGACCGGTCTGCCCTGATCGGCCGCTTCTCGTTCCAGCGGTTTGAACTTGATGTGGGGAAAACGGATGTCTGTGAATTCGAGTCTGAAGCGTTACCTGCTGGCCACGGCCGCGGCCGGTGTGTTGGTGGCCGTGTTGTGGTCGGCCAACCACGGTGTGGTGGAGGCGCAAACTGCGCCGGCCCCTGTTCCGAGCGCACCGTTGGTGACAGGGTTGCCCGATTTCAGTGCCTTGGTCGAACAAGTCGGGCCTTCGGTCGTCAACATCCGTACCGTTGAGCGGGTGCGCCAGGGTGCATCCTCTGGCGGCGCCGATGAGCAGATGCTGGAATTCTTCCGGCGCTTCGGCATTCCGGTGCCGCCCGGGGCCACCCCGCGTGGTCCCCAGCAGCGTGGCCCCGACGTGGAGCGCCCGCGGGGTGTGGGGTCCGGGTTTGTGCTCAGCGGCGATGGTTTCATCATGACCAACGCGCATGTGGTGGACGGCGCGGACGAAGTGGTGGTGACGTTGCCGGACAAACGCGAATTCAAGGCCAAGGTGGTGGGTTCGGACCGTCGCACCGATGTGGCGGTGGTCAAGATCGAAGTCACCGGCCTGCGCGCGGTGCGCATTGGTGATGTCGGTCGCCTGAAAGTGGGTGAATGGGTGATGGCCATCGGTTCGCCGTTCGGCCTGGAAAACACGGTGACCGCCGGCATCGTCAGCGCCAAACAGCGCGACACCGGTGACTACCTGCCTTTCATCCAGACCGACGTGGCGATCAACCCGGGCAACTCGGGCGGCCCCCTCATCAACCTTCGGGGCGAGGTGGTGGGCATCAACAGCCAGATTTATTCCCGCTCCGGCGGCTTCCAGGGCATTTCATTCGCCATCCCGATCGACGAAGCGGTGCGGGTATCCGACCAACTGCGCACCTCCGGCAAGGTGACGCGTGGGCGCATCGGCGTGGCCATCGACAACGTGACCAAGGAGTTGGCCGATTCGCTGGGATTGGCCAAGGCCGAAGGCGCTTTGGTGCGCGGGGTCGAGGCCGATTCGCCCGCCGCCAAGGCCGGTGTCGAGCCCGGCGACATCATCCTGCGCTTTGCGGGCAAGGCGGTGGAGAAATCCGCTGATCTGCCACGCATCGTGGGCAACACCGCACCGGGGACCCGGGCGCCGGTAGTGGTCTGGCGCCGAGGCGGACAGAAGGAGCTGAGCCTGACCGTGGGCACCTTCGAGGACGAGCAGGTGGCGCAAGCCCCCCAGACCCCGGAGCCGCAGGCGGTGAACACCCTGGGCTTGGCCGTGCGTGAACTGACGGCGGCCGAGCGGCGCGAGCTCAAGCTCAACGGCGGCGTGTGGGTGGTGTCGGCCCAAGGGCCGGCCGCCAGCGCCGGTTTGCGCGAGGATGACGTGATCGTTGGCCTGGGCAACCAGCAGGTGGGTGGCTTGAAAGAGTTCGAGACCTTGGTGGCTGCGCTGCGCAAAGACCGGCCGGTGAGCGTGCTGGTGCGGCGTGGTGAGTGGGCGCAGTACGCGCTGATCCGCCCCAGCGGACGCTGACAGTCCTTTTTGCCTACAATCTGGGGTGTTGTACTGCCAGTCCAGGCTGGCTCGGGCGCGTCCACCGGTGGCGCGCCTTTTTGTTGTGGCCCTGCGGCGTTACCCGGTGATCGGGGCCGCTGTCCGGCCAGCCACCTTCTGTCTCGTGATGAACCACATACGCAATTTCTCCATCATCGCCCACATCGACCATGGCAAATCCACCCTGGCCGACCGCCTCATTTCGCGCTGCGGGGGCTTGAGCGACCGCGAGATGAGCGAGCAGGTGCTCGACTCCATGGACCTGGAGAAAGAGCGGGGCATCACCATCAAGGCGCAGACGGCGGCCTTGCAATACAAGGCGCGCGATGGGCAGGTGTACAACCTGAACCTGATCGACACGCCCGGGCATGTGGACTTTTCCTATGAGGTGAGCCGTTCCCTGTCGGCCTGCGAAGGCGCTTTGCTGGTGGTGGACGCCAGCCAGGGTGTGGAAGCGCAGACGGTGGCCA
>CAZSZN010000113.1:0-9698 GCA_964610405.1 uncultured Macromonas sp. | reverse complement strand
GCTGGGTGATGCGTTTGATGACGCCGCCTTTGCCCGCTGCATCGCGCCCTTCAAACAGGATCACGACCTTTTGCCGGGTGGAGGCCACCCAGTCTTGCAGCTTGACCAACTCGCCTTGCAGCTTGAACAGTTCGCGGAAGTAGGTCACGCGCTGGGCTTTGTCGGCTTCGGTGTCGTTGGTGCCGCTCGGCGCCAGGTGGGCGGTCGGGTCGCGGTCCTCGATTTCGAGTTCCAGCTCCTCGTCGTAGCTGTCCAGCAGGTCGCGCTCAATGCGGCGCAGCAGTTCGTCGTGGGGCAGGGCCATGGTCATTCCGGTGGTTCAATGCCCTGAAACTAACGACCGCGCGTGACAGTTTGGTGTCAGTGGCCTTGCCGCACCAACAAGGGTTGCCCAGCGCGCAGGCGCTGGCCGGTGTTGACCTGTTCGTGCAGCCGCCAACCTTGGGGCACGAACACGATGATGGTGGAGCCGTGTTCGAACCAGCCCATTTCCTCGCCTTTGTGCAGGGTGGCGTGGCAGGGAATCACGTTCGGCCCACGGTAACGCAGGTGCAGCAGCACATTCAGCCAGTGCAGGCGGATGCTGGCGACCAGCACCGCCGCCACCGGCACCAGCGTGACGCGGGTGGCGTCGGGCAGCCGGCCTTCAATCACCGCGCGCTCGTTCTTGCAGAACAGGCGTTCCACCCGCTTCAGGGCAATCGGGTTGACGTTCCAGGTGTCGCCGCTGATGTAGGTGACGCGGTCCACCGTCAGATCGTGCGGTGCGTGAAAGCGGTGGTACATACTGGAGGTGAGCCGCAGGGTGACGAAAACGCCGTTGGCGTGCGCCTGCGCCAGTTCGGGCGAGCCCATCAGGTCTTGCAGGGTGTAGGGGAAGCCCTTGGCCTGCCAGACCGTGGTGTTCTGGGCCTGGCCGCAGGCACCCACGATGGCGTCGCAGGGGCTGCACAGCACGTTGGGGTCGGCGTCGAACGGCCGCGCACCGGGTTTCAGTTCACGTGTGAAGCAAGCGTGAAGGCTGTCGAACCGGGTGTGGCGGGCTTCGGACAGGTCGAGGTCGGTGAACAGGCGCCAGATGGCGATCGACAGTCGGGTCAGCCAGGGGCTGCGCAGGCGGCTGAACCAACCCATCCAGCGGGTGAGGGCGATGCGGGGAATGCGGTTGGTCAGCAGGAAGTTCAGGTCTTCCTGCAGCAGCAAGCGGTCGCGGAGGGTGGTGATGTTCATGGGAATGTCAAACGAAGGGCATACAACTGTCACACCTTCACTTGAAAGCTTGATGACATGCCGACCCAAGACTTCGTCCTCGCCGCCGGTGCGGTGGCCGCCGCTGCGGCGCTGTGGAAGCCGTTGCGCCAACGGTTGCAATTGTCGCGCGCCAAACACCGCTCGCTGGCGGGGCATTCGCGCATGGCCAAACGGGTGGCTCGGCTGGTGCCGAACTACGCCTACGACGAAGTGCGGTTCTTTGCGGCCGACGGCGCGGACGACGCTTTGGCCGCCCAGCGTGGTCAAGGGCTGGAGCGGCTTGGGCAACGGTTGCGCGAGCGCTCGCCCCGCACCCTGGCATTGACGGCCCAGGCGCGCGCAGGCCTGCCCGACCTGCAATTCACCGGGCGCTACCGGGTGCCGTTCCAGTTCAGCCCGCTGGTGCGCGCGCACCTGGCGATGGGCGCTTTTTGGGCCCGCTCGCAAGGCGTGCGGCTGTACGACCTGGACGGTGTGGAACACCTGGACTTGACCGGTTCCTACGGTGTCAACGTGTTCGGGCTGGATTTTTACAAGGCATGCATGGCCGAAGGCGCACAGTTGGGCAACGACTTGGGGCCGGTGCTGGGCGGCTATCACCCGTGTGTGGCCGAGGTGGTGGCGCGGCTGCAGCAGGTGTCGGGCCTGGAGGCGGTGAGTTTTCACATGTCGGGCACCGAGGCGGTGATGCAGGCGGTGCGCCTGGCGCGCTACCACACCGGCAAGCGACACCTGGTGCGCTTTACCGGCGCGTACCACGGCTGGTGGGAGGATGTGCAGCCCGGCCCGGGCAACCCCTTGCCCCCACGCGAGACCTACACCCTGCAAGACATGGACGAGCGCAGCCTGGACGTGTTGCGCACCCGCAGCGACATTGCCTGTGTGCTGGTCAACCCCTTGCAGGCGCTGCACCCCAACCGCAACGCGCCTGGCGACTCCACCTTGGTGGACGGCAGCCGGCAGGCGGGTTTTGACCGCGCGGCCTACGCCCAATGGCTGCAACGCTTGCAACAGGTGTGCCGGGAGCGGGGCATCGTGTTCATTCTGGACGAAGTGTTCGTGGGTTTCCGGCTGGCGCGTGGGGGGGCGCAGGCCTACTTTGGGGTGCAGGCCGACCTGGTCTGCTACGGGAAAACGTTGGCGGGCGGCTACCCGGTGGGGGTGGTCTGCGGCCGGCGGGCGCTGATGCAGCGCTACCGCGAAGACCGGCCCGCCGACATCTGCTTTGCCCGAGGCACTTTCAATGCTCACCCCTACGTCATGGGCGGCATGCTGGCGTTTTTGCGCCGGCTGGACACGCCCGAGGTGCAAACCCTGTACGCCAGCCTGGACGAGCGCTGGCCCGCCTGGGCCCAGCGGTTCAACGCCGTGTTGAGCCAGCACGGCTACCCGGTGCGGGTGGATGCGCTGTCCAGCATCTGGACCTTGAGTTACACCCAGGCCAGCCGTTACCACTGGATGCTGCAGTTCTACCTGCGGGCCCAGGGTTTGGCGTTGAGTTGGGTGGGCACCGGCCGCTTGATCTTCAGCTTGAACTACAGCGACGCCGACCTGGAAATGGTGCTGCAGCGCGTGTTGGCCGCCTGCGCCCAGATGCAGGCCGACGGCTGGTGGAGCGGGCCTGCTCAGACCCACCGGGACATTCGCCGCCAGATCCTGAAGGAAATGTGGGCGGCCCGGTGGGCGCGATGAGCTGTTTCAGCCGACCCGGTGGCCCGGGTCCATCCACTGGCCGCGCAGCAGGAACAGCGGCGCCTTGTGGTACAGCTTGATGTCGTGGAACGGGTCGGTGACGATCTTGGTCGCCCAGACCAACCCGGTTTGCACGTCTTTCAGCACAAACAGTTGCAACACCCGGAAGATCAGGCCCCCCACGCCCACGGCCAGCCACATCAGCCCCACGTTGTGGACGAAGCCGCGCCAGTCCGCATGGGGTTCCAGCAGGCCGAACAGGTCTGCCTGCCACACCAGCAGCAGCGGCGACAGCGCCCAGACTGCCATCAGCACCACCTTGCGTTGCAGGTTGTAGCCCACCTTGATCTCCTCCTTGTATTCGTGGGTGGCTTGGTTGATGTCGTCGTAACCCTTGGGTTCAAAGAAGAAGTGCCCGGCCTGACGGCTGACCATCGACACCAGCCAGGCCACCAAGGCGGCCAGTGCCGGGTCGGTGAACAGCAGCGCGTAGGCCACCACAAAGCTCATCGCGCTGATCAGGTGCAGGCTTTGGTTGATGCGGCTGTGGTGGTAGTAGCGGTGGTCGTCCCAGCGCTGAATGCGCAGGGCTTGCAGAAAATCTTTCACAGTGTGTCCTCTGGTTGCAGGGTTGATGCACGCGGCCCACACCCATGGGCTGCGTGCAGGCATGTTGGTGGGCCCGTGTGAAAACCGAATGACAGGCTGAACGCTGTCATCGCTGCTTCTTGGCGTGGGCGGGGTGGTCTGTCACACGCCTGTTATCTGCGCGGCGGAGCATCGGGGCATGAACACCTCCACCGAGCCCCTGGTCATCGAAAATTACCCGCCCCAGCAGCGTTCGTTGCGCATCGCGGTGGTGACCGAAACCTTTCCGCCCGAAGTCAATGGTGTGGCGCTGACGGTGGACCGCCTGGTGCGAGGCCTGCAGGCCCGCAACCACGACCTGCAATTGATCCGCCCACGCCAGGCGCCGCTGGAGCAGGGCGGGCTGCAAGAGGGGCTGGAGCAGGTGTTGATGCGTGGCTTGCCCATTCCGCGCTACCCGCATTTGCGCATGGGCATGCCCGCGAAAAAGGCGCTCACTGCCATGTGGACCTTGCGCCGGCCCGACCTGGTGCACGTGGCCACCGAGGGGCCGCTGGGCTGGTCGGCCTTGCAGGCGGCGCGCAAGCTACGCCTGCCCGTGAGCACCGATTTCCGCACCAACTTCCATGCCTACAGCCGGCACTACGGCATGGGGTGGTTGCACAAGCCCATCGCGGCCTACCTGCGCAAGTTTCACAACCAGGCGCATTGCACCATGGTGCCCACCCCCGGCTTGCAGAACGACTTGGCCGCCCTGGGGTTCGAGCGCTTGCTGGTGGTGGCGCGTGGGGTGGACACCCAGCGTTTCATGCCGGCCCGGCGCGATGCGGCCCTGCGTGCGCAATGGGGTGTGCAGCCCGATGATCTGGTCGTGTTGTCGGTCGGGCGTCTGGCGGCCGAGAAGAACTTGCCGTTGCTGGCCCAAGCCTTCGAGGCGATGCAGGCCGTCAACCCACGCTGCCGGCTGGTGGTGGTGGGGGATGGGCCGGAGCGCGAAGCCTTCCAGCAGCGCTGCCCGCGAGCCATCTGGGTGGGCTCACAAACCGGCGATGCCCTGGCCGACCACTATGCCAGTGCCGACGTCTTCCTGTTCCCCAGCCTGACCGAAACCTACGGCAACGTCACCCCGGAAGCCATGGCGAGCGGCTTGGCGGTGCTGGCGTTCGATTACGCGGCGGCGGCAGAGTTGATCCGCCACGGCCACAACGGTTTGCTGGCCCCGTTGGGCGACGAGGAAGCGTTTGTGCGGCGTGCGGCCGATCTGGCCGCCACACCGGCCCGCACGGCGGCCTTGCGGGCATCGGCCCGCGCCTCGGTGGTGCCGCTGGACTGGGGCCACATCGTGACCCAGGTGGAACAGGTGTGGCTCCAACTGCTGCGCCAGCACGCTGACGCAGCAGGGTCGCTCAAGTCAGGCTCATGGCGGTGGAGTCCGCCAGCATCGGGCGTTTGAGGCCCAGCCGGGCAGCGCCGAGCAGGTTGCGCCGCCCCATGCCAATGTGCGCCAGCCCGTGTTCCTGCAGCAGGGCTGGTTCGTACAGGTTGCGGCCGTCCAGCACCACGTTGTCCCGCAGGCGTCGGGCCAATTGCGCCCAGTCTGGGTTGTGAAAGCACTTCCATTCGGTCAGCAGCAGCAGGGCATCGGCATCGTCCACGCACGCCATGGGTTGGTCTACCCATTGCAGCCGTTCCAAGGCTTCAGGCTCGTCGGCCAGGTCGGCGGTCAGGGTGCGGCGGGCTTCGTCCATCGCCACCGGGTCGTGCACCACCACCTCGGCGCCGCGGCGCAGCAAGGCCGCGATCACTGTGCGGCTCGGCGCTTCGCGCATGTCATTGGTCTGGGGTTTGAACGACAGTCCCCAGACCGCCAGGCGCCGGCCGTCCAGCCGGGGGCCGAACAGGCGCTCCACGTGCCTCACGAGCAGTTGTTTTTGTGCGCCGTTCACCCGTTCGACCGCTTCCACCACCTGCATCTGCAAGCCGTGTTCGGCGGCGGTGTGTACCAGCGCCCGGGTGTCTTTTGGGAAGCAACTGCCCCCGTACCCCGTGCCTGCGTACAGGAAGCTGTGGCCGATGCGCTGATCGGCCCCAATGCCGCGCCGCACGGCGTCAATGTCGGCTCCCACCGCGTCGGCCAGACGCGCCATTTCGTTCATGAACGAAATCCGGGTCGCCAACATCGCGTTCGCGGCGTACTTGGTCATTTCGGCGCTGGGCACGTCCATCCACACCGTGCGCTCGTGGTGGCGGTTGAACGGCGCGTACAAGCGGGCCATCTGCTGGCGCGCACGCTGGCCATCGGGCGTATCGGCGGTGCCAATCACGATCCGGTCGGGCCGCATGAAGTCATCGATCGCGGCGCCTTCTTTCAAAAATTCGGGGTTGGATACCACCGCAAACGACACGTCCGACAAGCCCCTGACCATCAGTTCGCGCTGGATGGCCAGCCACACCCGGTCCCCAGTGCCCACCGGCACGGTCGATTTGTTCACCACCACCTGAAAGCGCCGCATGTGCATGCCGATCTGGCGTGCCACGTCCAACACGTGCTGCAGATCGGCCGAGCCGTCTTCCTGTGGCGGTGTGCCCACGGCGATGAAGATCACATCCGCGTCGTGCACCGCCTGGGAAAACGCGGTGGTGAAGCGCAGCCGTTCGGCCTGTTCGTTGCGGCGAATCAGCTCGTCCAGTCCCGGTTCGTAAATCGGGACGCCCCCGGCTTGCAACAGGGCCACGCGGCCGTGGTCGCGGTCCACACCCACCACCTGGTGGCCCAACTCGGCCAGGCAGGCCGCTGTCACCAGGCCCACGTAGCCTGCGCCAATCACGGTCACGTTCATGCAGCACTCTCCTTGAAGTTGCCTGCATGCTGGGCGCCGGCCATGAAGTGGCCGTGACAACGCCGTGACAGCCCGGTGACCTCGCGGCCAACTCGGCCGGAGCTGTCACGCACCCTTCACGAAGCTGCCACGCGGGCGACACACCCACCGCGAAGAATGGCGTTCAACAAGGAGCCTGAACGCATGAGAGAGCCCCCAATCCCCACGATGGACCTGTCGCCCACCATCAAACTGTCCGCCTGGCTGCGGCCCGACATGTCCGCCTCCGTGATGACCCGCCCGGTGCCGGCAGCGGCGCCCGCGCTCACGGTGTCGTGGGCCTGCCACCTGGACGAAGTGCGCGAGGCGCAGCGGCTGCGTCACGACGTGTTTGCCGGCGAAATGGGCGCCCGTTTGCCCAAGACGGTGCCGGGGCACGACGTGGACCTGTTCGACGATTACTGTGAGCACCTGCTGGTGCGAGATGCGCACAGCCAAGCCGTGGTCGGTACCTACCGCGTGCTCACCCCCGCGCAGGCCCAGCGGGTGGGCAGCTTTTACAGCGACACCGAGTTCGACCTGACCCGCTTGCGTGGCATTCGAGAAAACATGGTGGAACTGGGCCGCAGTTGTGTGCATCCCGATCACCGCCATGGCGGCGTCATCTTGGCGCTGTGGGGCGCGTTGGCCGAGTTCATGGCCCGCAACCGGCTCGACACCATGATCGGTTGCGCCAGCATCCCGATGCAGCACGAGGGGCCGCACGGCATGGTGGGTGGCGGCCATGCGGCAGCCAGCATCTGGCGCCAGGTCAAGGAGCGTCATCTGGCTTCGATCGAATTCCATGTGCGCCCGCGCCTGCCACTGCCGGTCGATGAACTGGACAGCGATCTGGTCGTGGAGCCTCCGGCGCTTATCAAAGGCTACTTGCGCCTGGGCGCCAAAGTGCTGGGCCCGCCGGCCTGGGACCCAGACTTCAACGCCGCCGACCTGCCGATGATGATGCGCCTGGCCGACATGCCGCCGCGTTACCGCAAGCATTTCCTGGGGGCGTGATGCGCAGCAGTTGGGCGCCAGATGGCCAAGCGATGGGTCGGTTTGCGCCCGACTTGGCGCTGGACGACGATGACGATGATGTGGACGAACGCCCCACCGCTGGCCGGAAAAGCCACTGGCGCACGGTGTTCATCTCGGACGTTCACCTGGGGACGCCGGGCTGCCAGGCCAAGGCCTTGCTGGCGTTCCTGAAAGCCCACCCCAGCGACCGGCTCTACCTGATCGGCGACATCATCGACGGCTGGCAATTGCGCCGCCGCTGGTACTGGCCGCAAAGCCACAACGACGTGGTTCAGAAAATCCTGCGTCGGGTACGCAAGGGCTGCAAAGTCACCTTCATTCCCGGCAACCATGACGAATTTGCGCGTCATTTTCTGGGCCACAAGTTCGGCGGCGTGGACGTGGTGGAGGACGCCATCCACACCACCGCCGACGGCCGCAAGCTCTGGGTCATCCATGGCGATCATTTTGATGGCGTCATCCAGTACGCCAAATGGCTGGCCTACCTGGGCGACAACCTGTACGAATTCACCCTGCGGCTCAACACCCACCTCAACTCCTTGCGGGCGCGTTTGGGGCTGCCGTACTGGTCGCTGTCGCAGTACCTGAAGCACCGGGTCAAGTCGGCGTTGAACTACGTGCTGCGCTTTGAAGGCGCGGTGGCAGCCGAAGCGCGCAAACGTGGGCTGGACGGCGTGGTGTGCGGCCACATTCACCGCGCCGAAATGCGCGACATCGACGGCACGCTCTACTGCAACGATGGCGATTGGGTGGAAAGCCTGACCGCGATCGTGGAGCACCACGACGGTCGCTTGCAGATCGTGCAATGGCCTGGTCACGGGCGGGTGGAACTCACGCCCACCAAAACAGCCGTGCAGTCGGTTGCATGAACAAGCCGTGACGGATTTCACGCGGGTGTCATCTAAATGTCACGGCAGTGCTGAATAATGTGACGCATTAGACAACAATAAATCTTCCCGCCCATGAGCGTGACCAGCGCCCCCAAACATCCCTTCATCGACCGCGATCAGAGCATCCTCGCTTTCAACGAGCGCGTGCTGGATTGGGCCCGCAGGCCCGAAGTCCCGCTGTTGGAGCGCTTGCGGTACCTGGCCATCGTGTCGTCCAACCTGGACGAGTTTTTCGAGGTGCGGTTTGCGCCCCACCTGGCCGCCTTCCTGGCCAACGAACAGCGCGGTACCGCCACGGCCCAGACCTACCGTGACGTGGCCGCGAAAGTGCATCAGTTGGTGGCTCAGCAGTACGCCATCTACAACGAAGAACTGATGCCCTTGCTGGAGAAAAAAGGCATCAAGCTGATTGGCCACGGCGAACGCAATACCGCGCAACGCCGCTGGGTGAAAGATTATTTCCTGCGCGAGGTGCAGCCATTGCTGTTGCCCATTGGGCTCGATCCGTCGCACCCCTTTCCGCAGGTCGCCAACAAGTCCTTGAACTTCATCGTTCGTCTGGCGGGGCGCGATGCGTTTGGCCGTGAAAACGAGGTCGCCATCGTCAAGGTGCCCCGGGCCTTGCCCCGGTACGTGCGCATTCCAGGGGCCAAGGGCAGCAAGCAGTCGAACCTGGTGTCCATCTCCAGCATCATCCGTTCGCATTTGAGCGACCTGTTCCCGGGGCGCACCGTCACCGAGTTCTCGCAGTTCCGCGTCACCCGCCACTCCGACATGGCGGTGGACGAGGAAGAGGTGAAGAACCTGCGCACCGCACTGCGTCTGAACCTGCAGCAACGCCATTACGGGCAAGCATTGCGGCTGGAGGTGTCGGCCGGCAGCTCCGAGTTCTTGTCCGACTTTTTGCTGCAGCAGTTCGGCTTGCCGCCCGAATCGCTGTTCCGCGTACCCGGGCCGGTCAACCTGGTGCGCCTGAACCAGCTGATCGACCTGCTTGACGCACCGAGCCTGCGGTTCGAGCGTTACGCCCCAGGCTGGCCAGTACAACTCACCCCGGGCCAGTCGTTTTTCGAGCGGCTCAAGCAGGGCGATGTGCTGATCCACCAGCCTTACGAGAGCTTTGACGCCGTGCTGGCCTTCCTGCGCGAAGCGGTGGAAGACCCAGACGTGCTCGCCATCAAACAGACCATCTACCGCACCGGCGCGCGGGGCGAAATGGCCGAACTGTTGCGTGAAGCGGTGCGCCGTGGCAAGGAAGTCACGGCCGTGGTCAAGTCGATGACCACAATCCAGAAGGCGGGCGAGAACGCCAACCTGGGCTCGATCACCCTGGCCGGCTCGGCCGACAAGTTGGCCGAGGCTCAGAAGGTCAGCGACGCCC
>CAZSZN010000112.1:0-9702 GCA_964610405.1 uncultured Macromonas sp. | reverse complement strand
ACCTTGCCGCCTTCGGCAATGAACTTGGCGATCTGGTTGTTGAAGTTCTGGTGGCCTGGAAAAGCCTCGTCGCCCAGCTTGGGGAAGCCCCGCTTGACGCCCAAGGTCACGCCCGGGCCGTACAGCAGGATGGAGGTCTCGAAGCCTTTGCGTTGCAGGCGGGTGGCTTGCAGCAGGTTCACGAAGCCGATCGAACCTTCAAAGGCCACGGTGTGGAATGTCACCAGGGCTTTTTCGCCGGGTTCGGCTTTGACATCCTCGAAAACCTTCTCTTCGTAATCGACCAAGAAATCGCCCTTCTGGGCTGCGGGGTGGGTGACTTTAGGCATCGTCGTCCTTAGGCAGTGGTTGAGGTACTGGTTCGTGAAAACCGTTGGGGTGATCAGCGCTTGCTGAACACCTGCCCCCTCATAGCCAGCGCCGTGCCACCCTCGGCGACCACGAGCCAATCAAGATGCAACCAAAGGGGCTAAAGGCCGTTTGCTGCCAATTTGCACAAGGCTCAATGCCGAATTCACGCGCTCGCAGACCGCACCAAAATGAACCTGCAGCCGATGCAATCAATGCACCCAATCAATGGATCAGCCGCACCAAAACCAGGACCACTTCCGCTAGAAAGAATGATCCAATCAATGGTGAATCAAGGCACACTCTTGATGGAGTAGCAGCCCTGATGACAGCGGGCTGATGGAGCCCTGAAATGCCTTTTACCCATTGGATTGCGCGCCTCAAAGCCAGCGCCCTGCCCGCGTACCAATACATTCCAGATCTGATCGCACAAGACCTGCAAATGGGCCGTCTGTCACCCAGGGAACGGCTGCCCCCGCTGCGCGACTTGGCGGCGACCTTGAACCTGAACTACACCACCGTGGTTCGGGGTTTTGCACTGGCCAGGGAGCGGGGGCTGATCGTGTCACGCCCTGGGTTGGGCTCTTTCGTGCGAGGGTCATTCATTGGGCTGCCCTTGCGGGCCGGCACGGGGGCCGAGATGACGATGAATCTCCCACCCGAAATCCCCGATCACCCTGCAATGAAGCGCTTGCAAGAGCGTGCCAGCCAAACTTTGGCCCAAGCCAACATGGCCGACCTGATGCGGTACCAGGACTTCGGTGGCAGCGGCCGGGATCGGGAACTGGCCACACAGTGGCTCGCACAGTGGGTTGCCGATGCCGAGGCCGACCGTTTGCTGGTCGCCCCCGGCATCCACGCCGTGTTGCTCGCGCTGATCAGCATGCTGGTCAAACCCGATCAGTCGCTGTGCGTGGAGCCCCTCGTGTATCCAGGCATCAAAGCCATCGCCACCCAATTGGGCACCCGGCTGCACCCGTTGGCCATGGACGGGCACGGCCTCATCCCCGACAGCTTCGAGGCGGCCTGCAAAACCACACCCGTGGGGGCACTGTACCTCTGCCCCAACCTGCACAACCCGACCACCGCCACACTGCCCATCGCTCGCCGTGAACAGTTGGCCGACATTGCACTGCGGTACAACGTCCCCATCATTGAAGACGACGCCTACGGCATGCTGCCAGCGGCCATTCCCCCACCGTTGGTGGAGTACGCACCAGAGATCACGTACTACGTCAGCGGTCTTTCCAAATGGTTGGGAGCCGGTGTGCGCACCGCGCACGTTCTGGCTCCCACAGTGGCCACCTGTCAACGGCTGTCAGGTGCGCTGCGCGCCACCTCGGTGATGGCCTCGCCGCTGATCAACGAGGTGGTGTCGCATTGGATTGAAGACGGCCACTGCCAGGAGGTTCTGGAAGCGATTCGTGACGAGTGCCAATGGCGCAGCGCGCTGATGTCGTCCAGCCTGGCTTGGCACGGCATCCGGGTACAACCCCATGGGTTTCATGCCTGGCTCCCCCTGCCAGAGCCCGAAGACGATGCAAAAACATCCAGCGATATGGCGACGCACCTGAGAAGCCTGGGCGTGGCAGCCGTCTCAGGCACCACCTTCTCCACCGACAGGCTACCGCCCGAAGGTATGCGCATTTGCTTGGGCGGACCACTCACCCGGGAGGATTGTGGCCGGGCATTGCAAGCGATCAACGACGCGCTGAATGAGACGCGCGCGCATCCATCACAAGTGCGCCAGTAGATTGGACGGATTCACCCGATAGGAGAAATCGGCATTCAGATCACCCCGTGCGCAAACACAGCTTCACAGAGTGTTCGACAACCCCCTCACCCGCCTACTTTTTCCGCCCCCTCAAGCCACGCGCAGCGCCAACCCACTCCTTCCTGCTCCAGCGGCGCCACATCAAGCCACCCCTCAGGCATTCGTCCGCCACGTAAGCCGCCCATACACCCACGAGCCCGAACCAGTTGCCCAGCAAGTACGAACCTAACCCCAACACCAATACGATGGAGCCCGCGTTGATGGCCAACGGAAAGTGAATATCGCCGCTGGCTCGCAGCGCACCGTTGAGCACGAGGTTGAAGACTCGCCCGGTTTCCAGCAACACGGACATCCACAACAAAATGCGGGCGGCTTGGATGATTTCGGGATCGCGTGTGAAGACCTGCATAAACCAAGGCGCACTGATCGCCGCCAGCAATGCGAGCCCACCGGAAGCAATCAACCCGCTGCGGACACCTTTGAGGACGATGGCATCGGCCTCCCGCAACTGACCTCCTCCAGACAGTCGACCGACCATGATTTCGCACGCCCAGCCGATGGACATGCTGATCAGCAGCACAAAGCGCAAGGTTTGGTAGGTGTATGAGTGCGTGGCCAAGGCGGCCACACCCAGCTTGGCTGTGGTGGCCAGCGAAACCATGAACGCAATGCGGTACAGGAATTCAAGGCCAGCACCAGGCACACCCACCTTGAGTACCGGCACAAATGCCTTGGGACGGACGATCCACCAGTTGTGACGCCGGGGTTTCAATCCCATGCGTTGTCGCCAGAAGAGCAAGTGCATGGCCAAGCCGATGGCCCGGCTCAGCAACATGGCGATGGCGTATCCGGTCAAACCCCAGCCATCCCATTCGCCGAGCCCCCGCATCAGCAGCACCGCGAGCAGCAAATGACTGCTGTGCATGATGACCATGATGCGCAGAGAGTCTCGCGCGAAAAGGTGGGCCCGCAACACGGAGGCCATGCTGAGGTTGTAGGCTTCCAGAACCATGGCGGGGGCCAGCCACATCATGTAGGTGCCGGCCATGCCATGAATAGCCTCTGGGGCGTTGAGCCATTGCAGCGTCAGTTGATCCCCAAACAGCAGCCAGGCACCAACAGCCAGGCCAGCCCAGGTGCTGGAACCCAAGGCCAGAAACGCGGTTCGCCTGGCGGTTTCAGCGTCGTTGGCGCCCAGTGCACGGGTGACCACGATGCCCATGCCGATGGCCAGCACCCGGAAGACCACAAACAAAGACTCCAGAATCTGCTGGGTGAGCCCGAAGGAGCCGGCTGCAGCATCCGAGGTGTGCGAGGCCAGATAGAGACCCGCCATGGCCACGGTCATGCCCAGAAGAAATTCCCCGAAAATGGGCACCGCCAAAGCGTTCAAGCTGGGGCGAACGTATGGGCGGGCCAAACTCATGTCGGTCTCTCTGGGTGATGAGAGTGTGTGTTGTCAAACTTCAAGCATCTGCCCTCGGAACGTCCGGATTTTTTGAGCTTGCTCTTGCTTGAAGTGTACTTTTAAGTGGCGCCGTCTCGACTGACTCGCCCACGGCGAGCCACTGCGCCACCGCGTAAAGACTGACGCCGTTGTGTCGCCCTACATGGATGACAGGAAAAGGGAGGGAACGGGCGCGCAACAACCTTTGGACTCGGGACGGCGACTCCCCGATGATCTCGGCGATGTCTCTGGCGTACAACACTTTGCGATCGCCATAGCGCTTCTTAAGATCTTCAAGCACCAGTTCAACCGACACAGTGTCGTTGAACTTGTCATCACCTCAGGCGACCGCATTGAACACCAAAGTGGTGGTCGAACAGATTTCTGTAGGCGGCAGAAACCGATGCACTCCTGCCACTCAACGTATAGAGGGCCACATCAAACGAATGAACGTAAAACTAGCAGCGTTGGCCCCCACGTTACACTCTTCCAAACCCTCAGTGCGCCGCAACGAAGCCTGCTTGGGGACATCGAACAACACCCAGAATGACTCCAGCCCAATTCATCGCCCGTTGGCAAAACAATAAGCTCAACGAACGCGCCGGAGCGCAGGGCCACTTCGACGATTTGTGCGATTTGCTTGGCGTCGACAAGCCACGTGACGCTGACAACTACTGCTTCGAGAGAGGTGCCAAGAAGGCTGGCGGTGGCGATGGCTGGGCCGATGTGTGGAAGCGCAACCACTTTGCATGGGAAAACAAGAAGCCGGGTCGCGACCTCGACAAGGCTCTCAAGCAGCTGACAGATTACTCCCTCCAGCTCGAAAATCCTCCGCTGTTGGTCGTCTGCGACCGCGAGCGCATCATCATCCACACCGCGTTTACCGGCTACCCAGACGAACCACGCGAAATTCGAATCGAAGATTTAGCTGATGACGGCAAGCGGCAAATTCTCAAATGGGTCTTTACGGACCCGCTGAAGCTTCGGCCGGAAAAATCCACTGCAGCGGTAACCGAAGAAGCCGCAGAGCGTTACGCCGCGCTAGCTGACGCCATGCGGCAGCGTGGCCTCGACAGCAACCAGGTCGCCCACTTTCTGGTTCAGTGCCTCTTTTGCATGTTCGCCGAGGACGAGGGTTTGCTGCCGGAAAAGATTTTCACCGGTTTACTCGCCGCCGCCAAGAACGACGTAGCCAAGGCCGCAGACCGCATCACGAAGCTGTTCTCAGCGATGCAGGAACCGAAGGGCGTTTACGGCAATGACGACATTGAATGGTTCAACGGCGGTTTGTTCAAGCACATTGCCGTTCCGGCAATGACCCTCAGCGACCTCGAAACGCTGCGTTCAGCTTCCTCCGATATGGATTGGCGGGCAATCGACCCAACCATCTTTGGCACCTTGTTCGAGCGTGGCCTAGGCAGCAAACGCGCCGCGCTCGGCGCCCACTACACTGACACAGGCACGATTGCGAAACTGGTGGAACCGCTCGTGCGCGATCCGCTTCTACTTGAGTGGGAAGCCATGCGATCAAGGATCGCCGATCAAATGACCAAGGCCAAGGCGTTTGACGAGGCGAAGGCCGCCGCCGGAGAAGCCAAGGTCACCTCGCAAGGCAAGAAGGAAATTGAGCGCAAGCTCACCGCTGCAAAGGCCGCAAGTACGAGAGCATTAAATGAAGCCAACGCGCTCTACAGGGCCTTTCTCCTGCGCCTCGGCTCGTTCCGCGTACTTGATCCAGCCTGTGGCAGCGGCAACTTTCTCTATCTCGTACTCAAGGCCCTGCGCGATGTTGAAAAGCGCGCTCAAGTCGACGCACAGGAACTGGGGCTTCAGGCTGAAACAACGTTGCAGACCGGCCCGCATAACATCTTGGGTCTGGAAATCAACGGGTTCGCGGCGGAACTGGCGCGTGTCACGGTGTGGATTGGCGACATTCAATGGTGCCGGCAGAACGGATGGCCGCACAGCTTGAACCCAATTCTGAAGCCGTTGGATGGCATCGAACACCGAGACGCACTACTGAATGAGGACGGCACTGAAGCCGAGTGGCCTCAGGCTGACGTGGTTGTAGGCAATCCGCCGTTCATTGGCGACAAGAGGATGCGTCGCGAATTGGGTGACGAATACGCGGAGAAATTGCGAAAAACCTTCGCAGACCGTGTGCCCGCCAGTGCTGACCTCGTCTGCTATTGGTTCGAAAAAGCGCGGGCACAATTGGAGACAGGGCATTTACAGGCGGCCGGTTTAGTCTCAACCAACTCGATCCGGAGTGGAACGAACCGTACGGTACTTGAGCGAATTGTTGATACCTCACGCATCTTTTTGGCTTGGAGTGACGAGCCATGGGTAAACGATGGCGCGGCAGTACGCGTTTCGATGGTTGGCTTTGGCAATCGCGAAGGCGCGAAGCTCGATGGCGCTGAGGTTTCCGCCATTCATGCCGACCTCACTGGGGACATCGACATCACAAATGCGGCAAGCCTCTCATCCAACGTCGATATCTCCTTTCAGGGAGTTACACCACGTGCGGAAGTCAAGAAAAAACGCCGCCTTGAACTTGGGCTTCCCTGCGCCTCGTTTAATCTAGATGGAGACGTGGCCAGGACAATCCTGAGAGAACCAGCCAACGTCAAGGGTGAGCCGATGGCCGCAGTCGTGCGCCCATACTTGGTTGCGGACGACATTACAACGCGACCGCTTGACCGCTACATTGTGAATTTCGGCGTCCGCGAGAAGCTGGCCGCTTCGCTTTTTGAGAAACCGTTTGCTGCCCTAGAAAATGTGCGACTCAACCGCGCTCAAATGGAAGATGCGAGGAACTACCCGTGGTGGCAGCTATGGCGGCCTCGACCAGAAATGTTCGCCGCGATCAAAGGGCTTTCACGCTACATCGCAATTCCGCGCCACGCCAAGCATTTCCTGTGCGTCTGGATACATGGCGCTGTAGTGCCCGGCGATGCGACGGTTGTAGTTGCGCGAGATGACGATACTTCCATCGGGATACTCCAGTCACGTATTCATGAAGTTTGGGCATTGCGGTCGGGTTCTTCGCTGGAAGACCGCCCGCGTTACACCCCGACCTCCTGCTTTGAAACCTTCCCGTTTCCCGAAGGCTTGACACCCAACGTCCCTGCTGCGAATTACGCGAGCGACCATAACGCAAAGGCAATTGCAACAGCAGCGCAAGACCTGCTCAAGCTGCGTGATCACTGGCTAACCCCCCCTGAATGGACCGATTGGGTCATCACTGCTGAGGAGCAAGCGGCAGGGTTCCCTAAGCGGCCTGTCGCGAAGCCCGGTCATGAAGCCGATCTGAAGAAGCGCACGCTAACCAACCTCTACAACGCAGCCCCCGCGTGGTTGATACTGGCGCACGAAACGTTGGACGCAGCTGTCGCGGCAGCATATGGCTGGAACGACTATGCGTCTGACTGGACCGATGCAGAAATCCTGCGGCGTCTGCTCGTAGTGAACAAGCTGCGCAGCGAAAAGCAACGTTAACGTCGCATGGCGAAACAAGCCACGGCAGGCACGATTTCGCTTGGAGTTTGACCTCTTAACGAATGAAGTCGTCTCGCCGCCCTGCTATAAGGCCATCTTCGCCTCTTTCCCCGACACTGATCCACACTGGAGATGCCGATATCACGAGGGCTTCGCAGCCGCTAGACGTCGCCCATAGGGCGATAGCAAGGTAGATCGATTTGCGCCGACTCTCGTAGTAATGACGTAGAGCGCCAACTTGCGGGCATTCACATTCAACGATTGAAAGTCCTCAACCGCTTCAACCTTGTCTTGGAACGTTGCGCAAAACTTGAAACTGGACTTAATTAGTAGATCGAGAGGTACCACCCCGTCCGATGAAAACATCACCCAAAGCCACACTGGGTTTCAGAGGGGGCAGAGAAAGTCACCTCTGCGGTGTCGCAGCCAGGATCACAGTAACCAGCCCAGAGAGCCCTGGTCAGCCGCCCCTCCCCCGGGACAAAGAGCAAAAGCCCAAGTAAAAAGGCCCCCGCAATGCGGGGGCCTTGACTTACTGGCGGAGTGAGAGGGATTCGAACCCTCGATGAGACTCTACATCCCATACTCCCTTAGCAGGGGAGCAAAACCAAGAAAATTACTCAATAAATACAACAACATACGTTTCGTTTTTTGCTGTACCATGAAAAAACCACAGAAAAACCACTGGACAGCCAGAAATGAACGCCGCCGAACTGCCTCTTGGAATCCGCACCTTCACGCTCAAAAGCGGCGCTCGTCGTTACGAAGCACGCGTCAACCGATATGGATTCACGCCCGTTTCACAACGCTGCACCACCCTGGAGGAAGCGCTCCGCTGGAAGCGGCGGATGGAGGCCCTGATCGACAGTGGCGTAGACCCAGCTCTCGTGCAGGACGCCAAAAAACGGCAAGCCAAGGTTGCACCGCCCTCCCCGGCTGCCGCACCGGCGCACCCCATCAAGCCGACCCCTGCGTCCCAGCCTGACGTCGGACAAAGTCCCACGATCGGTGATGCGGTTCGGGCCTATCTGGAGCACCGCGCGCGCTCGCACAAACCCATTCCATCCAATCGGATCACCGACTACGAACTCGTCGCCGAACACCTGGGAACCATGCAGTTGAGAGAGCTTCGCCACGAAGATCTTTGCTCCTACCTGGCAATGCTCGCGAACCTGCCGATCAAACGCGACGCGAGAAAGATTGCCGAGGGCAAACTCACGCCGGATAAGGCCACAAAGTACAAGCCTGCCACCGTTCGCAAGGTGCTCTATGCACTGAAACTTTCGATCACATGGATGGCCAAGAGTCGTGACGTCGAGCTCCATCCCTGGCTCTTCAATTTCGAAAAGGGCCTGGTGCCAGACGCATGGTCGGGACACCGGGAAAGGCGGCTGGCCGCTGGGGAAGAAGACAGGCTGTACGCAGCCGGACGAACCCGGGGCGACTTCACCTACACACCCTCTGACTGGCGCTGCGTGATCGGCTTTGCCTTGGAAACGGCCATGCGTCAACAGGAAATTGTCAAGGCCGAATGGAGCCACATCTCTGCGGACGGACTGCGGCTCGTGATTCCGGCTCGCAACGCCAAAGGCAAGATCAGTCGCACTGTACTGTTGAGTTCGCGAGCCCGACAAATCATGGAAGAACAACGCGCCAGCGCCCCTGCGGATTCAACTCGAATCTTTCACCAATGGCCCAACGTGCAATCCTTGAAAGAGTCGTTTCGCCGCTTGACGGAGCGCGCCGGGATCGTGGACCTGCACTTCCATGATCTTCGCCACGAGGCAACCAGTCGGCTGTGCCTGAGCGGAAAGCTCAATCAGATGGTGATCATGGAAATGACCGGTCACAAATCGCTCAGGACGTTTGCGGGCTACCTCCACTTGGTGAACGGCCCCGGCGCGCCACGCCTGGACTGAGTACACACCGGACACACTGGAGTACGCCACAATCGTTGCATCATACAAATCTTGTTGCGTATTTCGATTTAACAGCATAAGATTTGTATTCCATGGATACAGTCTCCAATAGGTATGAACAGCTACGCCGTACGCACGGCAGACCAGTTGCCCGCGCTGCTCCAGGCCTTTCGCAAGGATGCAGGATTGACGCAAAGCGATGTGGCGCTGCGCCTGGGAGTCACGCAACAGACCTATTCAGCCCTGGAGCGCAATGCCGAGAAGGTCAGCGCCAAACGGCTGCTGAAACTGCTGGGCATCCTGGGCGTTGAACTGTCGTTGCACAAACCCGAGCCATCCCCGACAACCGCATCCCGCAGCCCACAGGCTGCGACCTGGTGAACGATGGGGCGCCGCTCTCACCTCCGCACGCTCGGACTCTGGATGAATGGTGCCTTTGTCGGCACCTGGCGCTTGGCGCCCAACACGCCTGACAGCCTGCAATACGACCCATCCTGGGTGAATTCTCCACAGGGGCGCCCTCTGTCGGTATCGCTGCCATTCACACCTGGCAATACGCCACACCGGGGCGACAAGGTCCGCGCGTACTTCGAGAATCTTCTGCCCGACAGCCGTGAAATTCGGGAGCGCATGGCGCGCCGCTACCAGACAGGCTCCGTCGACGCCTTCGATCTGCTGGCCCAGGTCGGCAGAGACTGCGTGGGCGCTCTACA
>CAZSZN010000111.1:2789-9711 GCA_964610405.1 uncultured Macromonas sp. | reverse complement strand
CGTGGCGGGGCTGGCGCCCAGGATGTCGCCGATGTCGCGGTTGATCTTGCCCTTGGCCACCCAGTACAGCACCTCGGCCTCGCGCGCGGTCAGGCCAAAGGCCTGCACCAGGGCCTCCAGCACGCTGGCGTCGGACGTTTCCTGCATCACGATCAGCCAGTCGCCACCCTCGCCGTTGGGGCTGGCGTCGGCCGGATCGCCCACCACCAGGTGCAGGCGAAAGGTGAGGCGGCGCGGGCCGTGGTCCAGCGTCAGGCGCGGGGGTTCGGTGGGCGGGCGGTCTGTGCCTTGCAGATCGGGCAGGTGGCGGCGCAGCCATTGCAGCACCTCGGGCGGCGTGTCCGGCGCTTCGGTGCCGCAGTAGCGGCGCAGCAGGTCGCGCGCCAGGGGGGTCTGCCACATCAGCCGCCCGTCGCGCTCGCGCACGGTGATGGTGGCGTAGCCAAACGCATCCAGTGCATTGCGGGCTTGCTGCTGTTCCACCGCACCGCGCTGGGCCTGCTGGGCGGTGCGCAAATGCACACCCATGCGGGCGATCACCTCCTGCGGTTTCACCGGCTTGGTCACGTAGTCCACCCCGCCAGCGGCCAGGGCGTTCACCAGGTGCTCGGTTTCGGTCAGCCCGGTCATGAAGATGATGGGAATGTGCGCGGTGCGCGGGTCGGCCTTGAGCCGCCGCGCCACCTCGAAGCCGTCCATGCCCGGCATCAAGGCGTCCAGCAGCACCACGTCGGGCTGGGCCTGCCGGGCGCGCAACAGGGCCGATTCGCCGTTGAGCGCCACCAGCACGGTGTGCCCGGTTTCGTCCAGCGTGTCGTGCAGCACGGCCAGGTTCTCGGGCACATCGTCCACGATCAGCACGACCGGTGCGGTGTCAGTTTCCAGGTGATTCAATCGCATCCAGCGCCTCTTGCAGCAGGTGTTCAATCGCATCGAAGCGGAACTCGCGGGCCAGGGCGCGCAAGGGGTCGGCTTCGGGGCCGGGGGTGAGCGCGTCCAACCGACGGATGAAGCCCCGGTAGTAGCCCAGCCGCGCCAACTCCAACAGCGCCGTCAGGTCGGTGGCGGCCCAGCGGGGTAGGTTCAAGGGCGCTGTCGGCGCGGTGTGGGTGGCCTGCCCCTGCACCGCCGCGTCGGGCTCGATCGGCAACCAGTCGAGTTGCAGCCGCTGCCCCAGCCAGCGCAGCAGCTCCGCCCGCCGCACCGGCTTCACGAAAAAGTCTTCCGCCGGCAGACCCACCGGGTTGTCCAGGCCCTTGTCGAACGCGTTGGCCGACACCACCGCCCAGGCCGGCAGGGCGGGCCAGCCTTCGGCGCGGGCCAGCGCCCGGATGCGCGCCAGCGTTTCCCAGCCGTCCATGCCCGGCATGGCCAGGTCCATGAAGAGGGCGTCGGGCCGCAACCCGGCGCGCAGGCACTGCAGCGCGTCCTCGCCGTGGGTGGCCAGCACCACGTCAAAACCCAGCGGCTCCAGCCAGCTCAGCAGCAGGTGGCGGTCGGCCTCCTCGTTGTCCACCACCAGCACGGCGCGCCGCCGGCCGCCGTAACCACTCACCGCCACGGCGCTGGCCGGTGTGGCCCCCCCCGCTTCTCCGTGTACCTCGGGCAGGAACAGGCGCAGCCGGAAGGTGGTGCCCTGCCCCGGCTGGCTGTGGGCGGTCATTTCGCCACCCATCAGGTTGGTCAGCATGCGGGCGATCGTCAAGCCCAGCCCGGCGCCGCTGCCGCTGCCCATGCCGCCCGCGCCACTGGCCGCACCGCGCGCGAACGGCTCGAACACCTTGTCCAGCTCTTGGGCGGTCATGCCCGGGCCGGTGTCGGCCACCTCGAACACGGCCATCTCGCGCCCATAGCTCACGCTCAGGCGCACCTCGCCCTGGCCGGTGAACTTCACCGCGTTGCCCAGCAGGTTGATGAGGATCTGCCGCAGCCGCTTGTCGTCCGCCCGCACCGCCTGGGGCCACAGTTCCGGGGCCTGGAACACGAAGCGCAGGCCCTTGGCCTGGGCCTGCAGCTCGAACATGCTGGCCACCTCTTCCAGCAAGGCCTTCAGGTCCAGCGGCTTCACGTCCAGCGCCAGCTTGCCCGCCTCGATGCGCGCCAGGTCCAGCGTGCCTTCGATGAGCGACAGCAAGTGCTCCCCACCCCGCAGGATGACGCGGATGGCGTGCGCCCGGTGCGCAGGCATTTGCGCGTCTTCCTGCAGCAGCTGGGCATAACCCAGGATGCTGTTGAGCGGTGTGCGCAGTTCGTGGCTGATGTTGCTGACGTAGCGCGTCTTGGCCTGGTTGGCCTGGTCGGCCGCCTCGCGGGCCTTGTCGGCCACGAGCTTGGCGCGCTGCAACTGCTCGTCGGTGCGCTGGTGCGACTCGATCTCCTGCATCAACAGCCGGGTTTGCCGGTTGGATTCTTCCTGCGCCACCTCACGGCTGCGGTGCGCCAGCACCAGCCACCAGGCCACCACCGCCGACACCATCAGCAGCACCGCGTACACCTTCAGGTAGCCGGTGCGCAGCAAAGCCTGCAAGGTGGCCGGCGTGTCGCCACCCCAGGCGGTGGCCAGGCCCGCACCGTCGGCCAAGGCGCTCTGTAAACCCTGGCGGTACAGCAGGCCCAGCACTGCGGCCAACACCGGCGCCATCACCAGCATCAGCAGCAGGTAGTGGGCCAGGCCAGCGTCCAGCTGCGGCCACCAGCGCCGGGGGGTGAGCCGGCGCAGCACCGCCGTCCATTGGGCCGACAGGCGCGCGTGGGGCTTGCAGGCGTCGCCACAGCGCGCGTCCAGCGTGCAGCATAGGGAGCAGATGAAGCCCTGGTACGCCGGGCAGTGCGCCATGTCGGGCGCCTCGTATTCGGCCTCGCAGACCACGCAACGCTGCAGCCGCAGGGGCCCGCGATCCACACTGGCCGGCTGCAGAGTCCAACGGCGCCCCACGTCGGGTGAGTGACCGGTCGGCACATCGTCCACGGCAGGGCTGCGGGCCAGGTAGTAGCGTCCTCGGGTCCACCAGGCCAGCAGGGGCGACACCACGAACGCCGTCACCATCGCCACCATGGCCGAAAACGCCTGCCAGCCCGGCCCCAACAAGCCCAGGTGGGCCACGATGCCCAGCGCCGACGCGGCCACCATCGCGCCCACGCCCACCGGGTTCACGTCGTACAGGTGGGCGCGCTTGAATTCGATGCCCTTGGGCGACCAACCCATGGGCTTGTTGATGACGAGGTCCGCCACCACCGCCATGATCCACGCCATGGCGACGTTGGCGTACAGGCCCAGCACGTCGCCCAGCGCCTGAAACACGTTCATCTCCATCAGCATGAAGGCGATGGCGGTGTTGAACACCACCCACACCACCCGCCCAGGGTGGTGGTGCGTGAGGCGCGAGAAAAAGTTGCTCCAGGCCAGCGACCCGGCGTACGCGTTGGTGACGTTGATCTTGAGCTGCGACACCACCACGAACAGCGCGGTGGCCGCCACCGCCCAGCCGTAGGGCAGCAGGTATTCGTAGGCAGCGAGGTACATCTGGTTCGGGTCCACCGCACGTTCGGCCGGCACCATGTGCTGCAGGGCCAGGTGGGCCAGCAGCGCGCCGCCGATCATCTTCAGCACCCCCGGCACCACCCAGCCCGGCCCACCCGCCAGCACGCCCAGCCACCAGCGCCCACGCCGTCCCGCTTGCTCGGGCGGCATGAAGCGCAGGTAGTCGGCCTGCTCGCCCATCTGAGTGATCAACGCCAGTCCCACCGTCAAGGC
Organism: uncultured Macromonas sp.; assembly: GCA_964610405.1. Taxonomy (GTDB): domain Bacteria; phylum Pseudomonadota; class Gammaproteobacteria; order Burkholderiales; family Burkholderiaceae_C; genus CAZGDZ01. Next base: position 5,957 of record CAZSZN010000111.1, on the reverse strand, counting down.
CGCACCAAACAAGTGCCAATCGAAGGCGCCACCCACCCCAGATTCACCGGCATAGTGCACCACCCGCGACAATGCACCAGGATCGAGCCACATCACCGCCACATAAGGCACCACCATCATCACCAGCCACAGCGGCTGAGTCCACACCTGGAAGCGGCTGATGACCGACACCCCGTGGGTGACCAGCGGAATCACCACCACCGCGCACACAAAGTAGCCCCACGCGGGCGGAATGCCCAAGGCCAGCTCCAGCGCATAGGCCATCACCGCCGCTTCCAGCGCAAAGAAGATGAAAGTGAACGACGCGTAGATGAGCGAGGTGATGGTGGAGCCGATGTAGCCGAACCCCGCGCCCCGGGTCAGCAGGTCCATGTCCACCCCGTAGCGTGCGGCATAGACGCTGATGGGGCAGCCCGCCAGAAAGATCACCAAGCCCGCCGCCAGGATGGCCCACAGCGCGTTCACCCAGCCGTACTGCACCAGCAGCGTGGCGCCCACCGCCTCCAGGATCAGGAAGGACGCCACCCCGAACGCGGTGTTGGCCACCCGCCATTCGGACCAGCGCCGGAACCGCTGCGGGGTGTAGCGCAGGGCGTAGTCCTCCAGCGTCTCGCTGGCCACCCAACTGTTGTAGTCCCGCCGTACCTTGACGATGCGTTGCGTGGCGGGGGGATCGGTGGCCGGGGTGTTCACACGAGGGGCGGTGCAGCTTTCGTGCCATCCATCCGCCGTTTGGCGTATGGCGGCCGTTCCCCACAACGGTGCACACTGGCCCACTGGGCACACTTATTGCACAAATCGCCTCATGGAACTCTCACCCCGCGACAAGGACAAGCTGCTCATCTTCACCGCCGCGCTGCTGGCCGAACGCCGCCGTGCCCGCGGGCTGAAGCTCAACTACCCCGAAGCCGTGGCGCTCATCAGCGCCGCCGTGATGGAAGGCGCCCGCGACGGCAAAACCGTGGCCGAACTGATGAGCGAGGGCCGCACCGTGCTGACGCGTGCCGACGTGATGGACGGCGTGCCCGAAATGATCGCCGACATCCAGGTCGAAGCCACCTTCCCGGACGGAACCAAGCTCGTCACCGTGCACCAGCCCATCGTTTGACCCAGCCCCACCTTCGACCGAATGGAATCACCATGCAAACCGACATGACCACCCCCTCGAAACGATCTTTGCGAGCTGCAACCGCGATCCTTCTGAGCACGGCCAGCGCTGTGGCCCTGGCACACACCGGCGGCGACGGCGGTGAGCACCACGGCCTGCTGATGGGTGCCCTGCACCCCATCACCGGACTCGACCACCTCGCCGCCATGCTGGCGGTCGGCATGTGGAGCGCCATGACCACTCGCCGCATCTGGCTCGCCCCCCTGGCGTTTGCCGCCTTGTTGTTGGCGGGGGCGATCATCGCCAAGCTGGGGCTGGCATTGCCGGCGATCGAACCCATGATTGCCGCCTCCATGCTGGTGGTGGGCCTGCTGGTTGCCACCCGCACCCGCCTCCCGGAATGGAGCGGCGCCGGTTTGGTGGGCGCCTTTGCCTTGTTCCATGGCGCCGCGCACGGACAGGAACTGGCCGGCGGCATGGCCTTGGCGGGCATGGTGCTGGGCACGGCGGCGTTGCACATGGTGGGCATGGCGCTGGGCTTGGCCATGCAGCGGGCACATCAGGCACTGCCCCGCGCCGTGGGCGGCATCGTGGCCCTGATGGGCCTGTCCATGGGCTGGTCGCTCCTGGCCTGACCGGAGCCATCACCATGACCCCTGGCGAATACCTCATCGACCCCGGCGAGCACACCCTCAACCCGGGCCGCCGCACCGCCACCCTGGTGGTGGTCAACACCGCCGAGCGGCCGATCCAGGTCGGCTCGCACTACCACTTTGCCGAAACCAACGCCGCCCTGTCGTTCGACCGCATGGCCGCCCACGGCATGCGGCTCAACATCGCCAGCTGCACCGCCGTGCGCTTCGAGCCCGGCCAGCAACGCACGGTCGAGTTGGTGGACTACGCCGGCGATCGCGCGGTGTACGGTTTCCGTGGTTTGGTGCAAGGAGCTTTGTGATGGCCAGCATTTCCCGCAGCGCCTACGCCGACATGTTCGGCCCCACCGTGGGCGACCGCGTGCGCCTGGCCGACACGGCCCTGGTCATCGAGGTCGAGCGCGACTGCACCCTGCAAGCCGGCGGCTACGGTGAAGAGGTCAAGTTTGGCGGCGGCAAGACCATCCGCGACGGCATGGGCCAGGGCCAGCGCAGCCGGGCCCAGGGCGCGGTCGATCTGGTCATCACCAACGCCCTCATCGTGGACCACTGGGGCATCGTCAAGGCCGACATCGGCGTCAAGGACAGCCGCATTGCAGGCATTGGCAAGGCCGGCAACCCCGACGTGCAGCCGGGTGTGGACATCATCATCGGCCCGGGCACCGAAATCCTGGCCGGTGAAGGCATGATCGTCACCGCCGGCGGCTACGACAGTCACATCCACTTCATCTGCCCGCAGCAGATCGAAGAGGCGCTGATGTCGGGCATCACCACCATGACCGGCGGCGGCACCGGCCCGGCCACCGGCACCAACGCCACCACCTGCACCAGCGGCCCCTGGTACATGGAACGCATGCTGCAGGCCGCCGACGCCTTCCCGATGAACCTGGGCTTTTTGGGCAAGGGCAACGCGAGCCAGCCGCAAGGCCTGATGGAGCAGATCGAGGCCGGCGCCATCGGCATGAAGCTGCACGAGGACTGGGGCACCACCCCCGCCGCCATCGACGCCTGCCTCGACGTGGCCGAGCGCACCGACACCCAGGTCGCCATCCACACCGACACGCTCAACGAATCCGGCTTTGTGGAAGACTCCATCGCCGCCTTCAAGGGCCGCACCATCCACACCTTCCACTGCGAAGGCGCGGGCGGCGGCCACGCGCCCGACATCCTGAAAGTGGTCGGCGAAGCCAACGTGCTGCCCTCGTCCACCAACCCCACGCGCCCCTACACCGTCAACACGCTGGAAGAACACGTGGACATGCTGATGGTGTGCCACCACCTCGACGGCTCCATCCCCGAAGACCTGGCGTTCGCCGAAAGCCGCATCCGCAAGGAAACCATCGCGGCCGAAGACATCCTGCACGACCTGGGCGCCATCAGCATCATGAGCAGCGACAGCCAGGCCAT
>CAZSZN010000111.1:0-2779 GCA_964610405.1 uncultured Macromonas sp. | reverse complement strand
CGGGTGGGCGAGGTCATCTGCCGCACCTGGCAGACCGCGCACAAGATGAAGCTGCAGCGCGGCTGGCTGGCGCCCACGCCGGGCCGCAGCGACAAGGTCGAACAGAGCGACCGCAACGACAACTTCCGCATCAAGCGCTACATCGCCAAATACACCCTCAACCCGGCGATTGCGCACGGCGTCAGCCACGAGGTCGGCTCGGTCGAGGTGGGCAAGTGGGCCGACCTGGTGCTGTGGAAACCGGCCTTCTTCGGCATCAAGCCCGCGCTCATCCTCAAGGGCGGCATGATCGCCGCCGCCGCCATGGGCGACCCGAACGCCTCCATCCCCACGCCGCAGCCGGTGCACTACCGGCACATGTTCGGTGCCTTCGGCGGGGCCTTGCACAAAACCTCGCTCACCTTCGTGTCGCAAGCCGGCATGGCGGCTGGCATCGGCCAGCGTTTTGGCTTGCAGAAGCCGCTGGTGGCGGTGAAGGGCTGCCGCACCGTGGGCAAGCGCGACATGGTGCTCAACGACTACGCCCCGCGCATGGACATCGACGCGCAAAACTACCACGTGCGCGCCGACGGCCAGTTGCTGGTGTGCGAACCGGCCGCCGTGCTGCCGCTGGCCCAGCGCTACTGCCTGTTCTGACGCCGTCCCCAGCCCCTCCACGAATGACCGACATGCTCCACGCCACCCGCTGCATCCCCCGAGGCCAAGGCCTGGCCCCGGTGCTGCTGAACCGGGCGGCCACCGTCACGCTGGACTGGGACCAGCGCCAGAAAAGCCGCTTCGACTGCGAAGACTCCCAGGGCCGGCGCATCGGCGTGTTTTTGCCACGCGGCACCGTGGTGCGCGGCGGCGACGCGCTGCTCACCCACGACGGCTCGCTGCTCAAGGTGGTGGCCGCGCCACAAACGGTGCTGCGCATCACCCACTGTGCGGCCCACGGCACACCGTTCGACCTCATCCGCGCCGCCTACCACCTGGGCAACCGGCACGTGCCCATCGAACTGCAACCCGACCACCTCAAAATCGAGCCCGACCACGTGCTGGCCGACATGCTGCGTCAGATGCACCTGATCGTCAACGAGGTGCGCGAGCCGTTCGAGCCCGAAGCCGGCGCCTATGGCGACGCGGGCGGTCATGGCAGCCCAAGCGGCCACGCTGGGCACGGCCATGCCCACGCCCAAGGTGGGCATCACAGCCACCACGCACACGACCACCACGGGCATGACCACGCACACGGTGACTGACGCGCCGCTGCTCGCGCTGCTCTGGCTGGCCTCGCCCACCCTGCCCATCGGGGGGTTCTCCTACTCCGAGGGACTGGAAGCCGCCGTCCACGCCGGACTGGTCCACGACGAAGCCAGCGCCAGCGACTGGATCGCCGGCCAACTCTGGCTGTCGCAAGCGCGGGCCGACCTGCCGGTGATCGCCCAGGCCCTGCCCGCCTGGCGCCAGCACGACTGGGCCCGCCTGCAAGCGCTGGACGGGTGGGTGCGCCAGACCCGCGAAACGGCCGAACTGCGCCTGCAAACCGAGCAGATGGGCCGCTCGCTGATGGAGTGGATGAAGTCGCTGCAAGACCCTAACCTCGACCTCGACCGCATCCCCACCAACTTGCGCCAACCCACCTACCCGATGGCCTACGCGCTGGCCCTGTCGCAGCAACTGCCGGTCGGCACCCCGGTGCGCGACGCCCTGCTGGCCGCCGGCTTTGCCTGGGCCGAAAACATGGTGCAGGCCGCCATCAAGTCGGTCCCGCTGGGCCAGAGCGCCGGCCAGCGCACCGTCGCGCGCCTGTGCCGCGAACTGCCCGCCGCCATCGATGCCGCGCTGGCCGTCACCGACGCCACGCGGCAATCCTTCGCCCCCCTGCTGGCCATCCTGTCGGCCCGCCACGAAACCCAGTACTCCCGCCTGTTCCGATCATGAATGCCCCTGCCTTGCACCACATCCCCGGCCGCACCAAAACCCTGCCCCCGCTGCGCGTCGGCATCGGCGGCCCCGTCGGCTCGGGCAAAACCACCCTGCTCGAAATGCTCTGCAAGGCCATGCGCGAGCAGTACGACCTGATCGCCATCACCAACGACATCTACACCAAGGAAGACCAGCGCCTGCTCACCGTCAGCGGTGCGCTGCCCCCGGAGCGCATCATGGGTGTGGAAACCGGCGGTTGCCCGCACACCGCCATCCGCGAGGACTGCTCCATCAACCTCGAAGCCATCGACCGCATGCTGGCCGAATTTCCCAACGCCGACGTGGTGTTTGTGGAATCCGGCGGCGACAACCTGGCCGCCACCTTCAGCCCCGAGCTGTCCGACCTGACCATCTACGTCATCGACGTGGCCGCCGGCGAGAAGATCCCACGCAAGGGCGGCCCCGGCATCACCAAGAGCGACCTGTTCGTCATCAACAAGACCGACCTGGCCCCGCACGTGGGCGCCAACCTGGAGGTGATGGCCGCCGACACCGCCCGCATGCGCCCCGACCCGCAGCGCCGCCCCTGGGTCATGACCAACCTCAAGACCCAGGCCGGCCTGGACGGGGTGATCCGCTTCATCGAACAACGGGGCATGCTCACCCCCTGAACCGGGCGACCCCCAGGCGCGGACTCGCTACACTGGGCACCTTGTCAAACCCGCGCCTGCTGCCATGCCCCTGGACTCCCTGAACGGCCCGCTGCTCATCACCCTGGCCACCGTGCTGGGCCTGCTGGTGGGCAGTTTTCTCAACGTCGTGATCCACCGCCTGCCCCAAATGATGGAGCGGCAGTGGGCGGCCGAATGCG
>CAZSZN010000110.1:0-9729 GCA_964610405.1 uncultured Macromonas sp. | reverse complement strand
GCGCTCAACGGTGCCCTCACCATCGGCACGCTGGACGGCGCCAACGTCGAAATCCTGGAGCAGGTGGGGGCGGACAACATCTTCATCTTCGGCCACACCACGCCCGAGGTGCAGGCCCTGCGCAGCAGCGGCTACCAGCCACGCGCCTTCATGGAGGCCTGCCCCGAACTGCAGCGCACGCTCGAAGCCATCCGCGATGGCCGCTTCAGCCCCACCGAGCCCAGCCGCTACCAGGGCCTGTACGACATGCTGGTGAACTGGGGCGACCACTACCTGCTGCTGGCCGACTACGAACGCTACATCGCCGCGCAGGACGCGGTGGACGCCGCCTACCAGGACCGTGAAGGTTGGGTGCGCCGGTCCATCGCCAACGTGGCGGGCATGGGGCTGTTCTCATCGGACCGCACCATCGCCGAATACGCCCGCGACATCTGGCGTGCCCAGCCCGTGCAACTGCCCGCGCTGTCCTGACCGCCCACCGACCGAACCGGAACCTCCATGGACACCCTCCTGCCTGAACTCATCGAGCGCCTGGCGCTCAGCCGTGCGCGCCAGGCCACCTGGGCGCCGTTCGCCCGGCGCCTGCAAGAGCACGGCCTGCGCCTGCTGGCCGAACTGGCCCACCTCTATGGCGACCGCGCCGACTTCCCCCAGGTGGCCGAGCAACTGCTGGCCGTGGCCTACGAAGGCTGGCGTGAGCGCACGCCCACCCTGCGCCAGCTCGACGCCCAGCGCGAAGCCACGCCCGACTGGTTCCAGAGCGAGCAGATGCTGGGCGCCGTCTGTTACGCCGACCTGTGGGCCGGCGGCTTCAAGGGCCTGCAGGCCCAGATTCCCTATTTCAAGGAACTGGGCCTGACCTACCTGCACCTGATGCCGCCCTACCGGTGCCCGCAGCCGCACAACGATGGCGGCTACGCCGTCAGCAGCTACCGAGCCACCGCCGAGCATCTGGGCACCATCGACGAGCTGCGCACCCTGGCCACCCAGTTGCGCAAGGCCGGCATTTCGCTGGTGCTGGACTTCGTGTTCAACCACACCTCCGACGAGCACGAGTGGGCCCAGGCCGCCCGCGCTGGCGACCCCACCCACAGCGGCTACTACTGGATCTTCCCCGACCGCACCGAGCCCGACCAGTACGAACAGACGGTGCGCGAAATCTTCCCCGACGAGCACCCAGGCGCCTTCACCCAGTTGCCCGACGGCCGCTGGGTCTGGAACACCTTCCACACCTACCAGTGGGACTTGAACTACAGCAACCCGGCCGTGTTCATTGCCATGGCGCGCGAGATGCTGCACATCGCCAACCTGGGGGTGGACTTCCTGCGCATGGACGCGGTGGCCTTCGTGTGGAAGCGCAAAGGCACCCCGTGCGAGAACCTGCCCGAGGCCCACCACCTGCTGCGCGCCTACAACGCCCTGGCCCGCATCGCCGCGCCGTCGCTGCTGTTCAAGAGCGAGGCCATCGTCCACCCCGACGATGTGGCCGCCTACATCTCCCCCGAGGAATGCCAGATCTCCTACAACCCGCTGCAGATGGCGCTGCTGTGGAATTCGCTGGCCACGCGCGAGGTGAACCTGCTGCAGTACGCGCTGGAAAAGCGCCATGCCCTGCCGCCCCACACCGCCTGGGTCAACTACGTGCGCAGCCACGACGACATCGGCTGGACCTTTGCCGACGAGGACGCCGCGCTCTACGGCATCCAGGGCTTTGACCACCGCAAGTTCCTCAACCAGTTCTACGTCAACCGGTTCGAGGGCAGCTTTGCCCGTGGCGAACCGTTCCAGGACAACCCCGCCACCGGGGACTGCCGCATCAGCGGCACCGCCGCCTCGCTCTGCGGGCTGGAGCAGGGCGACGTGCACGGCGTGGCCCGCCTGCTGCTGCTGTACGGCGTGGTGCTGTCCAGCGGCGGCATTCCCTTGCTCTACCTGGGCGACGAGGTGGGCACCCTGAACGACCACCACTACAGCGACGATGCCCACAAGGCCGTGGACAGCCGCTGGCTGCACCGCCCGCCGCGCGACGATGCCCGCTACGCCCAGCGCCACGACCCGGCCAGCCCGGCCGGACAGGTGCACGCCGGCCTGCGCCACCTGATCGCCCTGCGGCGCCACTTGCCGGTGCTGGCAGGCGGTGTCCTCAGCGCCTTCTGGACCCACAACCCGGCCGTGCTCGGCTACCTGCGTGGCTCCATGCAAGACGGTGTGCTGGTCCTGGGCAACTTCAGCGAACTGCCGCAAACCGTGGCGGCCCACGTGTTGTCCGCCATGCCGGCGGGCGCGGTCGATCTGGTCAGCGGTCGCGGCGTCGCGCTGAACCAGGCCGTGGTGCTGCAACCGTACCAGCAGCTCTGGCTGCGCTTGAACGACTGAACCTCCGACATGAACCGTACCGACTGGCGCACCAGCGTCGTTTACCAGATCTACCCGCGCAGCTTTTGCGACAGCAACGGCGACGGCATCGGCGACCTGCCCGGCATCACCGCCAAGCTCGACCACCTGCAGCAACTCGGGGTGGGCGTGGTCTGGCTGTCGCCCATCTACGCCTCGCCGCAGGACGACAACGGCTACGACATCGCCGACTACCGGGCCATCGCGCCCGAATTCGGCACCATGGCCGACTTCGACGCGATGCTCAGCGCGATGCACCAGCGCGGCATCCGCCTGATGATGGACTTGGTGGTGAACCACACCTCAGACGAACACGCCTGGTTCCAGCAGGCCCGAAGCAGCCGCGACAACCCCTACCACGACCACTACCTGTGGCGCGAGCCCGGGCCTGACGGCGGGCCGCCCAACAACTGGGAGGCGGCGTTCCAGGGTTCGGTGTGGGAGTGGAACGAGCCCACGGGCGAGTACTACCTGCACATGTTCAGCCGGAAGCAGCCGGACCTGAACTGGGACAACCCCCGCGTGCGCCAGGAGGTGTACGCGCTGATGCGATTCTGGCTCGACAAGGGCGTGGATGGCTTCCGGATGGACGTCATCAACATGATCTCCAAGCCCTGGAATGCCGACGGCAGCCTGCCCGATGCGCCGGTGGTGCGCGACGGGTTCCTGCAGCCCTCGTTCGGCATGACCTGCAACGGCCCGCGCCTGGTGGAGTTCCTGCGCGAAATGCGCGCCGAGGTCCTGGACCACTACGACACCCTGACCGTGGGCGAAGCCCCGCTGGCCACGGTGCCTGTGGGCCAGGCCTTGACCCACCCCGACACCGGCGCGCTCGACATGCTGTTCCAGTTCGAGCACATGGACCTGGACATCGCACCGGGCCAGGCCATCGGCAAATGGGTGACCCAGCCCCTGGACTTGCGCGACCTGCAACAGTCCATGGCCCGCTGGCAAAACGGCTTGCACGGTCAAGGCTGGAACAGCCTGTACCTGTCCAACCACGACCAGCCGCGCCCCGTGTCGCGCTGGGGCGATGACGGTGTTCACCGTGTGGCGGCGGCCAAAATGCTGGCCACCTGGCTGCACGGCCACCAAGGCACGCCGTATGTGTACCAGGGCGAAGAATTGGGCATGCCCAACTACCCCTTCACCACCATCGACGATTGCCGCGACATCGAGTCGATCAATTTCTACCAGGTGGCCACCCGCCAGCGGGGCTGGACCGACCGACAGGCCATGACCGCCATCCGAGCCAAAGGGCGGGACAACGCCCGTGTCCCGGTCGCGTGGGACGGCACCGCGCACGGCGGCTTCACCCAGGGCACACCTTGGATCGACAGTCACCCCGACGGGGCGCAATTCCACGCCCAAGGCCAGTACGGCGATGCGGATTCGGTGTTCCACCACTACCAGCGCCTGATCGCGCTGCGCAAACAGCACCCGGTGCTGGTGCACGGCCGTTACGAGCTGCTGATGCCCGAGCACCCGAAAGTCAGCCTGTACCGGCGCACCTGGGGTGAACAATGCCTGTGGGTGGTGTGCAACTTCGCCGCCGAGCCGGTGACGGTGGCGGTGCCCGAGGCCATGGCGGAAGGCCAAACCCTCATCAGCCACGGCACCGAGGTGCTCCAGCCAGGCATGACCACCCTGGCGCTGCAGCCTTACGGCGCGGTCATGGTGCTGGGCCAGGCCTGATCAGCCACGCACCATCTGCATCACCTCGCCCGCGTTCAGGGTGCGGGCCCGGGCCTGGATGTCATGCCAGTGTTGCTGCTGCAGGCCTTTGGCGGCCGGCATGAGTTGCTGATAGGTTTGCCGCAACACGTCGGTGGACATGACGCGGCCCCCGGCGTAGTACCGCTGGGCCAGTTGGCCCAAGGCGTAGGTGGTGGCGAACGAAAACGCCATGCCCGTGGCAGCGCCGGCGATGCCGCCCAGCATCTTGCCGGCAGCCTTGCCCACCAGCCCACCCAGCAACTTGCGGCCAAACTGTTCCAGGTATTGCGACGTCAGCCCAATGCCTGCCGCTGCGATGAATTCGCGGATGTGCCCCTGGTCCAGCTCCACCCCATGCGCTTTGCCGATGCGGTAGACCATCTTGATCTGCAGCGGGATGATGGCCATGGACGCCCAGGACTGCGGTAGCAGCTCCAGCGCACCGTTCAGGATGGCGTAGTTCAGCACCATCTTGTCCAGCGCGGCCTGGTCGGGAGAGGGCCGAGTGCCCGACGCCGAAAGCGAGTCGGCCGGGGCGCCAGGCTGCGCAGAGCGGGGTGTGCCGCTTGGCATGTCGCTGGCTGTATGGGCGCTGTAGGCCGCTGCCGCCACGGCGTGAACTTGCGCTTCCGCCGCCTGGGCTTCGGTGCTCGTCCCCAGTTGCAGGGCCACGCGCAATTCCGACAGGAAAGCCCGCTCGGCGGTGCTGGTCAGCCCGTCGGTGTCGCACACCGCCACCGCCCATTCGTAGGCCAGTTGGCGGTGGTGGCTGTCGGTCAGTTGGCTGGCCGCCTGGGCCACACTGACCCGGCGCAACAGCGCGTCCTGCACCGCCTGCGCCAGCCGGGCGCCGCCGGTTTCGGCGTCCAGTTGGCTGGACAGTTGACGAATGAATTGGCGTTCCTGGTCCGATTTGTCACCGTCGCACAGGGCGGCTTGCACCAGGATGTTCAGCAAGGCGGTTTGTTCGTTGGGGCTCATGCGTTGGAGTAATGGGGGGACAACAGGGCGTTGGAGCCGTCTGCCGGCGGCAAGTTCAACCCGGGGCGGTCAGCCCAGCGCCCAGCGGAGGACCGCCGTGGCCCACATTCCCAAGCACAGCAGCAGGCTCAGCAGCACGGCGGCGCTGCCCATGTCTTTGGCGCGCTTGGACAAGGCGTGCCATTCCGGGCCCACCCGGTCCACCACCGATTCCACCGCCGTGTTCAGCAGTTCCACCACCAACACCATCACCACCGCGCCCATCAACGCCGCCACTTCCAGCCAGTTTTGCCCAATCACCCAGGCGCTGGGGAACAACACGGCGGCCAGGCACAGCTCCTGGCGAAAGGCCGGTTCGTGCCAGCCAGCGCGCAGCCCCTGCAGCGAAAACTGCAGGGCGTGCCAAATGCGGCTCAGGCCGCGGCGTTTGGGAGGAGGGTTGGTTTGCATGCGCCCAGCATAACCCCCTTGTATGAGCGCACGCTTAAATCGTCAGTAGCTGCTGCGCTGGGCGCGGTAACCGCCGCCCATGCCGCTGCCCGCTTCTTTCGGACGCGACAGATTCACCACGATCGAACGACCACCCACGGACATGCCGTTCAGGCCGTTGATGGCCGCTTGGGCCTCGTCGGCGGTGCCCATTTCCACGAAGCCGAAGCCTTTGGAGCGGCCAGAGTCGCGGTCCATCATGACCTTGGCGGAGGCCACGGTGCCGTATTCGGCAAAGTTGTGGCGCAGGGCTTGGTCGTCAACGGTGTAGGGCAGGTTGCCCACGTAGATTTTGCTGCTCATGTCAGAGCCTTTCAGAGAGAGTGTGCCGCGCTGTAGGTGGCGGCAGGGAGGCAGGCGTGCACCGGAGTGGCACGCCAGAGAATGCGCTGAACCGCAGGGTTCAACACATGGCAGGGCTGGGTGTGCAGGTTTGCAGCCAGCCTTGCGTCAGGGCCACCAGGCGCGCGGCTTCGGCCGACGCATGTGGCCGGCTGAATCGGTACACCCGATGGTGGGAGGAGGCGCCGCGACCGCTGGAAATCGTCACGGACGCGCGGTAGGCGCCGTTGTCGGTCAGGTGGGTCGAGGGGGAAACGGAAAACTTGCCTATCGGCACGGAGCGAGGATTCATTCAGGGTCGCAAGCTGGTCTTTCCAGAGCGCTTGCGCAGAGCCGGTCTAAAGTTGAACCTTGGCCCGTGGGTTCAACCGCTCGATAAGGGCTATCGATGTTTTTTGCGTATTTTATAAATTTTTGAAATAAAGTCAATTGTTTTTATGAAAAAAGGGCTGGCACAGGCCAGCCCTTCGGTCACTCAGCCGACATCAACCGAGGTTCAGGCCAGATCGTAGCGGTCGGCGTTCATCACCTTGGTCCAGGCCGCGATGAAGTCGTGCACGAATTTCTCGCGGTTGTCATCCTGGGCGTACACCTCGGCATAAGCGCGCAGGATGGAGTTGGAGCCAAACACCAGGTCAGCGCGGGTGGCGGTGAACTTGGTGGCGCCAGTGGCCCGGTTCACGATGTCGTAGCTGTTGCGCCCGGTCGGCTTCCAGGTGTAGGCCATGTCGGTCAGGTTGACGAAGAAGTCGTTCGTCAACGCGCCCACCCGATCGGTGAATACGCCGTGCCGGGTGCCACCATGGTTGGTGCCCAGCACCCGCATGCCACCCACCAGCACCGTCATTTCGGCGGCGGTCAGCCCCAGCAGTTGAGCGCGGTCCAGCAGCATTTCCTCTGGCTTCACCGTGTAGTGCTGCTTCTGCCAGTTGCGGAAGCCATCGGCCAGCGGTTCCAGCACCTCGAACGACTCCGCATCGGTCTGCGCCTGGGTCGCGTCGCCACGGCCCGGGGCAAAGGGCACTGTCACGTTCATGCCGGCGGCTTGCGCAGCCTGCTCAATGCCCACATTGCCGCCCAGCACGATCACGTCGGCCACGCTGGCACCGGTGTCGGCAGCGATTTTCTCGTACACCGCCAACACCTTGGCCAGTCGGGCCGGTTCGTTGCCGGCCCAGTCTTTCTGCGGTGCTAGGCGGATGCGCGCACCGTTGGCGCCGCCCCGGTAGTCCGACCCCCGGAAGGTGCGGGCGCTGTCCCAGGCAGTGCTGACCATTTCGCTGATCGACAAACCAGCGGCGGCGATCTTGGCTTTCACTGCGGCCACGTCGTAGCCCTTGTTGCCAGCCGTGATCGGGTCTTGCCAGATCAGGTCTTCGGCCGGCACTTCGGGGCCAATGTAGCGCGTCTTGGGCCCCAGGTCGCGGTGGGTCAGCTTGAACCAGGCACGGGCAAACACCTCGGAGAAGTACGCCTGGTCGGCCGCGAAGCGTTCGGAAATCTTGCGGTAGGCCGGGTCCACCTTCATGGCCATGTCGGCGTCGGTCATCAGGGGCATGCAGCGGATGGAGGGGTCTTCCACGTCCACCGGCATGTCTTCGGGCTTGATGTTGACCGGGCGGTACTGGTTGGCGCCAGCGGGGCTCTTGGTCAGTTCCCACTCGTGGTTCAACAGCATCTTGAAGTAGCCGTTGTCCCATTGGGTGGGGTTGGTCGTCCAGGCGCCTTCAATGCCGCTGGTCACCGTATCGCGGCCCACGCCACGGGTTTTGTGGTTCATCCAGCCCAGGCCCTGCTCTTCCACGTCAGCGCCTTCCGGGGCTGGGCCCAGGTTGGCGGCGCTGCCGTTGCCGTGCGCCTTGCCTACCGTGTGGCCACCGGCGGTCAGGGCCACGGTTTCCTCATCGTTCATGGCCATGCGGGCAAACGTCACGCGGATGTCGTGCGCCGTTTTCTGGGGGTCGGGCTTGCCGTCCACGCCTTCGGGGTTGACGTAGATCAGGCCCATCATCACGGCGGCCAGGGGGTTTTCCAGGTCACGCTCGCCGCTGTAGCGGGTGCCTTCGCTGCCGCTGGGCGCCAGCCATTCTTTTTCGGAGCCCCAGTAGGTGTCCTTCTCGGGGTGCCAGATGTCTTCGCGGCCGAACGAATAGCCGTAGGTCTTGAGGCCCATGGACTCGTAAGCCACGTTGCCGGCCAGGATGAACAGGTCCGCCCAGCTCAGCTTGTTGCCGTATTTTTTCTTGATCGGCCACAGCAGGCGGCGCGCTTTGTCCAGGTTGCCGTTGTCGGGCCAGGAGTTGAGCGGGGCAAAGCGCAGGTTGCCGGTGCCGGCGCCGCCACGGCCGTCGGCCACGCGGTAGGAACCTGCCGCGTGCCAGGCCATGCGGATCATCAGGCCGCCGTAGTGGCCCCAGTCGGCCGGCCACCAGGGCTGGCTGTCGGTCATCAGCGCGGTCAGGTCTTTCTTCAGCGCGGCCACGTCCAGCTTCTTGACTTCCTGGCGGTAGTTGAAGCCTTTGAGCGGGTTGGTCTTGGTGTCGTGCTGGTGCAGGATGTCCAGGTTCAGGGCGTTGGGCCACCAGGCGGTGTTGGACTGGCTGGTGGTCGAGTTGGCGCCGTGCGCCACGGGGCATTGTCCGGCGCTGTTCTGGGTTTTCGGATCCATCGTGTTCTCCATTCCTGCGTTTGAATGTTTGCCGCCCACCAACGCGGTGGACGACCGAGACAACCCGTTCCTCCGGAGGTGCGCGGCGGTGCTGAACACCCGCCACCTCGGTGTCAAGGTCGTGGGAACAAGTCTATCGATGGATGTGAAGTTGTGGTGTCAAATCTTCCAATGCAGGCGATAGGGATTTCCATGCATGGGTGGGTGATTTGGGCACAAAAAACCCCGCAGTACGGCAGGCACAGCGGGGTGATCAGCGAAAGCAGTGTTGGTTGGAGCGGGTGAAGGGAATCGAACCCTCGTATGAAGCTTGGGAAGCTGCCGTTCTACCATTGAACTACACCCGCGTGGCCGAGATTCTATGCGAAAGTCGGCCCACGCTCGGCGAGCCGCCGCTCAGAGGGTGGACAGCGTCAAGGCCACCGAGGGTGTGGTCGGTTGATCTTTAGAAGTCTGCCCGGTCTTGGCCTCGGCGGAACCCAGGAACAAGCGCTCCGCCGGTACCTGTTGCTGAATCAGGTAGTCCTTCACCGCCACGGCCCGGGCCACCGCCAGTTCGCGCATCTGCGGCTCGCCCACCGCAATGGCCGCCAGCAGCAGCTTCTCCATGTCCGGCACGGGAACGTCTTTGGCCAGGCCGATCAGGTTGCGCGGCTTGGTGATGTCGGTGCGCCGGTACACCTCCTTCAGCAGCGCAGGGTATTCCTGCGGGCTGACCTGGATGGGTGCGTCGGCCGCTTGGCCTTCGCGCACCGCTTGGCGGCGCTTTTCCGCCAGCACGCGCTGGTTCAGGGCTTCCCGCCGCCAGGCTTCCTGCTCGGTGGCCAGGTCGCTGTGGCCCACCACGGTCAATTGCAGCGCCGGGCGGTCGATCAGGGCCCGCGCCACCTGGTCGAGCTTTTCCCGCGCAGCGGCGTCCAGCCCCGCCACGCCGGGGGCGAACGGCAGTTGCTGCAGGTCGTCGGCCCCGGCAAAGGCGCTGGCAATCAGGGCAAACGGTGCGGTGATGGCTTTGCCGATCAGGTTCACCACCAGCCGCACGATGATGGGGCCCAGCCGGAACTGCGGGTCGTTCAGCGAGCCACTGATGGGCAGGTTGATGTCGATCACGCCGTTGCGGTCGGCCAGCAGCGCCACGG
>CAZSZN010000109.1:0-9884 GCA_964610405.1 uncultured Macromonas sp. | reverse complement strand
GGCGCAACGCCTGGGCCTTCCGATCGTGGAAGACAACCCCTATGGCGACCTGAGGTTCGACGTGCCGCCGCCGGCACCGCTGACCGCGCGCCATCCCGAAGGCTGCGTGTACCTGGGCTCGTTCTCGAAGGTCTTGGCCCCCGGGCTGCGCCTGGGCTTTCTGGTGGCGCCGCCCGCGCTCTATCCCAAGCTGTTGCAAGCCAAGCAGGCGGCCGACCTGCACACCCCCAGCTTCAACCAGCGCGTGGTGGCCGAGGTGCTGAAAGACGGTTTCCTGGACCGGCACGTGCCCACCATCCGCAGCTTGTACCGCGCCCAACGCGACACCATGCTGCAGGCGCTGGACCATGAAATGCAAGGTCTGGGGGTGACCTGGAACCGACCGGATGGCGGCATGTTCCTGTGGGCACGTCTGCCGGAGGGCATGAACGCGATCGAGCTGCTGCCGCACGCGGTGGACAAAGGCGTGGCTTTCGTGCCGGGCGCCGCGTTCTACGCCGAGCAGGCCGATCCGCGCGCGCTGCGCCTGTCCTTCGTGACCGCCACCGCTGACCAGATTCAGACGGGCGTGGCCGCGCTGGCCCAAGCCATCCGCGAGCAGCGGGGGGCCACCCGATGAGCCGCGCGCGCCCGTTCCAGCAGGTGGACGTGTTCACCGACACCGCCTGCCTGGGCAACCCGCTGGCGGTGGTGCTCGACGGCAGCGACCTGAGCACCGGAGAAATGCAGCGCTTCACCGACTGGACCAACCTGTCGGAATGCACCTTTGTGCTGCCCCCCACGGCCGAAGGGCGGGCCGCCGGCGCGGACTACCGGGTGCGCATCTTCTGCCCGGGGCGGGAACTGCCCTTCGCCGGCCACCCCACGCTGGGCACCTGCCACGCCTGGTTGCAGGCGGGCAACCCAACCCAAACGCCCGGCATGGTGATGCAGGAATGCGGCGTGGGCCTGGTGCGCATCCGCCAGACGACCGTGAGCGACCGCACGCGCCTGGCGTTTGCCGCGCCGCCCTTGCGCCGCAATGGCCCGCTGGACGAACCCAGCGTCGAGCGCATTGCACGAGGTCTGGGTGTGCAACGCGACGAAATCGTGGCGCACGCATGGTGCGACAACGGCCCCGGATGGCAAGCGGTGATGCTGACCGACGCAGACCGCGTGCGCTCGCTGCGCCCCGACCCTGCTCTGCTGGCCGGACTGGAGGTGGGCGTGGTAGCGCCACAAACGCCAGGGCTGGACACGGCGTTGGAGGTGCGCGCCTTCTTTCCCGGCAACAACGGCGTGGCCGAAGACCCAGTGACCGGCAGCCTGAATGCCGCCTTGGCACAGTGGCTGATCGGCGCGGGCCTGGCGCCCGAGCGCTACGTCGCGGCGCAAGGCACCGTGCTGGGCCGCGCAGGACGCGTGCACGTGGAGCGCGATGCAGACGGCACGGTCTGGATCGGGGGAGATTCGGTGAGCTGCATTCGGGGCGAAGTCACGCTCTGAGCGCGCAGCGGTCAACCGCCGCCTGCGCGCAAGCTGGGCTCACTCACCAAGGTGGACAGCGGCAAGTCGCACAACTCCCGCAGCAACGCGGCCAGCGATCGGCCCGCCGCCTGCAACAGTGCATCGCCCAGCGCCATGTCAGCAGCCGCCGCGTTGCCCACGGCGCCCGCCGGGTGGTAGTCCTGCATCTGCCAGGCCAGTTTGGCGCTGCGTCCGTTGCCCAGGATGGGATAGCGCGCGGCGCGTTCGGCCGAGGTGGACGCGAAATCCTGCGCCTGCGCCATGCGCACGGTGTCGGGTCGCAGTGCCAGCATCATCGAGGTTTCGACTTGGCCGGCGTGGATGCCAAACCGATGTTCGTGAGCGTCGATGCGCTGGTTGAGGTCCTGGCCCTGAGCATCCAGCAGCGGCAGGTTGAACCAACTGGCGCTGTAGACCAGCAGGTCGCACCGGGCGCGCAGCTCCCGCCCCGCGACGTCCATGATGCCGGCGTGCCCCCCATGGCTGTTGAAGATGAGCAGCTTGCGCACGCCAGCGCGCGCCACCGACTCGCCGATGTCGCTCCACAGGCGGATCAACGTCTCGGGACGCAGGGTCAGGGTGCCTGGAAAGCGTTGGTGCTCGGGGCTCAAGCCGACCGCTTGTGTGGGCAGCACGTAGACCGGCCAACCGGCCCCCAAATGGGGCCCTGCGGCGGCCAGCACGCCGTCCACCAGATCGGTGTCCACCGACAGCGGCAGGTGCGGGCCGTGCTGCTCGGTCGCGGCCACCGGCAACACCGCCACCGTGCGCGCCGGGTCCAGACCGGCGAAGTCGGTGGTGCACAAATCCCCCCAGCGGGGCAAGTTCATGGGGCCGGGTGCTGCAGTCATAACAGCGCATCTTAGCGGCCGGACAGGGAAAGCGGGACAATGGCGGACGGAACTTTGCGCGGCCGCGACTTGTCTGCCACAGGGAAGCCCACCCGTTGTCCCGCTGCCTTGAATTGCCCGTTTGCCACCACCATGCGCTGTTTGTTGTCCCTGTTGTTGATGTTTGCCCTGAGCGGGCCGGGCCATGCGTTGGCCCAGGCCGGGGGCACGGCTGCGCCGGTGGTGAGCGAGTTTTCGCGCGCCGAATTGCTGGTGCATGCGCCGCAGGGCGTGCAAGCCGGGCAACCACTGTGGCTGGGCCTGCAAATCACCCATGCGCCCGATTGGCACACCTATTGGAAAAACCCCGGCGACTCGGGCCTGCCGACCGAACTGCAATGGCAGTTGAGCCCAGGCGCCACGGCAGGCGACATCGCCTGGCCGACGCCACGCAAGTTTCCCATCGGCGACTTGGCCAACTACGGCTACGACGGCACGGTGCTGCTGCCGGTGCCGGTCACGGTCACGCCCAGCTTTCAGGGCGACCGGCTGGACGTGAGCCTGCAGGCCAGTTGGCTGATCTGCCGCAAGGAGTGCATCCCTGAAGAAGCGCGATTTCAGCTGAGCATCCCAGCGCAGGTATCCACTGCGGGACATGCGCAAGCGTTTCAGGGGGCCTGGAGCAGCGCACCGCACAACCAGGCGGCGCAAAGCAGCTCACTGCAACCGGCCGACGCCCAACTGGCGGTGCGCCTTGAGGGCCTGCCCAAAGACTGGACCGGGAAACCGCTGGAGTTTTTCCCGGAAACACCGGGCCTGATCGAGCCCGGCAAGCCCTGGCAACAGCACTGGGACGGCGCGGTGTGGACCGCCAGCCTGCCCCTGTCGCCCCACCGCAGCGAAAGCCCTGCGGCGGTGCCACTGGTGGTTGCACTGGCGCAGCCGCCCGGCCAGGGGCCAGGCTTGCCCGGACGGGCATTGACTGTGAACGTGACCACCGACTGGCCTGC
Organism: uncultured Macromonas sp.; assembly: GCA_964610405.1. Taxonomy (GTDB): domain Bacteria; phylum Pseudomonadota; class Gammaproteobacteria; order Burkholderiales; family Burkholderiaceae_C; genus CAZGDZ01. Next base: position 6,538 of record CAZSZN010000109.1, on the reverse strand, counting down.
TACTTCAGCAGCCCCCACCGGCGTGTCAGACGCACTGGCCGCCGCCTTGGCCGAGAACGCAGCGCGGGCCTCGGCCCCGCCAACAGGGGCGGGCGGTTGGTGGCTGGCCTTGTTGGGCGCGCTGGTGGGCGGGGTGATCCTCAACCTCATGCCGTGCGTGTTCCCGGTGCTGGCAATCAAGGTACTCGCGTTTTCCCGCCACGGGGCCGACCGGCGCGCCCACCGGCTGGGTGGGTTGGCCTACACCCTGGGGGTGGTGCTGTCGTTCATGGCCTTGGGCGGCTTGCTGCTGGGCCTGCGCGCCGCCGGCGAGCAACTGGGCTGGGGGTTCCAACTGCAGAACCCCGCCGTGGTCGCGGGCCTGGCCACCCTGTTCGCGCTGATCGGCCTGAACCTGGCCGGCCTGTTCGAGTTCGGCCGCATGCTGCCCTCGTCCTGGGCCAACCTGCAAGCGCGGCACCCGGTGGCCGACGCCTTCCTCACGGGCGTGCTGGCCACAGCCATCGCCTCACCCTGCACCGCGCCGTTCATGGGTGCTTCGCTGGGTTTGGCCGTGACCTTGCCCGCCGCACAGGCGCTGGGCGTGTTCGCCGCGCTGGGGTTGGGCATGGCCTTGCCCTACCTGCTGGCCAGTTGGGTGCCCGCCGTGGCGCGCGCGCTGCCTCGCCCTGGCGCTTGGATGGACACCTTCCGCCAGTTGATGGCCTTCCCGATGTTTGCCACCGTCGTCTGGCTGCTGTGGGTGCTGGGCCAGCAAAGCGGCATTGACGGCGCGGCGGCCCTGCTGCTGCTGCTGGTGATGCTGGCGCTGGTGGTTTGGGCGGTGACGCGGCCCGGCACCAGCCGCCGCTGGTTGGCGCCGGTGGCCGTGGCGGGGTTGCTGTGGCTGGGCTGGTCCATCGGGCCGCAAGTCACCCGGCTCTCGGACGGCCACACCAACGCTGCCCCCACTGGCGTGGCCGGCCTGACTTGGGAAGCCTGGAGCCCTGGCCGCGAAGCCGAACTGCTGGCCCAGGGCCGCCCCGTGTTTGTGGACTACACCGCCGCCTGGTGCGTGACCTGTCAATACAACAAACGCACCACACTGGCAGACGCCGATGTGCTGCGCTTGGCCGCCGAAAAGCGCGTGGCCCTGCTGCGCGCCGACTGGACCCGCCGCGACCCCGAGGTGACCGCCGCCCTGAGTCGCCTGGGGCGCAACGGCGTGCCAGTCTATGTGCTGCACGCCGCGCAACGGGCACCGGTCGTGCTCTCCGAAATCCTGTCCACCGACGAAGTGCTGGCCGCGCTGTCGGCCCTTTGACCCACCTTGAACCGACCCAGGGCGGCGAACGCGCCGGCGTCAGCCCTTGGCAAGATCAGGCCTGCGACAATCGCAGGATGAGCACGACCTTCGCCCCTCTGCAGAACGACACCTTCCTGCGCGCCTGCCTGCGCCAGGCGACCGACCACACCCCCGTCTGGCTGATGCGCCAGGCAGGCCGCTACCTGCCCGAGTACCGCGCCACCCGCGCCCAGGCCGGCAGCTTCATGGGCCTGGCCACCAACGTGGACTACGCCACCGAAGTGACGCTGCAGCCGCTGGAACGCTACGACCTGGACGCCGCCATCCTGTTCAGCGACATCCTGACCGTGCCCGACGCCATGGGCCTGGGTCTGAGCTTTGCGCTGGGCGAAGGCCCCAAGTTCGCCAAAACCGTGCGCACCGAGGCCGACGTGGCCCAGCTCGCCGTGCCCGACATGGACAAACTGCGCTACGTGTTCGACGCGGTCACCTCCATCCGCAAGGCCCTGAACGGGCGCGTGCCGCTGATCGGCTTTTCGGGCAGCCCCTGGACCCTGGCCTGCTACATGGTGGAGGGCGGGGGCAGCGACGACTACCGCCTGGTCAAAACGCTGATGTACCAGCGCCCGGACCTGATGCACCGCGTGCTGGAAATCAACGCCGACGCCGTGGCACTGTACCTGCGCACGCAAATCGAAGCCGGCGCGCAGGCCGTGATGATTTTCGACAGCTGGGGCGGCGTGCTGGCCGACGGCAACTTCCAACGCTTCAGCCTGGCGTACACGAAGCGCGTGCTGGACCAACTGCCCAAGGAGTTCAACGGCCAGCGCATCCCGCGCATCGTCTTCACCAAGGGCGGCGGCCTGTGGCTGGACGACATGAACACCCTGGACTGCGACGTGCTGGGCCTGGACTGGACGGTGAACCTGGCCCAAGCCCGCGCGGCCGTGGGCGGCGCGGTGGGTGGCCCCGGCAAGGCGCTGCAGGGCAACCTGGACCCGAACGTGCTGTTCGCCCAGCCTGAGCAAGTGGCAGCCGAGGCGGTGAAAGTGCTGGAGAGCTTCGGCACCCCGCACACCGACCGCAGCACCACCGGTCCGACGCACATCTTCAACCTGGGGCATGGCATCAGCCAGCACACCCCGCCCGAGAACGTGAAGGTGCTGGTGGACACGGTGCATGCGCATTCGCGCCAGATGCGCCAGTCCGCGCGTTGAACATGCGAGCCGGACGGTCAAAGTGCAACGCACCAAGACCGTTCAACAAAGCACACAAAACAGCCGCCTAGCACAAAAACGGGGACATTCAGAACCGCAAACCGGGGTCTTATGCACAAATTTTGATGTGCGGCGCAGCAAAGTCCATGTTGCGACATTTTGCCGGGCCACGAAGACAAAATGGCCCTAAGTCATTGATTTCATTGACCGACACAAATTGCTACGTTTTTCAGCAAGCCAATGAAAGGCTTGATTTTCAAGGCCTGGGTCGAGAATTTCAGCAACTATCAACAAAGTTATCCACAGAAAATCTGGGCAAGTGCCGGAAGCTTTGACAAATCAATGACTTACCCGTTTTTTCGCGGAAATGACTGAAAAAAACGCGCCCAAGCCCGCCCATTGGGTCGAGGTGGTGATCACCACCCCGGCCCACAGCGGCCTGGGCGACACGTTGAGCTACCGGAGTGAGCAAGCACTTGCACCCGGCAGCTTGGTCAGGGTGCCTTTGGGCCACCGAGTCATTTTGGGTGTGGTGTGGCGATGTGACACCGAGCCCCCGCCGGCGCTCGACCCGGCCCAGGCGCGCGATGTGGCCGATACGCTGGACGGCCTGCCGCCGTTGAACGACACCTGGCGCCAACTGGTGGCTTTTACCGCGCGTTACTACCAGCGCAGCCTGGGCGAAGTGGCCCTGTCGGCGTTGCCGCCTGCGCTGCGCGATCTGACGCCCGAGCAATGGCAGCGCCGCCTGAAGCGCCACGCCAAAACGGTGCATGCCACCGATACGCCATCGCCCCCCGCCCTGGACCCGACCGAAGAACAGGCACGCGCCCTGACGGCCTTGCAAGCGGCGCACAAGCCGGTGCTGCTGTTCGGTGCCACCGGCAGCGGCAAAACCGAGGTTTATCTGCAAGCGGTGGCGCGCCTGCTGGCGCAAGACCCGCAGGCGCAAGCCTTGGTGATGGTGCCCGAAATCAACCTCACCCCCCAGCTGGAGCACCGGCTGCGCGAGCGGTTTGCCAACCACCCGCTGGTCACCCTGCACAGCGGCTTGACGCCAGCCCAACGGCTGCAGCATTGGCTGACAGCCCACCTGGGGCAGGCGCGCATCGTGCTGGGCACCCGCATGGCGGTGCTGGCCAGCCTGCCGCACTTGCGCCTGATCGTGGTGGACGAGGAGCACGACCCCAGCTACAAAAGCCAGGAAGGCGCGCGGTACTCCGCACGCGATCTGGCCATCTACCGCGCCGCGCTGGAAAGCCAGGGACACGCAGCGGGGCATTGCCAGGTGGTGCTGGGTTCGGCCACGCCGTCATTGGAAACCTGGCACGCGGCCGACAAGGGCCGCTACCTGCGGCTGGACATGCCGCAACGGGTGGGCGGCGGGCAGTGGCCCCGCCTGCGGCTGGTGGACATGCAGCAACAGCCCAAGCACACGGTGCTGGCGCCGGCCCTGGTGCAGGCCATGGCCGAGCGGGCGGCCCGGGGCGAGCAGAGCATGGTGCTGCTCAACCGTCGGGGTTACGCCCCCGTGCTGGCCTGCCACGACTGCGGCTGGAAAAGCGACTGCCCCCACTGCAGCGCGCACGCGGTGTTCCACAAGATCGACCGCACCCTGCGCTGCCACCACTGCGGCCACACCACCCGGGTGCCCCGCGCCTGCCCGGACTGCGGCAACCTGGACATCACCCCCATCGGGCGAGGCACCGAGCAGATCGAAGAACAACTGGCCGGGCTGCTGGCCGACGCCCGCCGCCCAGACGGCAGCCCGGTGCGCGTGGCCCGGATCGACGCCGACGTGACGCGGGCCAAAGGCAGCCTGGAAAGCCGGCTGGCCGACATGCATGCCGGCGACGTGGACGTGTTGGTGGGCACCCAAATGATCGCCAAAGGCCACGATTTCCGGCGCATCACCCTGGTGGCCAGCGTCAACACCGACAGCGGCCTGTTTGCCAGCGACTACCGTGCCCCCGAGCGGCTGTTTGCCCTGCTGCTGCAAGCCGCCGGCCGCGCCGGGCGTGATGCGGCGTTCATGGCCCAAGGCGGCCGACAAGCCGAGGTGTGGGTGCAAACCTGGTACCCGCAGCACCCGCTGTTCGCCGCGCTGCACAAGCACGACTACCCCGCCTTTGCAGCGCAGGAGCTGGAGGAGCGGCAAGCCGCGCAAATGCCACCATTCGCCCACCAAGCCCTGGTGCGGGCCGAAGCGCGAACCCAGGAAGCCGCCCAGTCCTTTCTGCGCCTGGCCACCGAGGCCGGCGAAGGGCTGCCCGGGCGCGCCCAGCTCATGCTGTACCCGCCCATGCCCATGACCATCCAACGCGTGGCGAACGTGGAACGCGCGCAGATGCTGGTTGAAACCGACCATCGGCCAGCCTTGCAGGCGTTTCTGGCGGCTTGGCAAGGCCATTTGCACCCGCTGCGCAGTCACCCCGAGGCACGCGGGCTGATCCGCTGGGCCATCGACGTGGACCCGCTGGGAATGTAAAACTCAGCGCAGCAGCGCCACCGCACCCGAAAAGGTCAGAAACGCCAGCGCGGTGGACACCAGGATGATCCGCGCAATGCGCCCGTTGTCGGCGCCAAACCGCTCGGCCAGCAGCGACACGTTGCTCGCGCTCGGCAGGGCCGACACCAGCACCATCACCGTCAGCGCCACCGGGTCCAGCGGCACGCCCACGGCGATGGCCAAGGTGCCCACCAACCACACCAGCGCGGGGTGGAAGAACAATTTGAGCAAAGCCACCGGCACGTAATCGCCCAACGGCATCGGATGGTCGGACTGCATCTGGGAGCGCGCCAGCACCGCCCCAATGGTGAACAGCGCCACCGGCGAAGCCGCGTCCGCCAACAGCCAGACGGTTTTCTCGATCGGGCCGGGCAACTGGAATTGCAACGCCGACGCCAACCCGCCCAACAGGATGGCCCACGGCATGGGGTTGCGCAGCACGCCACTCAACGCTTTGCCGGCCGCCGCCGCCGCGCCGCCTTCGCGCTGGTCCAGGCGCGACAAGGCAATGCACAAGGAACTGGTCACCACCATGTCTGCCACGATCAGCACGATGACCGTGCCCACGCTGGCCGGCCCCATCAACGCGGCCAGCAAGGGCACCCCCATGAAACCGGTGTTCGGGAACGCCGCCACCAGCGCACCGAACGAGGCGTCGTTCCAGCCGATGCGCCCACGCTTGGTCACCGCGATCGTCAAGGCCACCGTCAGCAGCGCACACACCAGGTACACGCCAAACACCGACGCGTCCAGCAACCGCGCGATCGGGGTGGTGGAGCCGAAGCGGTACAGCATGGCCGGCAGCGCAAAAAACAGCACAAACCCATTGAGGCCGGGGATCGCCTCCAGCGGCAGCATGCGCCGACGCGCGGCCACAAACCCTCCGGCAACCAGGGCAAAAAACGGAAAAGTGACCAGCAGGATGTTCAGCACACTGTCGATTGTCGCACCCGTTATCATGGAACGCTTTGCGTGCCTGACGAGCCATGTCCGCCGGTTTGAATTTTGCCCAGCTTGAAGCCGTGAACCACCTCGCCGGGCCGTGCCTGGTGCTGGCCGGCGCCGGGTCGGGCAAAACCCGGGTCATCACACACAAGATCGCGCGCCTCATCCAGGCCGGGCTGGCGGCCAAACGCATCGCGGCCATCACCTTCACCAACAAGGCCGCCGCCGAAATGCGCGAGCGTGCCAAGCAACTGGTGGGCAAGTCGGCCAAAGACGTGGTGATCTGCACCTTCCACTCGCTGGGCGTGCGCCTGCTGCGCGAAGACGGCGCGGTGCTGGGGCTCAAGCAACAATTCTCCATCCTCGACACCGACGACATCACCTCCATCCTGAAAGACTGTGGCGGCACCACCGACGCGGCCACCGCCCGCCAGTGGCAGTGGACCATCAGCGCCTGGAAGAGCGCCGGTCTGAACGCCGAACAGGCACTGGCGCAAACCCAGGACGAAAACGAACGCGTGATTGCGCTGGTGATGGCCAAGTACCAAGAGCGGCTGGCCGCCAACCAGAGCGAGGACTTTG
>CAZSZN010000108.1:0-9897 GCA_964610405.1 uncultured Macromonas sp. | reverse complement strand
GCAAGAGCCAGTTCCTGGCCAACATGAGCCACGAAATCCGCACCCCCATGAACGCCATCATGGGCATGCTGAAGCTGCTCAAAAGCACCGGCCTGCAGCCCCGCCAGGCCGACTACGCCGACAAGACCGAAGAAGCCGCCCGCTCGCTGCTGGGCATCCTCAACGACATTCTCGACTTCTCCAAGGTGGAGGCGGGCAAGCTGGCGCTCGACCCTCAACCCATGGCACTGGACCAGTTGCTGCGCGAGCTGGCCCACATCATGGTCAACAACCTGGGCCACAAGCGGATCGAGCTGCTGTTCGACCTCGACCCGCACTTGCCCAAAGTCATCGTGGGCGACGCGCTGCGGCTCAAACAGGTGCTGATCAACCTGGCGGGCAACGCCATCAAGTTCACCCCCGAGGGCGAGGTGCGGCTGCGGGTTCAGGTGCTGCACGACGACGCCGAACCACCGCACCGGACGCGGTTGCGGTTCGAGGTGTGCGACACCGGCATCGGCATGACACCGGCGCAACAGACGCAGGTGTTTGAAGGTTTCTCGCAAGCCGACGCCTCCACCGCACGGCGCTTTGGCGGCACCGGCCTGGGCCTGTCCATCAGCCGACGGCTGGTGGACATGATGGGCGGTCAACTCCTGCTCAGCAGCGAACTGGGCGTGGGCAGCTGCTTCCACTTCGAACTGCCGTTCGAGTTGCCCGCGAGCGACAACCCCACCCGGCAAGACGAGCACCCCAGCCTGACCGCGCTGCACACGCTGGTGATTGAGCCGAACCCCGCCACCCGCGCGGTGCTGGTGCGGATGGTGGAGGAGCTGGGCTGGTCCGCCGTGACCGCGCCCGATGCCGAAACCGGTTTGCGCCTGGCGACCGAAGCGCAGGACGGCGGCACCGCCTTCGACGCCACCCTGGTGGACTGGCTGCAACCCGGACTCGACGGCTGGACCGCTGCCGAACGCCTGCGCCAATTGGGCGGCCCGATGGTGGTGATGGTCACGGCCAACCCACAGGACATGCTGGAGGGCCGCAGCGAAGCCGAGGTCGCCCGCGTCGGCGCGTTTCTCATCAAACCATTCACCCGCAGCATGGTGTTCGACGCGGTGATGGCGCAGCGCCTGCCCGCCGCGTCCCTGACCAGCGACGGCGCGCGAGGGCAGACCCGGCCACTGCAGGGCCTGCGCCTGCTGGTGGTGGAAGACAACCCGGTCAACCAACTGGTGGCCAGCGAGCTGCTGGGTGCCGCCGGTGCCCGAGTCAGCCTGGCCCACGATGGCCGCGAAGGCGTGGCCATGGTGCGCAACGCGATGGAGCCGTTCGACCTGGTGTTGATGGACATGCAGATGCCGGTGATGGACGGCCTGCAGGCCACCCGAAAGCTGCGCGAAGAACCGCGCTTTGCGACCCTGCCCATCGTGGCGATGACGGCCAACGCCATGGCCAGCGACCGCGAAGACTGCCTGGCCGCCGGCATGAACGACCACGTCGGCAAACCGTTCGACCTGGAACAGCTGATCGCACTGATCCAGCGCCACTGCCAACACCGGCTGGCCCAACTGGCGCCAGCCGTGCTGCCCAGCGTGCCACGGCCGGCGGCCTCAGCTCCGATGGTGCTGAACGTGGCGGCGGCGGTGGCCCGGTTTGGCGGAGACCGCCAGTTGTACGCCCAGTTGCTGGCGCGCCAGCTGAAAGACGCGCCCGCCGCGCTGCAACGCATCCGCGACGCGCTGGCCACCGGCCACCCCCACGCGCACAGCCAGCCCGCCCGCGAAGCCGCCCACAGCCTGAAAGGCGTGGCCGCCACCTTGGGGGGCGATGCCGTGGCCGCCGCCGCCGGACAACTGGAACAAGCCTTGAAGCAGCCCGACGCAAGCCCAGCGCAATGGACCGAACACTTGGCCACCCTCACGGCCTCGGTGACCCACATGTTGACAGCGGCCGAGGAATGGTTGAGCGAGCAGGCCCCCTCGGCCGCAGCGCGACCATCCACCCCAACCGCCATCCCTCGCGCCTCCACCGCCGAACTGCGTCAGACCCTGGAAACGCTGCAACAGCACCTCGCGTCCACCGACATGGCGTCGATCGAACAGCACGAGGCCTTGCTGGCCCACTGGACCGGCGAGGCGCACGACTGCCTGCACCGCCTGAACGCCGCCATGGATGAACTGGATTTTGAAGCGGCACACTGCGCCGTCAGCGACTGGCTGGCGCAGCTGGACGCGCCCGAAGCCGAACCGGTCAGAGGGTGACGCCGGTCCGGGCGGGCACCGCTGGCGCGGTGGCCGTGGCCAGCAGGGTCTCGACCCGGTTGCGACCCAGGCGCTTGGCCTGGTACAAAGCCCGGTCGGCCAGCAGCAGCAAGGCATCGGCGTGCATGCCGGGCACCGGTTGCTCGGTGGCCACGCCGGCACTCAAGGTCACCACCCCGTGGGGGCTGACCACGTGCGGCACCGCCAGCTGGCGCACCGCCTCCAGCACCTGCTGGGCTAGAGCGATGGCGCCACTCAGGTCGGTGTCGGGCAGCAGCATCGCCATTTCTTCGCCGCCGTAGCGGCATACCACATCGCGCGGGCGTTGCGCCATGGATTCGATCACCCCGGCCACCTTGCGCAAGCACTCGTCGCCGCGCTGGTGGCCGTAGGTGTCGTTGTACTGCTTGAAGTAATCGATGTCGAACAGCACCAGACTCAGCCCCTCCTGCTCGCGCAGGGCGTGCCGCCACTCGCGGTCCAGCATGGCGTCGAAATGGCGGCGGTTGCCGATGTCGGTCAGCGCATCCACATGGGCCATGGCGTGCATGCGCGCGGCCTGCTCCTTGAGCAAGCGCTCGCGCGCCACCGCAGGGCTGACGTCGGTGATCTGCACCAGCACGTAGCGCTGGCCGGCCTGACGGGCGGCCTGGCCGTTCATGGGCACGATCTGGATCGACTGCTTCAGGCGCTGCGGCTGTGCACCCGCCGACGACAGCGCAAACAAGGGCAGCGGCGACAAATGCAGGGTTTCGGACAGCAGGGCCGGGAAGCCGGTGCGCAGCACGTCGTTCAGGGCCCGCTCAAAATGGCTGCCCCGCAGGCCCTCGAACACGTCCACCAGCGCACGGCCCTGCACCTCGGCTTCGCTCAGGCGGGCGCGGCGCAGGAACCACGGGTTGGCGAACACCACCTGACAGGCTTCGTCCAGCACCAGCAACCCCGACTGCACATTGCCCAGCACCCACTCGACCCATGGGCCCAGGCAGGGCTGCCCTGATTCGTGCGCGCAAGGCGTGGTCATGTGGCTGAAGCCTCTAGCCGACGGATGAACGCGGCCACCTTGGACTCCAGGCGCCCGCTAGACTGGATGTCGAGCAGGAAAGCGAGGTGTCCGACAATGCTGCGCGACGCGATCTCGAAGCGCACCTTCAGGCTCAGCAAGGGCTCGGTCACCGCTTCATTGGCCAGCAGCACGTCGGACAGAATGCCCAACTCCACCTCGGGCAGGCTGCCGTCGAACTCAATACCCAGCGCATCACCCACGCTGGCCACCACCGAATTCAGCAGGATGTTGCCAATTTCGGCCAGCGCCTCCTGCTCCATCTCGCCAAGCTGTTCCAGCGGCACGGTTTCGCCGACCATGATCTGCACCAGTTGCAGGCTCTGCTCGGCCGGGAACATCAGCACCGCGTCGGTCACGATTTCACCGTGGAACCCCTGCCGCACCGCGCTGACGCGGCGGTCGCCTTCCAGGCTGAGCTGGCGCACCACCTCGGCCTTGGGCAACAACTGCACCTGCGGGATGCTCAGCAGCACCGCCTCGCCGGCCAATTGGCTCAGCGCGTCGGCCGCCTGCCCCACCCCCAGGTTGAACAGTTCGCCCAGGGCGTCCAGTTCCAGGTCGTTGAGCTTCATGCGCCCGCCGAAAAGTAATCGACCGCCTGCTGGATGGCCGCTTCGGTCACGGGTTTTTGGACAAACTTGACCCCCAGCGCCACCGCCCGGTCGCGACTGGATTCCTGGATGTTGGCCGTCAGCATCGCAATGCGGGCCTGGGGCAGCAGGCCGAGCAATTTTTCAGCGGCCTCGAAACCGCTGATGCCCGGCATGTTCACGTCCATGGTGACGAAGTCGGGCTGCAGCTGGGGCGCCAAAGCCAGCGCCTCGTCGCCCGACGTGGCTTCAAACACTTCCCAGTCGGGGCACAGGCTGGCCACCTTGCCCTTGATGATCATGCGTGAAACGCGGCTGTCGTCCACCACCAACAATCGATTGCCCATGCGCCACTTTCGCAAAACGTGTCTGACTGCACTTGTGATGCAGTAAACCTTGCATTCTCGCTCACCTAAGTCCATTGCCCAAATTTGCGAAAAGTCCTACTTGGCTTATAGGGTATGCACGCCCACCCATGGTGGCTCAAAAAACCACAGACAAACTAACCAAGTCGAATTAATATCAGCCTAACTAATACTGCAACCTGCCGACATGAGCACCTTTGACCCCGACGCCCTGGAATGCCTGGCCGCCATCGTGGAGGAAGGCGGCTTTGAGCGCGCTGCGCAGCGCCTGTCCATCACCCAATCGGCGGTGTCGCAGCGTCTGCGCTCGCTGGAAGCGCAGGTGGGCACGGTGCTGATCGTGCGCAGCCGACCGCTGAAGGCCACCCCCGCCGGGCAGTTGATGATCAAGCACGCCAAAATGATGCGGCTGCTGCGCGCCGACCTGGAGCACGACCTGCGCGAGCTGGCGCCCAACTCCACCCGGGGCCAGCGGGACGAAGAACGGGTCTCGGTCGCCATCAACGCCGACAGCATCGCCACCTGGGCGCTGCCCGCCATCAGCGCGCTGGTGGAAGGCGGGCTGCCGATCGAAATCATCCACGACGACCAGGACTTCACCCACGAATGGCTGCGCGAAGGCCAGGTGCTGGGGTGCGTGACCTCGCTCGGCCAGGCCTTGCGCGGCTGCAAGCTGGAGCCGCTGGGCGCCATGCCCTACGTGGCGGTGGCCAGCCCCGGCTACGCCGCGCAGCACCTGCCCGAGGGCCTGACCCGGCACAACTTCCACCGGCTGCCCTTCATCGCCTTCAACCGCAAGGACGACATGCAGCGCGACTTCGTGTGCCGCGCCTTCAGCCTGGGGCAAGTGACGCTGCGGCAGTTGTACGTGCCCTCGTCCGAAGGCCAGGTGCGCGCCGCCCTGGCCGACTGGGGCGTGACGGTGGTGCCCCGGCCGCTGGTCGCCGACGCGCTGCAGGCGGGCCAGTTGCGCAACGTGTGCCCGGCCCACACCTTTGACGTGCCGCTGTACTGGCACTGCTGGAACTTGGCGTCGGACGTGCTGAACGACCTCAGCACCGCGCTGCGGACGGCGGCGGCGCAGGTGCTGGAACCCATGGCCGGCGCCTGAAGCTCAGTTCGCGCGCCCCAACCCAGGCACGCCCGACCACAGTTCGTCCAGGTTGGGAATCTTCCACTGGGCCGGGTCTTCACGCTGCAGGATCTTGACGGTGCTGCCCGAACGCGACAGGTCCAGCAGTTCGGGCACCACCCGCTCCCCGCTGCGGGTGGAGTACACGGTTTTCACCGTCGGCTTGAGCAGGCTGGACGGCGACTGCTCCACCACCACCGCCAGCCGCCCGTTGGACAGCAGCACCAGCGAGCCGGTAGGGTAGATGCCCAGGCTGCGCACAAAGCCCTGGAACACGCGCGGGTCGAAATCGCCGGTCCACGACGCCATTTGCTTGAGCGATTCGGCCGGGTCCCAACCCGCCTTGTAAGGCCGGTTGGAGGTGATGGCGTCGTACACGTCACACACCGAGCCCATGCGCGCCATCAGCGAGATGTCTTCGCCGACCAGCCCGTCCGGGTAGCCCTTGCCCGAAAACCGTTCGTGGTGGTGCAGACACACGTCCAGCGCGGCTTCGTCCTCGATGCCCGCTGCCCGCAAGCGCTGCCAGCCTCGGCGCGGGTGCTCGCGCACCAGGGTGAACTCGGCTTCGCTCAGGCGCCCGGGCTTGTTCAGAATCTCGATCGGGATGTCGATCTTGCCGATGTCGTGCAGCAGGCCGGCAAAGCCGGCGGCACGGGCTTCGTCGTCGGGCAGGCCCAGTTGGCGCGACAACGCCACCATCAGGGCGCACACCGCCACCGAATGCATGTAGGTGTAGTCGTCGGTGCTTTTGATGCGGGCCAGGCTGATCAACGCGCCCGCGTTGCGGAACACCGAATCGGTGATGTCCTCGGCCACCGCGCGAGCCACCTGCTGGTCGATGGCGCGGCCCATGCGCACGTCCTGGAACATGCCCACGACCGCACCCCGGGCGCTCTGGATCAGGGCGGTCGCGCGCTTGACTTCGGCCTGGTGGCTGGTGGGCGCCACGTCGCGGCGCTCCGCTCGGTCGAACACTTCCAGCGCCGCCACTTCGGCGGCACTGCTGGCGGTGGCTTGTGGTGGGGCGTCGCCCTCCACGTCCAGCCCCTTGCTGGCGTCGATCCACACTTCGCGCACACTGCTGACGTGGATGCGCTGCAGATCGCGCGGGTCTTCCAGCACGAACTTGTTGCGCCAAAACGGGTGGTCCAGCCAAGGACCGGCAAACCCCTGGATGAACATGCCGAGGCGGACGTCCTCGACGCGGATGCGCTTGAGCATCGACCTACCTCCTGTGGTGTGGATGATAAGTCAGCCCGGGGTGGGCACGGTGATCAACAGCTCGGCTTGGTACGCGTCCTGTTCGCCTTTGGCGGCATACCCGAGCGGATTGGCCACCACGCGGCAGCGGTTGACCCGGTAATCCTGGGCGCAGTGCAGGTGGCCGTGCAGCCACAGGTCGGCGCTGGGCAGCAGTGCGTCGAGCGCGTTGCAGAAACCGGCGGTGCCCGGTGTGATGCCGTAGCGGGGGTCTGCGCTTTGGAGGCTGGGCGCGAAGTGAGTGACCACCACGGTGGCGCCATCGAACGGTTGCTGCAAGGCAGTGCTGAGCCACTGCTGGCTGTCCAGCGCCTCGCCGCGCATGGCGGCGGCGTCGAACAGGGCACCTTGGCGCTGGGTCTGCATTTTTTGCAGGTAGTAATTGGCGGCCCGGAACGCCTTGTGGCGCTGCTTCAGGCGTTGGGTGATCGGGTCGGCCGGGGCGACCAAGGCGTCGTAGTCGCTCCACAGGGTGGTGCCGACGAAGCGCACCCCGCGCCAGGTCCACACTTCGCGCTCCAGCCAGACCAGACCGAGCCGGTCACAGGTGGCGTGCAGCTCGGCGTGGGCGGCGTCGAAGTCGAGCGCGTCGTATTCGTGGTTGCCGGGCACGAACAGCACCGGCACCGGCCAGCCGGCGTACTGCGGCAGGGGCGAAAAGCGGCGCAAACCCCAATCGGGCTCGGCCATCCGGGTGCCATCGGCCCGGAGCTGGTAGGAGCCCACGTCGCCGGCCAGCACCAGCAGGTCGGCCTCGGGGTGGGGTTGGGCGCAGAAGTCGGGGTTGGCTTCCAGGTGCAGGTCGCTCAGGAGCTGGATCTTGAGGGGGGTCATTGGGGCGCTGCCTCCGGGTCGTCCTGCACGGTGCGCCACAGGGCCTCGCGCATCCAGCGCTGGGCGGTCAGGGTGTGCGACTGGCGGTGCCAGAGCATGTCCACATGCACGGCGGGCACGTCCAGCGGGATGGGTTTGTGCACCAGCTCGTGCTGGCGGCCGGTGCTGCCCACGAAATGGCGCGGCAGCACGGTCAACAGGTCGGACGAAGCCACCACCAGGCCAGCGGTGAAGAATTGGTTGACGGTGAGCACCACCCGCCGCTGGCGCGATACCGCAGCCAGGGCTTCGTCCACAAACCCGAACGGACGCCCGGAAAAGCTGACCAGCAGGTGCCGCGCGGCGCAAAAGGCGTCCAGCGTCAGCGGCCCCTCGGCCAAGGGGTGGCCGGCGCGCATCACCACCACGTATTCGCCGTCGTACAGCCGGTGCGACATGTAACGGGTGGTGCTTTCCTGCAGGTGGGTGGCGCCCAGCTCGGCCAGCACGCCGGGAAAGTGGCCAATCACCATGTCCACGTCACCCCGGTCCAGCAGGCTGCGGGGATCACGGGTGGTCAGCGGCAGCACCCGCACCGTCACCCCCGGCGCTTCGCGACCCAGCAGGTTCACCAGCCCCGGCATGAGCTTGGACGCCGTGGCATCGGCCATGGCGAGCACGAAATGGGTTTGCGCCTGCAAGGGGTCGAACACCCCGGGTGCCAGCGACTCGCGCAACTGCCGCAGCGCGTCGCGCACCGTGGGCCACAACGTCAGCGCCAAAGGCGTGGGCTCGACCCCATAGCCAGAGCGGCGCACCAAGTCATCGCCAACCAAGTCGCGCAAGCGACGCAGGGCGTTGCTGACCGCCGGCTGGGTGGTGGCCAGGTTGTGGGCCGCCCGGGTGAGGTTGCGCTCGGCCATCACCTCGTCGAACACCCGCAACAAATTGAGGTCCAGCGTGCGGAAGTTCAACTCATTCATACATTTTTGGAATATATGACATTACAAAAATAAAGTACACAAACATCAGGGTTTGCCCTAGCATACGCGCCATTGATGTTGCAATGCAGCATATGGAGGTTTTCATGAGCACACTCGTTTCTTCTCAACGCATCGTTTCCGCCCCTGCCGCCGCTCCCCGTGCCCGCCTGCCGCAAGCGCCGCGCGCGCTGGTCACATTCCTGCTGGCCGCTTCGGTGGCGGCCCTGGCCGTGGTGGCCGACCAACTCGTCAGCACCTGGGCCGACGGCCACCTGCTGCTGGCCTGGATGGTGCTGTGGGCGGTGGTGTTTGCCGGCAGCCTGCTGCTGAGCACGCCGGCCCGACGCCTGGCCCAGCAAGTGATGGTGCCGCTGAACGGCTGGGCCCGCCGCCGCGCCGAAGCCCGCGCCGAGGCTCGCTTCTTGGCCCTGGCCCAGAAAGACAGCCGCGTGATGGCCGACCTGCAAGCGGCCCGCGACCGTGCCGATGCCACCCACCTGGCAGCGCTGACCGACGCCCTGGCCCCCCTGGGCCCAGTGGTCACCAACGAGCGCAGTGAGTGGGAAGTCGGCCCGATGGAAAGCATCTCCATGGGCCATGGCCGTCGCTACCAGTTGTACTACATCTGAACCGGTACCGCCCCAATGCAAAACGCCACCCGATCGGGTGGCGTTTTTTTTACCTCAGACTCAGCCCAGGATGCGGGCTTCCATCTGCGCCTTGGCGGCCACCAGTTCCTGCGGCAGGTGATAGGCCAGCTTCTCGAACAACTCGTCGTGCAGGGCGAGTTCGGCTTTCCAATGCTCGGGGTTCATGTCGGTGATCGACGCAAACTGCTCGCGGCTGAAGTTCAGGCCGTCCCAGTTGATTTCGTCGTAGGTGGGGCTGATGCCGAAGGCGTGGTCTTCGCCCTGGGCCTTGCCTTCCAGGCGGTCGATCATCCACTTGAGCACGCGCATGTTCTCACCGTAGCCAGGCCAGATGAACTTGCCGTCGGCGCCCTTGCGGAACCAGTTGACGCAGAAGATCTTGGGCAGGCTGTGGCCGGACTCTTCCAGCTTGTGCTCCATGTCGAGCCAGTGCTGGAAGTAGTCGCTCATGTTGTAGCCGCAGAATGGCAGCATGGCGAACGGGTCGCGGCGCACCACGCCCTGCGCGCCGAAGGCGGCGGCGGTGGTTTCAGAGCCCATGGTGGCGGCCATGTAGACGCCTTCCATCCAGGTGCGGGCTTCGGTGGCCAGCGGCACGGTGTTGGAACGGCGGCCCCCGAAGATGAAGGCGTCGATCGGCACACCGGCCGGGTCGTCCCAGGCGCTGTCCAAGGCCGGGTTGTTGGTGGCGGCCACGGTGAAGCGCGCGTTGGGGTGAGCGGCCTTGGCACCGGTCTCCTTGGCGAGCTGGGGCGTCCAGTCCTTGCCCTGCCAGTCGATGGCGTGGGCCGG
>CAZSZN010000107.1:0-10093 GCA_964610405.1 uncultured Macromonas sp. | reverse complement strand
TCGGCTGCGGTGCGCGCCCAGCCGATACCACTGACCGGCCTGGCCGCCATGATGGGTGCCGTCTACATCCTGGACGACCCGATTTTCAACGGCCTCGCGATTTCCCTGATCTTCGGCATTGCGGTGTCCACCCTGCTCACGCTGGTGGTGATTCCGGTGCTGTACTACGCGGTCTACCGCCGCCGACACCTGGCCGCGGCCGAGGTGTGAGCGCTTTCCTTTTTTGTGTTGTTTGTAAGGAGTGTTGTCATGAATGTTGAACGTTACATCCGCGTCATTGCCGGTCTTTTTGTGTTCCTGTCGGTGGCTCTGGGCGCACCGGCCAGCCCGCTGTTCGTGAACCAGTGGTTCCTGGCCTTCACCGCGTTCGTGGGCCTGAACCTGTTCCAGTTCGGGTTCACCAACTTCTGCCCGCTGGCTATCATCCTGCGGAAACTGGGCGTGCCGGAAAGCGCCGCGTCCTGCAAATCCTGCTAAACCACCCGCCATGCCCATGCACCCGCCCACGCCATTGAAGTTCCTCGCGCCCGGTTGGTTTTCGCTGGTGATGGGGCTGTGCGGGCTGGCGCTGGCCTGGCAAGCGGCGACACCCGTGCTGGGCGAGAGGGCCACCGGCGCCGCGCTGGTGCTGGGGGGCGTGGCGCTGCTGGTGTTTGTGGCGCTGGCCGCCGCCTCGCTGCTGCGCTGGCAACGCCACCCCCAGGCGCTGGAGGAGGATTTGAAACACCCGGTGCGTCACGCCTTTGTGGCCACGGTGCCGGTGTCGCTGCTGCTGTTGGCCACCTTGGGGCAGGCGCTGGGGCTGGAACACTGGGGCGTGCGCGGTCTGTGGTGGGCCGGCAGCCTGCTGCAACTGTGGGCCACGGTGTGGGTGATGGGCCGTTGGCTGGCTCCCGGCGTATCGGCGGGTGGCGCCAATCCCAATGCCGCGTCCCTTTGGCCGGCCATCACCCCGGTGCTGTTCATTGCCGTGGTGGGCAACGTGGTGGCGCCGCTGGCTGGCGTGGCTTTGGGCCATGGTGTGTGGGCAGCAGCGCAGTGGGGCATCGGCGTGCTGTTCTGGCCGGTGGTGCTGACACTGCTGCTGGTGCGCCGCTTTGCCCACAGCCCCTTGCCCGACCGCTTGCTGCCCACCTGGCTCATCACCGTGGCGCCGCCGGCCGTGATCGGCCTGGGGGCATTGCAATTCCAGGCACCGGCCTGGGTGGCTCAGGCCCTTTGGGGCGTGGCGCTGTTCTGCCTGCTGTGGGTGGGCACGCAGGTCACGCGCATGGTGGCGCAACCTTTCGGCATCGCGTTCTGGGCCTGGTCGTTCCCGCTGGCGGCCTTTACCGCGCTCACCCTGCGGCTGGCCACCCTGCATCAAGCAGCCGGGCTGCAGATGGCCGGGGTGCTGCTGCTGGCCATCACCTCGCTGGTGGTGGTGGGCCTGGTGCTGGCCACGGTGCGCGGTTTGCGCAATGGCAGCTTGCTGGCCCCGGAGCCGGTGGCCCAGATCACGGTGGCGAGCAGTCCTTGAACCCGTAACGCTCGCAGAACGGGCTGCCCCACAGCGGCAGCCAGCGCGGGTAGTCGTGGAACTGGCGGGCGATGTCGGCCAGCACCTGATCGCGGTAGGGCTGGTAGCGGAAACCTTCGCCCTGCAGCACGTGGTAGGTCACACCCTGCACCTCAAAGCTGCGGGCACTCACCCGTTCAAAGTAAGCCTGGTGCGCCTCGGGCTGCACCGGTTCGCGGAAGAACACATGCACCGTCTGGCCCTCCCACGCGCGGAAATCGACCAACTGGTCGTCTTGCCGGGCGTGGTGGCGGCCCAGGCCGTACACCGGCACATAGCCACCGTGAAAGTACGACAGGATGGCCGCCGGGCTGTAGGCGTGGGCCATCAGGCGCCCGCCTGGGGGCAGGCCCGCCTCCAGCGTCTGCACGATGGCCGGGGTTTCGCGCAGGAACACCACCTTTTCGTACAGCTTGTTGCTGTGCCACCAGTTCAACGGCACCCAGGCAATGGCCACCACCGCCACCAGGTGCGGCGCCGACAAGGCCAGCGTCCAGCCCCAGGCGCGGCGCAACTGGGTCGGCTGCAGCCGCATGGCGGCCCACAGCACGAACAAGGGCACAAAGCCCAGCACCCAGTGCAGGCCGATGCTGCGCCGCAGGGCCAGCAGCGCGAACACCGCCATGGGAAACAGCCACAACACCGCCGCCACACGCCCCATGGGCAGCGAGCGGCCGCGAGCGCGCGCTGCCTGCCACCACAACCAGGGCGTGAACAGGTACAACGCCATGCCCGCGTACACCGCAAAGGTCTGCCACTGCCAGCGGCTGCCTTCGTTGCGGTTGTAAAAGTTGAACATGATGTTGGCCCAGCCGTGGGTCGCATTGAAATACAGGTTCAACGCGATGGCCGGTGCCGCGAACAGGAACATCCAGGGCAATGCCCACCAGCGGTCGCGGCGCCAGCCCAGCACGTAGAACGCATAGGCCAACCCCAGCAGGGCCGCGAAATACTTGGACAAAAACGCCAGCCCGACGAACAGCCCGGCCAGCGCGTACCAGCCGGCGCGCCCGCCCGACGCCTCGGCCCGCAGGAAGGCCCAGGCCGACAAGGCCATGAAAAACACCAGCGGCGTGTCGGTGGTGACGAGCACGAACAACCACGACCAGGGCATGGCCAAGTACACCGCACCAGCCCACCAGGCCACCGCCTCGCGCTCCGTCGGCACAAAGCGGCGCGCCAAGTCCACCAGGCCCAGCGCGATGACGCTGGTGACGGCCAGCGTGGCCGCGCGCAAGGCCAACGGGTGCTCGCTGAACTGCCGCAGGGCGGCCAGCCACCAGCCGATCATGGGCGGGTGATCGGAGTAGCCCAGTGCGGGGTACACCCCCCATTGGTAGAAAAACGCCTCATCGCCGGTCATGGGGAAACCTGCGGCCAACACCACCTTGAGCAACAGCGTGCCCCAGAACATGCCCCAGAAAACCCGACGCGCGCGCTGCGCCTCGAAACCGCCGGCCAGCGGCGCGTAAGTGGTGTTCATACCCAATACCCTCAGGCGTCGGTCGCCATCAGCAACACACCCGCCAAGATCAACGCCGCACCGCCCAAACGTGGCCAGGACCAGGGCTCGCCCAGCCACAGCACGCCCGCGGCCATGGTCAGCACAAAGCCCAGGCTGACCAGCGGGTAGGCCAGGCTCACGTCCAAGCGCGACAGCACCCACAGCCAGGCCACCGCGCTCAAGCCATAACACCCCAGCCCCAGCCACACCCACGGGCTGGTCAGCGCGTGCAGGTAGGTGTGCTGCACGCTGCTGCCTGCGGGGGGCGCCATGCCCACTTTCATGGCCAACTGCGCAGCGGCGGACAGCACCACACACAACACCGCCAAGGCCAAGGGGAGGAATTTGCCCGTCATCGCGCTGGTCTCCGGTGGTGCCGCACTCACACGCCCCAGGTGGCCAGCGCCCCCAGCACGCCCATGGCGGCCAGGGTGTACCAACTGAAGCGGTCGTGCAGCGCAAACTGCAAAGGGTCTTCGCCGTGCAACTCGCGCCGGCCGGTCTTGAGCCAAATGCGCATGATCCACCACAGCAACAATGGCGCCACGCCCCACAGCCATTCGGGCTGCACGTACAGCTCGCGGCCGTTCTGGCTGTCGATGTACAGCGCCAACACCATCACCGTGAGGAAGCCGCTGGCCACGCCCATGGCCCGCAGGCCGGGCAGGTCGTCCTGGTGGTAGCCCCGGCCCCGGGCGCGGTCCGATTCGGTGTCCAGCAACACCTCCTCCAATTCGGCGCAGCGCTTGACCAGCGCCAGCCCCAGAAACAGGAACAGGGAAATGGCCAGCAGCCAGTTGGACAACTCCACCTCGGCCGCCACCGCCCCGGCGCCCAGGCGCAAGGTGTACAAGCCCGACAGCACGAGCACGTCCAGCAAGGCCACCCGCTTGAGCACGAAGGAATACGCCAGCGTGATGCCGGTGTACAGCAGCAACACCGCCAGGAACAGGGGCGACACCCACCACGCCAAAGCCAGGGCCAGCGGCAGCAGCACCGCCACCGCCGCCACTGCCGGCGCAATGCCGATGCGCGCCGCCGCCAGCGGGCGGTGCCGCTTGTGGGCGTGGCGCCGGTCGTTGGGCAGGTCCAGCAAATCGTTGATGAGGTAGGTGGCCGACGCGCACAGCCCGAAGGCCACAAACGCCCACCCCACCTGCACCCAGGCGGCGGGCGCCCACAGGTGGGCGGCCAGCAGCGGCACGAACAACAGCGCGTTCTTGGCCCACTGCTTCAGGCGGATCGCCTTGAGCGCGTCGCGCAGCGTGGCGGGCGCGCTGGCAAACACCGGCGCTTGCGGGTGCGATGTGCGCAACGCCCCCAGCACCCGGGCCGGCGTGTCCACCGCCACGGCGGCGGCGGCGGCGGCCCACACCGCCAGGTCGTCCCGGCTGTTGCCGGCGTAGGCGTAGCGGTCGTGGCCGCTCGCCCGTGCGTGCTGCGCTATCGCCTCGCGCTTGTGGCTGCGGCTCAGGTTGATGCCGGCGCCCGCGTCGTTGCTGGCCAGCACCGCGTCGAACAGGCCCAGGTGGTCGGCCACCGCGTGGGCAATGCGCGCGTCGGCGGCGGTGGCCAGCACCAGCGGGCGCCCCGTGGCGCGCTCGGCCCGCAGCCAGGCCAAGAACGGCGCGTGATAAGGCAGCGTGGCAGGATCGGGACAAACGTGCGTGGCCACCTGGCGCTTGAAGGCGGCCTTGCCACCCAGCAGCCACCACAGCATGCGCAGCAAAAACCAGGGGCTGAGGCGCAGCAGCAACAGCATGGATTCGTACAGCGTGTCGGTGCGCACCAGCGTGCCGTCCAGGTCCACGTACAAGGGCACGCCGACGGGCAGCACGGCATCCTGCACGGGCAAGGGGGGCGGGGTCTGCGCGGGGACGTGGTTCATGTTGGGCACAAGGTATGCGGCCGATTGTAGGCACGCCGTCACACCGACGACCACGGAACCTCACAGCCAGGCCATCCCGCGTTAGGATAGGCGTTGGTGCCCAGGCGCCAGCAAGGAAACCCACGCATGCCCCTCCCCGA
Source organism: uncultured Macromonas sp. (assembly GCA_964610405.1). Taxonomy (GTDB): domain Bacteria; phylum Pseudomonadota; class Gammaproteobacteria; order Burkholderiales; family Burkholderiaceae_C; genus CAZGDZ01. Next base: position 5,003 of record CAZSZN010000107.1, on the reverse strand, counting down.
GCCCACGACTCCGGTCCACGTCCGGCTGCTGGCCAACCGCCAGGGCAAGCCGGGGGCGTTGCTGTGGAAGGCCCCAGCGGCGGCGGCACCCACCCTGTGCGCGTGGCTGCAGCAAGACAGTGTGGCCAACCTGGCCCGCACCACCCCATGCCTGTGGCGCGCCGACGACGTGGCGCTGTGGCCGCCAGACGTGCAGCAAGCGCTGGCCGACGCGGGCTTTCAGCCACTGGAAGCCGACGCCGTGGCCGATTGCCCCACCTCGTGGCCACCCAGTGACAACGCGTTGTGGGTGGCCGGCCCCTGGTACCTGCAACCGCCGGCCAAGCCCACCTCGGCCCAGGCCGCGTCGCGCACCCACGCCCTGCGGCTGGTGCAACTGATCGCCGCCGACGCCGAAACCCACGACATCGAGAACGTGTTCCGGCACGACGCCCAGCTGTCGTACCAGTTGCTGCGGCTGGTCAACTCCGCCGGCATGGGCCGTGGTCGAACCATCACAAGCTTCGCCCAGGCGATTCTGATTTTGGGGCGCCAGGCCCTGCGACGCTGGGTGAACCTGCTGCTGTTTTCGGCCCGCGACGACGACCCACGCAGCGCGATGCTGATGGCCCATGTGGTGCTGCGCGCCCGGGGCATGGAGCTGCTGGCGCAGGCCGCCGGCCTGGACCGGGGCCAACAAGACCAGGCCTTCATGAGCGGCATGTTTTCGCTGTTGGGGGTGTTGTTCGGGCAACCGCTCGCGCAAGCGCTGGCTCCACTCAACCTGCAGCCGGAGCTGCGCGATGCCCTGCTGGAGGGCCACGGCGAACTGGGCGCCTTGCTGCGGGCCTGGTGCGCCGCCGAGCAAGCCGATGACGCAGCGGTGGTGCACGCACTGGCCGAATTGGGCCTGACGGTGAGCGACCTCAACCGCACCCTGCCCCTGGCCTGTGTCTGGATGTGGCAGATGACGGCGGAGACCACACCACCATGACCCGCCCCGCCGCCCCCGCGACAACCTCCGTCACCAGCGACGACGTGGCGGAGATCGCGCTGGACCTGATGGGCTACGTCACCGGCTGGAGCGTGGCTGCGACCCGGCTGTTCGGCTTCGAGGCCGACGAGGCGCTGGGCCAGCACCTGATTTTTCTGCTCGGCGATGACAGCGACGCCCTGAGCGAGCTGGGCGCCTGGCAACCCGGTGTCGCCGAAACCCGACACGACGTGGTTCTGCGGCACAAACAGGGCGAGCCCGTGGCGGCACGCCTGACGCTGCGCCTGCTGCGCGATGCCGACGGCGAACCCACGGGCATGCTGGCGCAGTACGAACCGCGCCACAGCGCCATGGCCGACGAAGACCGGATGCGGCTGTACGTCAGCATCATCGACAACAGCCACCAGGGCGTGATGGTGACGGATGCGCAAGACCGCATCGTCATGGTCAACCCGGCGTTCACCCGCATCACCGGTTACAGCATGGCCGAGGCGGTGGGCAAAACGCCGGACATCCTGCGCTCCGGCAAGCACGGGCTGGACTTTCGCGCCGAAGTGCAGGCCGCCCGCCAGGGCGCCGGGCTGTGGCTGGGCGAAATCCTGGGCCGGCGCAAGAACGGCGAGGTGTTCCCGCAGTCGGTCTGCATCAGCACCGTGCGCAACGACGCGGGCGAAGTGACCCACGCGTTCTCCATTTTCTCGGACATCAGCGCCCACAAGGAAACCGAGGCCCGGCTGCAGCGCCTGGCCAACTTCGACAGCGTGACCGGTCTGCCCAACCGCCTGCTGCTGAGCCAGTTGCTGGAGCAGAACCTGAGCCAGGCCCGCCGCAGCCGCGACGTGGTGGGCGTGCTGGTGGTGCAGCTGCAGCGCCTGGGCTGGGTGTACGACACGCTGGGCCACGACGCGGGCGATGACCTGATGGCCCAGGTCGCGCAACGCCTGCAAAGCGGTTTGCGCGAGCAGGACATCCTGGCCCGGCTCGGGCACGACAAGCTGGCCGTGGCCTTGCCCAACCTGCGCCAGCGCGAACACGCCGGCCTGGTGGCGCAAAAGCTGCTGACCCTGCTGCGACCGGCCTACCCCATGGCGGGCCACGAAGTGCATTGCCCTGCCAGCCTGGGCATCGCCATCTTCCCCGACAACGGCACCGAAACCGCCGCCCTGCTGCGCTGCGCCGAAGTGGCCAACACCCGGGGGCTGGAGCAGGCCAACGGCGAGCCCACCTATTTCAGCGAGGAAATGAACCAGAAGGCCAACGAGCGCTTCCGCATCGAAAACGAATTGCGGCACGCGCTGGCCCATGGCGAACTGCTGCTGTACCACCAGCCCAAGGTCAGCCTGCGCAGCGGCCGCATTGTGGGCGCCGAAGCCCTGACCCGCTGGCAACACCCCCGGCACGGCCTGCTGACACCGGGCAACTTCGTGCCGGTGGCCGAGGAAACCAGCCTCATCCTGGAGCTGGGCGAATGGGTGCTGCACGAGGCCTGCCGCCAGATCCGCGCCTGGCAGGACCAGGGCCTGCAAATGCCGCCGATGGCGGTCAACCTGTCGGCCCGGCAATTCGACAAGCACCTGCCCCAGCGGCTCGACCACCTGCTGCGCCAGCACGGGGTGCGACCGCAGCAGCTCAAGCTGGAAATCACCGAAAGCCTGATGGTGCGCGGCGCGGACGAGGTGACGCCCATCATGAACGAGCTGGCCGCCATGGGGCTGGGCATCGCGCTGGACGACTTTGGCACCGGCTACTCCAGCCTCGCCTACCTGAAAAAATTCCCCATCACCACACTCAAGATCGACCGGTCGTTCGTGGTCGGCATTCCCAGCCAAAGCAACGACTGCGCGATCGCGCGCGCCATCGTGACCATGGGGCAACAATTGCGACAGGAGATTGTGGCCGAAGGGGTGGAAAATCGGGAGCAGATGCAATTTCTGCGCGACCTGGGCTGCGACCAGCTCCAAGGCTACCTGTTCAGCCCGCCCGTGACCGCAGAACGCTACGTCCAGATGGTTCAGAACGACGAGCGCCTGCCGTTGGACTGAGCCGCATTCCCGCCCGTTGACTCCCACCGGCTTGTACCCTCGATGTCGTCGCTCGTCTTTGTTCAATTGCTTTGCGGCCCTGGCCGCCAACTCCACGGTCTGCACTGGACCTGCGCCCAGCCGCAGCCCGACGTGCTGCGGCCCTGGCTGGCCGATCCGGCGCTGCAAGCACTGACGGCCAGCTTGCCGTGCTTTGCAACCTGGGACGGCGCCGGCGAAGGCACCGCCGATGACCAGGCCGCTCTGGCCGCCAGCGGCCTGCGGCTGCAAGCCCCGCCCTGCGCCCAACGCGCGATGGGCGACGCCTGGCCCGCCAACGCCCCCTGCGTGGCGGGCGACTGGTACACCATGCCCCCGGCCAAACCCAACGTGGCCCAGGCGGCCTCGCGCCAGCGGGCGCTGGAGTTGCTGCAACTGGTGTCCACCGACGCGGAAACCCGCGACATTGAAGCGGTGTTCCGGCGCGACGCCGCCATGTCCTACCAGTTGCTGCGGCTGGTCAATTCGGCGGCCATGGGCAGCCGCCGCGAAATCACCAGCTTCGCCCAGGCCATCGTGATGCTGGGGCGGTCGCAACTCCAACGCTGGCTCAACCTGCTGGTGTTTGCCGCGCGCGACGACGACGAACGCAGCGCCATGCTGCTGGCCCACGCCGGCCTGCGCGCACGCTGCATGGAGCTGTGGGCGCAAGCGCTGGGACAGGACAAGGCCGACCAGGAACAGGCCTTCATGGCCGGCATGTTCTCGATGTTGGGGGTGCTGTTCGGGGCGCCGCTGAGCGAGATGCTGGTCACCATCCGCGTGTCCGACGCCTTGCGCAGCGCATTGCTCGACGGACAAGGTCCGCTGGGCGAGCTGCTGCAACTGTGCCTGCGGATGGAGGGCCGCGACGCCGTGGGCACCCAGGCCTGGCTGGATGCCCACGGTCAGACCGCCGCCACCCACAACGCCCTGTTGCTGCAGGCCTGCGGCTGGATGCTGCAACTCACCCGCGAACAGGCGCCCACCGCCCAAACTGCCCGATGATGCCTCTGGACCTGACGCTGATGGCCCTGCTGGCCACCGCCGCGTTTGCCGCTGGCGTGCTGAACGCCATCGCTGGTGGCGGCAGTTTCCTCACCTTCCCGGCCCTGGTGTTCGCGGGCGTGCCGCCCATCGTGGCCAATGCCACCAGCGCGGTGGCGGTCAGCCCTGGTTACCTGGGCAGCACGCTCGGCTTCAAGCAGGAACTGCTGGCGCAGCCCAAGCAGCGATTACGCCAGGAAATGCTGATCGCCGCGGCTGGCGGGGTGGTGGGCGCCCTGTTGCTGCTGGTCACCCCAGCGAAGCTGTTCAATGGGCTGGTGCCCTGGCTGCTGCTGTTTGCCACGGTGGTGTTTGTGGTGGGCCCCTGGCTGGCGCGCCGGTTGGTGACCGACGGCAACGACGTTCACCCCTGGGCGCGCTGGCGGCCGCTGGGCCTGATGGCCGTGTCCGTCTATGGCGGTTACTTCAACGGCGGGCTGGGCATCCTGCTGATGGCGCTGTACACCGTGACGGGCGAACGCCACCTGCTCACGGCCAACGCGATGAAGAACCTGAATTCGCTGGTGCTGTCGCTGCTGTCGGTGGCCACTTTCGCACTGGCCGGTGCGATTGCCTGGGGCCCGGCGGTGCTGATGATGGTGGCCGCCACCGCCGGCGGCTACGCCGGGGCCCACGGCGCCAAGCGGCTGCCGGTGGGCGCCGTGCGCGCCGTGGTCATCGTCACCGGGGTGGTGATGAGCGCGGTGTTCTTCGCGCGCACCGCCTGAGCGGCGAGCCCACCGGGCCTCGCCACCCGCGCGCTCAGTGCGCCTCGGCCGTCTTGGCGGCCTCGATGGCCCCGGCCGTGTCGCCCTGGCTGCCGTTGAAGAACAGGTTCAGCACCACCGCCGAAATCGCGGTCAGCAAAATGCCGCTTTCCAGCAGCGGGTGCAGGCCGTGCGCCATCTGCTGCGTCCAGCGCG
>CAZSZN010000106.1:0-10223 GCA_964610405.1 uncultured Macromonas sp. | reverse complement strand
CGGCTCTGGTAGTGAGCGAAGATGGTCATGGCACACCTTCCTTTCCACAACGGGCACAGACACATGTTCGCACCAACGGCGTCAACAAGCACCGGCGCCGGTGCTGGTTCGCCTGTCGGACTGGGCGGGGGGTCAAAAGTTCACCGTCTGGCGCTAGGATGTGGACACGCCTGCACCACCGACCAGGCCAGGGAGTTGCACCATGCAGTGGAAAACCACACCGCCCTTGAACCTGGCGCTGCAAGGCGGTGGGGCGCACGGCGCCTTCACCTGGGGCGTGCTGGACGCACTGCTGGAACAGGGCCTGCCGTTCGATGGCGTCAGCGGCACCAGCGCCGGGGCCATGAATGCGGTGGTGCTGGCGCATGGCCTGGCCCACGGCGGCGCGGCCGGTGCCCGGACGGCGTTGCGCACCTTCTGGTCGGCGGTGGCCGACAGCCTGCCGTTTGAAGTGGCCGTGCCCGACGCCGAAGGGCGCCCCACCGCGCTGGCACCGCCGTTGCGCTTGCTGCTGCAGTGGAGTCACTATTTTTCGCCGGAACAGATCAACCCGTTCGACCTCAACCCACTGCGCGACATCCTGCTGGCGCAGATCGACTTTGAGCACCTGCGGCGGCAATCACCGGTGCGGCTCTTTCTGGCGGCCACCCACGTTCACTCGGGCAAGCTGCGGCTGTTCCGCAACCCCGAACTGAGTGCCGACGCGGTGCTGGCCTCGGCCTGCCTGCCGACCATGCACCGCACCGTGGTGGTGGACGGCGAGCCGTACTGGGACGGGGGCTACGCCGCCAACCCGGCGGTGTTTCCGCTGTTCCACGAATGCCGGGCCAGCGACATCCTGCTGGTGATGCTGGCACCGCTGCGGCACCAGACGCTGCCCCAAGGCGCACAGGACATCCGCCACCGGATGATGGAGCTGGCGTTCAACGCCACTTTCCTGCGCGAGATGCGCATGTTCGCCCACCTGCGCGAGCAGGTGCAGGCCATTCCCTGGTGGCGCCAGGGCCCGCTGGAGCGCCGGCTGGCCCGTGCCCGTTTCCATGTGGTGGAAGCGGCGGAATTGATGGGTGAGCTGCACACCGAAAGCAAGCTGGCCGCCAGCCGTCAATTCTTCGAAATGCTGCACGCACTGGGGCGCGAACGCGCCCACGCTTGGCTGGCCGCCCACCGGGCCGACGTGGGCCGGCGCAGCAGTGCCGACCTGGCGTCGTTGTTTTACTGAAGGTGTTGTCGAGCGCTTGGTGCGGCTCAGACCGGCGTCAGCGTGTAACTGGTGCTGCGTCCCCCCGCACCCGAACGCTGCAACACGCCCAACGCCACCAGTTCATTGATGTCGCGCAACGCGGTGTCTGATGAGCATTTCGCCAGCGCCGCCCATTTGCCGCTGGTCAGCTTGCCCTCGAAGCCATCCAGCAGCCGGTTCAACACCTTCACCTGCCGCTCGTTCAACGTGGCACCCGACACGCGCTGCCAGAACCGCGCCTTGCCCAGCACCCCATCCAGCGTGCGATGGGCCTGGCTCACCGCCTGCTCCAACGTCTGCAGGAACCAGTGCAGCCACGTACTCACGTCCATCGTTCCTTTCTGGGTGCGCTCCAGAATTTCGTAGTAAGTCTTGCGCTCGCGCTGGATCTGCGCCGAGAGGCTGTAGAAGCGTTGGGAGCTGCCGTCGGCACGGGCCAACAACAGGTCACCCAGCGCACGGGCGATGCGGCCATTGCCGTCGTCAAAGGGGTGCAAAGTCACAAACCACAAGTGCCCCAGCCCGGCACGAATCAGGGTGGGCTCGGGTGCATCAGGGGCGTTCAGCCACGCCAGAAAGCGATCCATTTCTGCGGGCAAGCGATGGGCCGGCGGGGCCTCGTAATGCACCGTCTGACGCCCCAGCGGACCCGAGACCACCTGCATGGGCCCTTGCGCATCATCGCGCCAGCGGCCCGTGGCAATGGGACTGAGGCCAGAATAGCCCGTGGGAAACAAGGCCGCATGCCAGCCCAACAGCCGCCGCGCATCGAGCGCCAGGGTGCTGTGGAGGGTGGCGTCCAACACCATCTCCACCACACCTTCCACGTGGCGGTCCACGGGCGCCAACGAACCAATGTCCACCCCAAGGCGGCGGGCAATCGAAGACCGAACCGACGCCACGTTCAGGTGCTCGCCCTCGATTTCGCTGGTGCGCAGCACGTCCTCCGTCAACGCCGCCAGGCTGGCTTGGCCGCGCAAGTCAAAACCCACATCGGCCATGCGCCCCAGCAACAGGCCCTGGGCGCGGCTGACCCGGGCCATGGGTTCAGCCAAGGCCCCGAGGTCATAGCGCCATTGAGGCCAGTCGGGAGACTGCCAGAGGTAGAGATAATCGCCGCTACTCATGCGGCGATTATGAGCCCAATTCGCCGCAGCCGCCGGCCATGCGCCTTGCAGGCCTGCGGCACAGGCCTTCGAGGTTCAGACGTTAAACAAAAACTCGGCTACATAAGCCCTTGTTTTTGCAAATACTTCATTGCAGATTTCTGTTTTCATACCCGCTTTTGTACCCACAAAAAACATGTTGCTTACGTTTCGCTGTTTTTCATTGTCGCATGTGTACCCAAACTACACACCAAGCTAGCGCATGAGGCGGAGAGACTCGGCACTCTGTCGCACCTCAGCCAGCACGCCCTCTGGTACCCGCCGGCCAGGACTTCCGGGAGACCACGAATGCCCTTATGGCTCGGTCCAAGGTTGACTGCTTGTACTTCTCGGTTTCCTGTCGATAGCACCTGCAAATTTCCTGACACAGCTCGCCGTGCACACCGCTGTAGGTGAACCTGCCGGACTTCAAGTCTGTCTTTCGGCTGAGCTTGGGGATGCTGCCACTGCTGATGGCATCGTCGATCACAGACCTAATGGTGTCGTACAGGTTCGCCCCCAGCATCTTCTTCAATGCCACATCACGATCAGCCACGCTGACTTTCTGCGGCATCGCCCTGGTCGCCTGCTTGTTCACCACCTTGACCTGACGGCGACCAAAGTGGCTGGCTGGTGACAGTTCAAGCAGAAATGCGGCCATGCTCAGTTGCGCCGCTTTACCGCGCAGCGTCGGCAACGACCTGCCACCTGCATTCGACTTGGGCTTCCGCCGATTGGCGACTCGAACATCCACATGGCCCAACTCGTTCAGCCAGTCACCAAAGGCATTCATGAACGGGTGATGGCAGCCACCATGGTGAAGCCAGTACTGAATCGCCAACCTGGACCAGACGATTGGTGGCAGGTCTGAACCCAGTACGCTGGGCCCCAGTTTGTGCATAAAGCGGACCACGTTAGCCACAAGGTCTTGCTGGTCTGGCCACAGGCGCTCCGGAAGCTCCTGGTCGGTTGACTCAAGCCCTGCCAAAACTGAGGAGACGCTCACCTCCCACTCCTCACCCCCTTCAGCAGCGGCAAGCTCGCCCAGGAAGATCCATCGCACAGCATCTTCTGTGCTCCAGCCAGAGGCATTGAAGTCCAGCTGGAAGGTAACTGCTTCGCAAACATCTGCCATTCCGCCGCACCTCCGAAAACCTCCATATTAGTGGCTTTTCATGAGTTGGGCGTCGACAGGCCCATTACCTCCGATTTCCTCCTGATTGCGACCTCCACTTACCTCCAGAAAAATAGCGAACTTCAGCCCAAGAATGCCGAATTTCGGCGTTTTTCCTCGGCACAAGCATGCAAAAAGAGAGCTGAAAAACAACTGTAAAGGCTTGAGGCTTGGGCTGTCTGCACGTTGCGAACAGCCTGAAAGCTACTCACTGGAGTAACTGGAAATGAAGCCTCAACCCTCTGACAAGCCGAGTACGGCACAAACGCAAGCAGCAGAAAAGCGCAGGGAGGCCAAGCAGATGGCCGTCAACGATGCGCTGTCCCGCTTCCACACCCTGCCCGATGAAGCACACGTTCGTCTGCCGGTGGTCATGGCGTTGTTCGCCTGTTCGGCTGCGACGGTCTGGCGTTACGTCAAACAGCACCACCTGCCCGCCCCCGTCCACCTTGGAACCCGCGTCACGGCCTGGAACGTCGGCCAACTGCGTACCGCTTTGAAATCAATCAACTGAAGGAATAGACATGTCCATCTTGAACCACACCCCCAGCCTCGTTAGCACGCGCAGCGAGCGCATCGGGCTCACAGTTGTAGCGATCTCCTACAAGGGCCAGAGCACCTTCGCACCGCCTGCAGTCCTTCGTCTGGCCTTCGAGGCGCACTTGTTCTCGGAAAACCCGGCACTTGGCCTGAAAGCGTCAAATAAAAAGCGCTTCAACGCCCTTTGGGCTGGCAGTAGCGAGGAACTGAGCACCCTCCGCCGTATGTACAACCAAAAGCCCGCCCACATGCCCCGAGTCGATCTGGTGAGCCTGGGCGACTTTGAAGACAACTGGCTGAATGGTCCCGGCTATAACTCGGTCGCTAGACACGTAGAGGCCGACGTCGGCTTGGTGACATTCTTTTGCACCCTGCAGGAGGGGATCACACCGCTGGCGGCAGCAAACCTTGCCAAACTGCGCCAAGAAGCCCATCAACATGCTTGCCACGTTGTCGCCTTCGCAGTGGTGTCCGAAGTGCAGCTCAACGCGAATGCGCTTCGTGGCATGGCGGATCGCATCGTTATCATCCAGCCTTGCGAGCCAGATCCCGATTGGTCATGGGCTGTATCCGCCGAGTTCGTCAGCCAGGGGTACTTTGGTGTGACGCGCCCGAAGACCATGTGCCAGCTGGCTTCAAGCGGCAAGGGGTACCCGCAAGCTATGTTTGAACCCCACCTGCATGACGAGTTGGTGACCCGTGTGCAGTGGCACATGCGTAAGCATGGTGCGATGAACAAAGCCATCGCAGAGGCTTTTGACGTGAGCGGCTCGACCATCACTCGCGCGCTGCAACATTTGCCGAAATACCCCAAGAGCTGGAAGAGCGAGAAGGAAGTCGAGTCACTGCTCGCCTTTGTCATGGGAGAGGACACCCCGTCGGCAGCCTCCAAGAAGGGCATGCAATGGGGCGACAGTGACCTGGACGATGACGATGACGAAGACGTTGACCTCAGCGGCTTGGACGATGACGACGACGCCTTGTACGTGCCCAAGAAAACCAGCAAGCTGAACAAGCGCCGTTAACCCTCATGGCTGGGGTGCACACCACACCCCAGCGCAACCGAGAAATACCATGCTGATGGAAACCCTCAGACTGCGCCGGGCACAACAGCTGGAGCAGCGACTGATGTGCGGCAAAAAAATCACCGATGAAGAGCTGCGGGAGGTAATTGGCCCACGCCGCTGGTCGCAGCTGCAATCCGACATTGACGCCCTGCGTGAACGCCGCCTCAGCAAGCAAGCCATGCCGGCGTACCTGACAAAAGCGACTAAGCGGTACACCGACCAGTTACGTACGGCGGACAGACTCGAAGCCCTTGCCGAGAAAGCCCATGGAACCACTGTCTCCACAAGAGCCATGCGCTGGAAAATGTTGATACGACGACTTCGTTTCGGAGCATCCTCGAAAAAAAACTATCGCACACGGGCTGAACGGGCCTACGAAACCGCTGTGGAGATACTCATGGAACTTGTGGATGAATTCCCAGAGGTGCTTCAGTTTCTGGACCGCCACGCGGTGTTTGACGGTGACCACTACAACGTCACACCCGATGCGGCCGGCGTACCCAGACTGCGTCACTCGCGCTCCAGACACGCACACAACAAGACAAGGACAATCAATAGCATCCGCCTGATGAAAATCAATGCCATTCAAAACCGGATACAAGAATTGAAATTAAATTCATGAAAACCAAAATATCAGGTCAGTCAATCACACTGTAATACTTACCGATACAACAATTAATTGCACACCATCATGAGTAAACAAAAAGTAAATGATATTACCGAAATTTTACTTAAGAACAAGATATTCAGATCATCGACATTCGACAACATCAAAGCCAAGTTCAAAATCAAACACCAACCCCTTGGTGAAGTCATTCCTTACGAAAATGGCAAAAACATGACAAGCCGCGAAATTAGAAACAGGCTTGGCAACAAATTAATTGTACGTTCTTCAAAGGATGGAAAATACTTAACAATTGACGGCTCTTACGTCAAGTGGCTGACAGGGCAAAATATCGTCGGCACCACAAACCTCATTAGCTTGTGCTTGCTGACTTTCGAGAGAATCTGTGCAACAGTTGACCTCTCCCCAAGCACGGAAGAAATCGAAGCCATAAATAAGGGGGACTTCGAGTTGTTGCGTCTGGACTACGCAGTACATTGTGACGCTGGCAGCGAGGAAAAAGCCATATTCCTTCAGCGACAAATCAAGAAGCACTGGGCATTTAGCCGGAAATACTATTCGCACTACAAATACATTGAAACACTGTATGTTGGTCAAAGTTCCGGACGTAGGACGTTCAAGTCGTATCTTAAAGGCCGTGATGTGAAGGCAAAGGGCGGGCTTGATGATGTTGAATTCGGAGGATTTCTTGAGAAAGTCAGCAAACGGCTAGTTCGGCTCGAATTGACCTGGCGCTCTATGTACCTCGCAGAAACCGATTCATCGGCTGATCCGCAACTTCAGTTGCGTAGCCCCTTGGCTTGGAAAGGCAATGTGGCTCGCAAACTCATGAAGAAAAGTATTCGTGCTCTGCTGGGTGGAGTCACCGGAATTCATTCACCAACTGCAAGAAAGCAACCAGCAAAACTGAGCAACCTGGACCGGATTGCAATTGCAGCTCACAGTGCTGGCGTTTTACTGGAAGAGCACATCAAGGACAAACGAGCATTACGCCGGCTGCGGGAGAAAATCAAAACTGCCAACGGCATTGACATCGCCCTGCCTCTCGGCCAGCATCAGGTTGGGCAAGACTTCACGAGCGCACGGCTCCTGCTGGATGACCGCATCAAGTACCGCTCCAGCCACAAACTGTTCCTGCACATGGTCACGCACCTGGACAACTTCGACCCGGATGAAACGTCAGCGGTTGGTGACTTGGTCGGTTGAGGGCTCACTAAGCCACATTTTGCTGTGTTGAGCGTTTGCACTGAACACGTGCAAACGGTGCAAACCGTGCAAACCGAGCTCACACACTCCTCTGGTAACAATTGAGACTTCCGCAGTTAATCTCCCTTGGAGAAGTTCATCGAACCAGATTTTTGATTTTTACTTGTGCGTCAGCTCTAGGGCGTGTTAACACTAATTGCCTAGATGGGTATGGCGCGGCATACTCCGCTCCATGGAAATCACCCCTGAACAGTTTGCGCGCATTGAGCACTGTCTACCCACCCAACGCGGTAACGTCAGTATGACCAATCTGCAGGTGGTTAACGCCATGCTTTACGTGGCCGAACACGGTTGCAAATGGCGAGGCCTGCCCAAAAGGTTCGGCAACTGGCACACAATCTACACCCGCATGCGTCGATACCTATCTGGCGCGCGATCTGAACGTCGCGTTAGAGGCTACCTTGCGGTATTGCCCAGTGCTGGCCACCGAGCCCGAGGGGCGACTTGCCGCGATCGTTGACTTCACGTTCAACCTCGGCGCTGGGCGGCTGCAAACGTCGACGCTGCGACGGAGGATAAATCACCGGGATTGGGTAGGCGCTGCAGCAGAACTACGGCGCTGGATCTACGGTGGCGGCAAAGTGTTGCCAGGATTGGTGTTAAGGAGAGAAGCAGAGCTGAGAATTTTTTGAGAAATTGAAAACTCAGCCGTCGAGGCTTGTTTTTGGCCAGTAGATAAGGAGTTCGTAAAATAGCCTGGTTAACTTTGCATCGCCTGAGCCCGAGGTGAAATTGAAACTACGTTGAGCAATTCCGTATCCAAGGAATTGGATGAGCTCCTTCACGGTATCAAGGTTTGGGGCTGATAAATCAGAGATTGGGTCTTGATCGTAAGCTTCAAAAAATAGCCAGTCGTCGCCATCCTTTGATAAGAAAATGCTTGTGTGCGACTGACCTTCAGTGGATTTGCTTTCTATATCTTCGAGCAATATGCTCAAAACGTGCTGTCCGTCACTTGAAAACCAAGATAGTTTTTGAGGGCAAAAGCCATCCGCTGAAACTGTATCTGAGCCTGATGATTCCCAAGATACAACAAAGCCTTTGTTAATTGGCTTTGGTATGTAAAGGTCATCATTGTCGAGAGCTGCGATTCGGCGCTGAATGTCCCGACAAGCGTTTTTGGATCTGACAACCTCATCAATCAGGTACTGGTATCTTCTGAGATTGACGTGCGCAGCAAGTGGGAAGGCGGAAATGCCTTCAATGAAGGTTTCAACTTCAAGTCTTTCTTCCCGTTTTTGGAGAAGTTTTTCAAGGAAATCCAGAAACGAATCTGGTTTAGTGATTCGAGTATTGAATATGACTTGGAGGAAATCGGTTTTTTCATCCAGTCTCCCGATGAACTCAATCAGTCGCTCATTTTCCTCTGTGAGCCGTTGGCTAAGATAATTTGCCTCTTCGTCGTCATTGCTGTGTGCCTGCAGATTAAAGCCTAAGTCCTCAAGCCACTCAACATCGTCTTTGTGTACTTCGATGAAGACGCGTGAATAACCCTGGTATGAAGCCTCTGAAATAACCTTTTTGAGGTTCCATTGCCTGAGTTCGTTCAGCGGCAAGTCACTTAACGTGGGTGGGCCGGGCGTGTTGTCTTGCGTGATTTTTGCCGCTTCTGTTGCTGTGAGATGATTTCCCATGGTTCATGCTGCTTAATTAATCATCTTTTTCTTGGCGCTGTCGGCAGAGCGACTGAAGTCGTTGCAGACGTGGGTCGGGTAGTCGGGCACGATGTAGAAGCACTCGCGGAATGCTTCCTCGATGCTGTACTTGTGATATCCCATCCCAGTTATGTAGTTTGTCGCTCTTAAATTTTTAAGCGCCGCTTCGCAGCGCAACGAACTGTTTGCTTGCACCTTCCAGCCTCAACTCTAGGTGGTCGCAGCCAGATACCAAGTATGAAATCGGCGCATCAAAGTAAAACGGAAATCCGAGCGGGGATGAGTTGATGTTCTCAAGAGGTATAGGTTTTCCGGCCTGCCGAACCATTGCCTCAATAAGCCACAGGATGTACTCATGGTCGGATACCGTAAGTGGCTTTTTTGGAGTCAACCGGTATTCAGGTTGGGATCTCGTTACAACAGCCCAGTCCACCAACGATTGAATTACGGCTTGTGTTGCCACTCTTACGTTGTGCCGCTCTCCATAGATTTCGCTCATGCGGCGATGCACCTCAGAAGTATTGCAGCTGCCTTGAATAGAAGTTAGGCGGCCGACCAATTCAGTTACTCTTGCAAAGAAAGGGTAGTTTGTGATGGTCGCCCCCCAGGCGAACGGCAATATCGCATTGGGAGAGGATGCGGACAGCGCGATCTTGGCACCGCGATCCATAAACTCCTTGAGTTCGCTTCGAGGCTCCAAGCAGAGCGCTTCGAGGGCTTTCACCGCGTGCCGAAGAGCGATCCTGGCCGTGCGTATCCCTACATCTGCCCGGCAGGCTTCTGGACGATTGGGTACGGGCATCTCTGCGATCCCAAGCATCCTCCGATCACCGAAGTGGAAGCCGAGAACTATTTGGCGCGCGATCTGCAAACGGCGCTGGCGGCGACCCTGCGCTACTGCCCGGTTCTGGCCACGGAACCAGAAGTGCGGCTTGCCGCGATCGTCGACTTCACATTCAACCTCGGTGCCGGGCGGCTGCAGACGTCGACCTTGCGGCGAAGAATCAATCAGCGGGATTGGGCTGCTGCCGCGCACGAGTTGCGACGGTGGGTTTGCGGTGCGGGCAAGATTTTGCCCGGACTGGTCAGCCGCCGCGAAGCAGAAACTGTATTACTGCTCCGGAATGCTTGAAGTCCTTGCAATGCCAGATTCAGGACGGCGTGTTGAAACGCTGCAGGGCCTAAGCATTCGGCAATTTGCATATCAGCTCGCATGCTGGCCACAGTCGCTGCAAGCTGACTTTTGATGGCAGTCATTACCCTGCGTTGTCGCGCGACACCTGCTGCTTCCACCTCCGCGCACAAGCCAAACAGCAATTGAGTAGCAGCATGTGTCAGTTGGCGTTCGATGTTGTCGGGGTCAAAGGGTGGATCGGTCAAGGTCATGTTTCAAGGCTCCATCGTTGCGATGCCACCATTGACGCGCTGTTTTCGACAAAAGCCAAGGCCAAGAAAAAACCTCCCACCCCAACACGAATTCACACGATCGTATGAGCGATTGTCCCATG
>CAZSZN010000105.1:0-10242 GCA_964610405.1 uncultured Macromonas sp. | reverse complement strand
CACATCTTCCAGCCGGGCAACCACGGCACCACCTTTGGTGGCAACCCGCTGTCCATCCGCGCCGGGCTGGAAACCATCCGCATCATGGAAGAAGACGGCCTGCTGGACAACGCGGCCAAGATTGGCTTCCAGTTGCTGACGGCGCTGACCACCCAGCTCATACACGTGCCGGGCGTGAAAGAAGTGCGCGGCAAGGGTTTGATGATCGGCATTGAGCTGGACCGCCCTTGCGGCGCGCTGGTCAACCGCTGTGCGGACCACGGGTTGCTGCTCAGCGTCACCGCCGACAGCGTGGTGCGCATGGTGCCGCCACTCATCCTGACCGGCGCCGAGGCGGACGAAATCGTCGCCATACTGGTGCCGCAAATCAAGGCCTTCCTGGCCGAATAAGCCGGAGACCCTGCGCATGAACACCGCGATCACCCCGCCCGTGCCCGTCAAGCACTACCTGCAATTCAAGGATTTTTCGGCCGATGACTACGCCTACCTGCTGACGCGCGCCGCCCACATCAAGCGCCAATTCAAGACCTACCAGAAGCACCACACGCTGACCGACCGCACCCTGGCCATGATCTTCGAGAAGGCCAGCACCCGCACCCGCGTCAGCTTCGAGGCCGGCATGTACCAGCTTGGCGGCAACGTGGTGCACCTGACCACCGGCGACAGCCAGCTCGGCCGGTCCGAGCCGATCGAGGACAGCGCGCGCGTCATCAGCCGCATGACCGACATCGTCATGATCCGCACCTTCGGGCAGGAAAAGATCGAGCGTTTCGCTGCGCATTCGCGGGTGCCGGTCATCAACGGCCTGACCAACGAATTCCACCCCTGCCAGATCCTGGCCGACCTGTTCACCTGGCTGGAACACCGGGGCCAGCGCGCCGACGGCACGCTGGACGTGAACGCCCTCAAAGGCATCACGGTGGCGTGGGTGGGCGACGGCAACAACATGGCCAACACCTGGCTGCAGGCGGCCGAAATTCTGGGCTTCAAAGTACACGTGAGCACGCCCAGCGGCTACGAGGTGAACCCGGCCGTGGCCGGCGTGAGTTGCCCCGACTGCTGGCAGGTGTTCAGCGACCCGATGGCGGCCTGCCAAGGTGCCGACCTGGTGACCACCGACGTGTGGACCAGCATGGGCTACGAGGCCGAAAACGAAGCCCGCATGAAGGCCTTTGCCGCCTGGTGCGTGTCGGCCGAGATGATGGCGCAGGCCAAGCCCGACGCCCTGTTCATGCACTGCCTGCCCGCCCACCGCGGCGAGGAGGTGACCGCCGAAGTGATCGACGGCCCACAGAGCGTGGTGTGGGACGAAGCCGAAAACCGCATGCACGTGCAAAAAGCCCTGATGGAGTACCTGTTGCTGGGCCGCCTGGGCTGATCCACGCGGTCCAGACCGCCCACCATGAGCCATTGCACCACCTGCGGCGCGTGCTGCCACAGTTACCGCGTCGAGTTTTCGGTTTACGAGCTGGACTCAATGGGCGGCACCGTGCCCGAAGCCCTGACGGACCTGGTCAACGGGGCCACCTGTCGCATGCAAGGCACTGGCGCCGTGCCCATCCGCTGCGTGGCCTTGGAGGGCACGCTGGGCGAGCTCGCGCTGTGCCGCATTTACCAGCAGCGCCCCCGCCCCTGCGCTGAACTCGACGAAGGCAGCTACGGCTGCAACAAAGCCCGCGTGCGCCACGGCCTGCCACCGCTGGGCGAATGGCTGGGAAATTGACATGAATGCCCTGCTCGACGCGATTGCACAAGCCACGCCGGGCGAGGACGCCCAACGCCTGTTCCACGGACGGGGCGGCCTGCACCCCGGCTGTGAGGATTGGGCATTGGACTGGTACCCACCGGTTTGGGTACTGACCAAGTTTGGCGAGGCCACAGACGCAGAAACCGAAGCCATTGGGGCAGCGCTGACCGCACGACAGGCGCACATCGCGCCGGGCCAACCTTTGAACTGGGTGTTCCAGCGCCGCCAGCCGGATGGCCCGATCAGCCGCCCCATCACCACCGTGATGGCGGGCGCCGTGCCGGAACCCCATGTGGTGACCGAAGATGGCGCACGCTACCGCGTGCAGGTTGAACGTGGCCAGAACCATGGGTTGTTTCTGGACATGGCCGAAGGCCGACGCTGGGTGCGCGCCCACGCGCAGGGCGCCAAGGCGCTCAACCTGTTTGCCTACACCTGCGCGTTTTCGGTGGCGGCGATGCAGGGCGGCGCCAAGGAAGTGATCAACCTCGACATGGCGCAGGGTGCACTGACCACCGGGCAGCAGAACCACCAACTCAACGGCTTCAACGGCCGCGCCAAATTCCTGGCGCACGACCTGTTCAGTTCCTGGGGCAAGGTCACGCGCATGGGGCCGTACGACCTGGTGATCGCCGACCCGCCGAGCTACCAGAAAGGCAGCTTTGTGGCGACGAAGGACTGGCCGCGCCTGCTGCGCCGCCTGCCCGACCTGCTCAAGCCCGGTGGGCACGCCCTGCTCTGCCTCAACGCGCCGGAGATCCCTGAGCAATTTCTGCGCGACCAACTCGCCGCCGAAGCACCGGAACTGGTGATCGAACAACGCCTGGCGAACCCGGTGGCGTTTTCGGATGCGTCACCGGACCGGGCACTCAAAGTCCTCGTGGCTCGCTTGCCTGCGCTGCAGAGGCAGACCACTCCCTGAAGCTTGGGGAATATTTCGCTGGCCGTTGGACATCACCGACACCACGGCTGGTCGCCGGTGATAAGTTCACCCCCATGACCAAGCTCTGGGACATTCGACCTGCAGGCCTTTTTGACCACGGCCTGCGCGTGCTGGAAAACCTGTGCCTGGACGAGGTGCCCGAGGGCGATTACGAACTCATCGCGCTGTTGCTGAAGCTGATGAATGCCGACGCCAGCCCGGTGCGCCCCGTGCTGCGCCCTCTCCCGCTGGCCTGACCACCTGCAACACAAGCCCGATAATCACGGCTTCCCCCGACCCGCCCATGCAGGGCCCCGATTTCCCATGAGCCTTTGCCAAAGCTGCGGCGCCTGTTGCGCCAGTTTCAGAGTGGACTTCTCCGTCCACGAACTCGACACCGAGGGCGGGCAAGTGCCTTCCGGCTTGGCGGTGGACGTCAATGGCCACACCTGCCGCATGCGCGGTACCGACCATGTGCCCGCGCGCTGCGCCGCGCTGACCGGCAAGCTCGGCGACAAAGTGGGTTGCGGCATCTACGAATGGCGGCCTTCACCGTGCCGGGAATTCGCCGAAGGCAGTGACGCCTGCACCCGCGCGCGCCAGAGGCATGGTCTGGAATGAAGTTCGATGCCGTGATCATTGGGGCTGGCGCCGCCGGCCTGTTTTGCGCCGGGGTGGCCGGACAACGCGGCCTGCGGGTGCTGCTGATTGACCATTCGCCCAAGGTGGCGGAAAAAATCCGTATCTCGGGCGGCGGCCGCGCCAACTTCACCAACCGCGACCTGGACCCACGCCAGCCGCACAAACACTTTCTGGGCGAAAACCCGCACTTCTGCCGCTCGGCCCTGTCGCGCTACACCCCGACCGATTTCACCGATCTGCTGCAGCGCCACGGCGTGCCCTTCCACGAAAAGCACAAGGGCCAGTTGTTCTGCGACCGTTCGGCGCAAGACCTGATCGACGTGCTGCTGCGCGAATGCGACGCCGGCGGCGTGACCCGCTGGCAGCCCTGCGGCGTGCACGGCGTGGCGTTTTCTGACGCCGACGCTGCTACCCGCTACACCCTGCAGACCGACCGGGGTGCGGTGAGCGCGCACGCCGTGGTGGTGGCGACCGGCGGCCTGTCCATCCCGAAAATCGGCGCCACCGACTTCGGCTTCCGCCTGGCGCGCCAGTTCGGCCTGAAGGTGGTGGAGCCGCGCCCGGCGCTGGTGCCGTTGACCTTTGACCCGCAGGCCTGGGCGCCGTTCGCCGACCTGTCGGGCCTGGCGCTGCCGGTGCGCATCGAAACCGGCGAGAAAAAACAGCGCCAGGCGTTTGACGAAGACCTGTTGTTCACCCACCGCGGCCTGAGCGGCCCGGGCGTGCTGCAAATTTCCAGCTACTGGCAGCCGGGCACGCCGCTGCGCATCGACCTGCACCCCGGCGCTGCGCTGGAGCCGCTGCTCCACGACGCCAAGGCCCGCTCGCGCAAATTGCTGCCCAACGAACTGGCGCACCTGCTGCCCAGCCGCCTGGCCGACACCTGGACCGCCCCCCGCGCCGACTGGCAACGCCCGGTCAACGAAACGCCGGACAAAGCGCTGGCGCAACTGGCGGACAGCCTGCACCGCTGGGCGCTCACCCCCACCGGCACCGAAGGCTACGCCAAGGCCGAAGTGACGGCGGGCGGGGTGAACACCAAACAACTGTCGTCGCAGACCATGGAATCGGCGCAGCCCGGGCTGCACTTCATTGGCGAGGTGGTGGACGTGACCGGCTGGCTGGGCGGCTACAACTTCCAGTGGGCCTGGGCCAGCGGCTTTGCCTGCGCCCAGGCGCTGGCGCCCGCCCCAACCTGAACCACGCCAACCGCCGCCGGCCCGTGCTGCGGGTCGTGCTCAAGCGCCGGCCGGGTGGCCCAACGCCGCCTCCAGCCGCTCGCACAGGGTGCGCAGCACCTCGATGCGCGCCCACAACTTGTCGTCCGAGGCCACCACGTGCCACTGCGCCACCTGGGTGGACGTGCGGTCGATCATGTCGCCCACCGCCGCTTCGTACTGCGGCCATTTGTCGCGGTTGCGCCAGTCTTCGTCGGTGATCTTGTAATGCTTGTGCGGCGTGTCCTGGCGCTCCTGGAAACGGCGCAACTGCTCCCCGGGCGTGATGGCCAGCCAGAACTTGACGATGACCACGCCGGCCTCGGTCAGTTCTTCTTCGTACTCGTTGATTTCGCCGTAGGCGCGGCCCCAGTCGGCCTCGGTGCAAAAGCCCTCTACCCGCTCCACCAGCACCCGGCCGTACCAGGAGCGGTCGAACACCACCGCCCGGCCGTGGCGCGGGATGTAGCGCCAAAAGCGCCACAGGTAAGGCTGGGCACGCTCGTTCTCGTTCGGCGCGGCCACCGGCACCACGCGGTAAAAACGCGCATCCAGCGCCTGGGTGATGCGGCGGATGGTGCTGCCCTTGCCGGCGGCGTCCATGCCCTCGAACACCATCACCAGGGAACGGTCCTGCATACGCGGATCGCGGCTGAGCAGGTTCAAACGACCTTGCAGGATTTCCAGTTCGTCCTCGTAACGCTTGCGCGACAGGCGCCGGGTGTAGTCCTGCGCGGCCAGCAGGCTGCGGCGGTCGATCGGCATGTCCAGCGACGCGCTCAGGGGTGGGCGGTGCACCTTGCGCCGGTCCACCGGCTGCTCGAAGTGCTGCTCCAGCACCCGCAGCAGGTGGCGCCCGGCGGTCAGGTAGCGGTAGTTGGCGTCGCTGCCCTCGACGACCAGCCACGGCGCTTCGCCCAGACTGGTCTTGCGCAGCGCTTCGTCGCTGACGCGGATGAAATCGTCGTAGTGCTTCAGGTCTTCCTTCTCCTGCGGCGTTACGCGCCAGGCCGTTTTGGGGTCGGCCTCCAGCTCCTTCATGCGCGCCTTGGCGGCCTTTTTGGACAGGTGAAACCAGAACTTCACCAGCACCACGCCCTCGGCGGCCAGCATGCGCTCAAACTGGCGAATGCGCTCCAGGCGGTGCACGAAACGGTCGTGGCCGTCGCGGTCGTGCGTGTACGCCACGATCGGGTCGGTGTACCAGGAACCGAACAAAATGCCGATGTGCCCCTTGGGCGGCAACACGTTCCAGAAGCGCCACATCTCCGGGTGCTTGCGCTCGGCCTCGGTCATCGGGCCAAACGCTTCGGTGCGGATGTGGCGCGGGTCCATCCACTCGTTGAGCACGTTCACCGTTTCGCCCCGGCCTGCGCCATCCACGCCGTTCACCAGGATCACCACCGCCGTCTTGGCCTCGTGCAACAGCCGGTACTGGGCTGCCAACAAGGCCGACCGCAGCACAGCCGCCTCCTGCTTGTAGGTTTTCTTGTCGATCTGGTGACCAATTTCAGCGGACTCAAACATCCTTGCGCTTCCTGCCAAGCCGCCCACGCAGCCCCTAGTGCAAACTGTAGCGCCAAAGCGACACTGGAAATCGCGTCGGCAAATGACTATAATGTTGAGCTTTGCTGGCAAACCCCCGTCGGCCGTGATCACCTTGAAGACGGGGAAAACTTGCCGCGGCGCGGTTTTGGGGCCCGATCTTCCCTGGACACCGACGCGGCGCAAACTGGAAACCATTAGCTAATGACCACCATCCGCGTTAAAGACAACGAACCGTTCGACGTCGCTCTGCGCCGCTTCAAGCGCACCATCGAAAAACTGGGCCTGCTCAACGACCTGCGCGCCCGCGAGTTCTACGAAAAGCCGACCGCCGAACGCAAGCGCAAGAAGGCCGCCGCCGTGAAACGCCACTACAAGCGTGTGCGTTCCATGCAGCTGCCCAAGCGCCTGTACTGAGCCGTGGCGGCCTCGCCGCCCACTGCGTCAGCACCCAAAAGCCCGCTCGAGGACGCTCAGGCGGGCTTTGTTGTTTTTGCACCCGCTAACATACCCCAACCCACGGAACACCCCATGTCCCTCAAAGCCCAGATCACCGACGACATGAAGGCCGCCATGCGCGCCAAGGACACCGGCCGCCTCGGCACCATCCGGCTGCTGCTGGCCGCCATCAAACAAAAAGAGGTGGACGAGCGCATCGAGCTGGACGACGCGGGCGTGATCGCCGTGGTGGACAAGCTGCTGAAACAACGCAAGGACTCCATCGCCGCCTTTGAGCAGGCCGGCCGCACCGACCTGGCCGATGTGGAAAAGGCCGAGGCCACCGTGCTGCAAGCCTACTTGCCGGCCCGCTTGAGCGCAGAAGAAGTCAGCGCTGCGGTGCAAGCCATTGTGGCCACCCTGGCGGCCGAACTGGGCCGCGCACCAGGCGCTGCCGACATGGGCAAGCTGATGGGTTCCGCCAAGGCCCAACTGGCCGGCAAGGCCGACATGGGCCAGGTCTCCGCTGCCGTCAAAGCTGCTTTGGCAGGCTGAGTCAGCACCCCGGCATTCACCCGCCACCGCATGACGCCACACACCGCCGCGCCCGTGCTGGCCCCCACGACTCGCGCCCCCGTGGGCGTGTTCGATTCCGGTGTGGGCGGCCTGTCGGTGCTGCGGGAAATCCGCCAGCGCCTGCCGGCTGAAACGCTGTACTACGTGGCCGATTCGGGCCACGCCCCGTACGGCGACAAGACCCCGGCCTACGTCCAAGCGCGGGCAGAACACATCATCGACTGGCTGGCCCAACAGGGTTGCAAAGCGGTGGTGGTGGCGTGCAACACGGTCACCGGGCTGTCCATCCAGCCCCTGCGAGAACGGTTTCCGCAACTGCCCATCGTGGCGATTGAGCCCGCTGTCAAGCCCGCAGCCCAGCAAACGCGCAGCGGCGTGGTGGGTGTGCTGGCCACACGCAACACGGTGCAAAGCGCCGGCTTGGCACGCCTGATCGCCCAACATGCGCACGGGGTGACGGTGCTGCCCCAAGCCTGCCCCGGCTGGGTGGAACGGGTGGAACGGGGCGAACTGAATGGCCCAGACACCGACACCGCCGTGGCCGAACAGGTGCAACCACTGCTGCAAGCCGGCGCCGATACCCTGGTGCTGGGATGCACCCACTACCCCTTCCTGCGCGCCACCATCGAACGCGTGGCCGGTCCTGGCGTGCAGGTGCTGGACCCGGCCGCCGCCGTGGCACGCGAACTGGAGCGGCGCTTGCACGCCCTGAACCTGCACGCCACCGACCAGCCGGCGCAGGACGTGACTTCTGCAGGCACCGAACACTTCTGGACCAGCGGCGACCTGGCCCAAAGCCAGCGCGTGATGCAAACGCTGTGGCACCGGCCGGTGACGGTGCGATCACTCCCAGAGTCGCCCTGACGCCGCAAGCGCCTCACCCACGGCAGTCAGGCCCCAATGGGACAGACGATCAACTGCCGGCCAGTTTCATCCGGTTGATCAACACCGAGCCCACATTCTTGGCGCCATAGCCATACACGTCCGCGCCCACGGCCTCGATGCCTTGGAACATGTCGTTCAGGTTGCCGGCGATGGTAATTTCCTGCACCGGGAACGCAATCTGGCCGTTTTCCACCCAGTAGCCGGCCGCGCCACGCGAATAATCGCCGGTGACGTAGTTCACGCCCTGCCCCATCAGTTCGGTCACGAACAAACCGGTGCCCAACTTGCGCAGCATCGCGTCCAGGTCATCGCTGTCCTGGGTCTGCCGGCTGGTGAAGTACAGGTTGTGCGAACCGCCCGCGTTGCCGGTGGTGCGCATGCCCAGTTTGCGGGCCGAATAGGTGCTCAAGAAGTAGCCCTTCACGCAACCGGCGCTCACCACCTGGCGCGCCACCGTTTTCACGCCCTCGTCGTCGAACGGGGCGCTGCCCTTGCCACCCAAGATCAACGGATCTTCAAAAATGTCGATGTGCTTGGGAAACACCTGCCGGCCCAGGCTGTCGGCCAAGAAGGTGGTTTTGCGGTACAGCGCACCGCCACTCACGGCCTGGGCAAACGCGCCCAGCAGGCCGGCGGCCAGTGGTGCTTCAAACAGCACCGGGCATTCGGTGGTGGCCACCTTGCGCGGGTTCAGGCGCGCCAGCGCGCGCTCGGCCGCGTAGCGCCCCACCGCCTCCGGGCTCGCCAGATCGCCCGGCGAACGCTGTGAGCTGAACCAGTAGTCGCGCTGCATGTGGGCACCCTTGCCCGCAATGGGCGCCACCGAAAAGCTGTGGCGCGAACTGGCGTAGCCCCCCCGGAAGATGCCTGCGCGGCCACGTTCGCCACCGCGCAGGTGCTCGGTGAAAAAATGCGACTGCTGGGCCGACACGCCCGCGCCTTCGCTGTTGGTGATCTTCTTGCTCGTTCCCAACGCTGCCGCCTCGCACTGCAGGGCAATGCGAATCGCCTCTTCCGCGTTGATGGCCCAGGGGTGGAACAGGTCCAGGTCCGGGTAGTCGTTGGCGATGTCCTGCTCGTCGGGCAGACCGGCCACCGGGTCTTCGGCGGTGAAGCGGGCGATGTCGTAGGCGGCCTGTACCGTCTGGCGTATGGCCGCCGCCGAAAAATCGGAGGTGGACGCGTTGCCGCGCCGTTGGCCCAGGTACACCGTGACGCCGAGCGACTTGTCGCGGTTGCGCTCCACGTTTTCCAGTTCGCCCTTGCGCACCGAAACGCTCAGGCCAGACCCCTCGGACACCTCCACCCCGCCATCGGTGGCACCCAACTTTTTGGCGTGTGACAAGGCCAGGTCGGCCAGTTCCTCGAACTGGGCTCGGCTGTACTGAAAACCCTGATCGGGCTGCTGAACGGGAACGGTCTTTTTCATGCTGGCGGCTATGATACTTGGATGGCACGCAAACCCACCAAAGGCTACTTCGTCAAGGGCCATTTCGTTGCAGAAGGCAGCGAACTCGATCTCGAACTCAAACGCGAACTCAAAGGCGACGTCGAACTCAGCAAGACCGACCTGAAAAAAATCAGCGACCACCTGCAATCGCTCGGTGAACAGTTGCTGACCTTGCGCCAAGGGTTGATGGACAAGTTGAACCTGCCCGACAAGCTGCTCGAAGCACTGGCCGATGCCAAGCGCATCACCAACTTCGAGGGCAAGCGCCGGCAGATGCAGTTCATCGGCAAGCTGATGCGCAAGCTGGACGAAGAGACGGTGCAGGCGATCGAAGCGGCGCTGGAGGTGCAGCACCAGGGCAGCGCGGCCGACACCCTGCGCCTGCACCTGGCCGAGCAATGGCGTGACCGCCTGATCGCCGATGACCAGGCCCTGCAAGACTGGCTGCAAGGCGACCCCGATGCCGATCTGCAACGCCTGCGCTCGTTGATCCGCCAAGCGCGCAAGGACGCGCAAGACAACGCCGCCGCCGAACGGGCGGGCGAAGCCGTGCGCCACGGCAAAAGCTACCGCGAAATTTTCCAACTGGTGCGCGCCCGCCTGGACGCGGCCCAGGCCCAAGACCAGCCATGAGCACCTTCGACCCCGTCAAGATCGGCATCGTTTCCGTCAGCGACCGCGCCAGCACCGGCGTCTATGAAGACAAGGGGCTGCCCGCGCTGCAAGCCTGGCTGAGCCGCGCGCTGAAGAACCCCATCACCTTCGAACCCCGCCTCATCCCCGACGAGCAAGCCACCATCAGCCAAACGCTGATTGAGCT
>CAZSZN010000104.1:0-10247 GCA_964610405.1 uncultured Macromonas sp. | reverse complement strand
GCCTTGAACAAGCAGGACGTGCTCGACCTGATCTCCGAGCAGTACACCCTGCCGGTGCACAACGGCAAGAACTTCGACGCGCTGTACGACTGCATGACCGATGTGGTGCACAAGTCGGGTCCGCAAACCGGCTTCATCGTGGTGCTGGAGCACATTCCCACCAGCCCCAAGTTCGACAAGGAAGCGCGCGAGCAACTGCTCGACATCTTCCGCGACGTGGCCGACTACTGGAACGACCGCAAGGTGCCGTTCCGCTGTTTCTACTCGTTCTCGGTGGCGCGTGCCCCGAAGGCGGCCGATCTGGAAGCCCCGAGCGACGAGCCGCTGCTGACCGACAAGCTGGTGGACGTGAGCCCGCAAGCGCTGCGCATGAGCAGCCCGTTCAACGCGGGCTACTGGCTCAGCGCGGCCTGAGCCAGCGCCACGTACTCCGCCACCGGCACCTCTTCCGCACGGCGCTGCAGGTCGAATTCGCCTGCGAAGCCGTGCGCGTCCAGCCAGCGCCCCAGGCTGTGGCGAAGCAGCTTGCGTCGCTGCGAAAACGCCACTTGCACCAATTCTTCCAAAAGGCGGAAGTTCAGCACCGGCGGCTGGGCCAGCGGCACCATGCGCACCACGGCGCTGTCCACCCGGGGCGGTGGATCAAAGCTCTCGGGCGGCACGAACAGCACGTTGTCCATCGCGTAACGCCACTGCAGCATCACGCTCAGGCGGCCGTAGTCGGCGGTGGCGGGGGCGGCCACCATGCGGTCGATCACTTCCTTTTGCAGCATGAAATGCTGGTCCTGCACCACGTCGGCCACGCCCAGCAGGTGAAACAGGATGGGGCTGGAAATGTTGTAGGGCAAGTTGCCCACCACCCGCATCGGTTCGGGGCGGCTGGCCGCCAAAGCCCGAAAATCCACCTTCAGCACATCGGACTCGATCACCCGCAGTTGCGGGTGTGCCCGCAACCGCACCGCCAGGTCGCGGTCCAGTTCGATCACCGTGAGTTGCCCCAGGCGTTCGACCAGGGGCTGGGTCAGCGCGGCCAGTCCAGGGCCGATTTCAACCACAAACTGTCCGGGTTTGGGGCCGATTTCGCGCACGATGGCGTCGATGATGCCGCCATCGGACAAGAAATGCTGGCCAAAGCGTTTGCGCGCCTGGTGGGGGCGGTGCGGGCTGTGGTTCACTGCAGCGGCTCGCGGTATTCGATGTAGGCGCGCGCGCGCAGGTCGCTGGCCCACTCCTCGTAGGCCCGCTCGGCCTTGTCGGCTTTCAGCACGTTGCGCACCCATTCGCGCTGCTCGCGGCGGCCGATCTCGGCCTGGCGCCGTTCCAGCACCTGGATCAGGTGCACCCCGAAGCGCGAACGCAGCGGTGCCGAGATATCGCCAGGTGCGAGCTGGTTCATCACCTGTTCAAACTCGGGCACGAACATGCCGGGCGACGCCCACCCCAGGTCGCCACCGGCCTGGGCCGAACCGTCCTGGCTGTGGGTGCGGGCCAGGTCTTCGAACTTGGCCTGTCCAGCCACCACTTGCGCGCGGTACCCCGCCAGCCGTTCGGCCGCGGCTTGCTCGCTCAGTTGGGCCGACGGTCGCAGCAGGATGTGGCGCGCGCGCGTCTGGGTCAGGTGCGTGTCGGGCAGTTTGGCGTTGCGCTTTTCCAGCACCTTCAGCACATGGAAGCCCGCGCCACTGCGCACCGGGTCCGACACATCACCGGCCTTCAGGTTGCGCGTGGCATCGACAAACAGGCTGGGGTAACGGTCGGCGCTGCGCACGCCCAGCGAGCCGCCCACCTGTTTGTCCTGGCTGTCGGACAGGGCTTGTACCACGGTGTTGAAGTCTTCGCCGGCCCGTGCGCGACGCGCGGCTTCTTCGGCACGCTGGCGCAGGCGGGTCACCTCGGCGGCGCTGGCGTTTTCTGGCACCGCCACCAGCACCTGCGCCAGGTGCAGGGTGGTCTGGGCCGGGTCGGCGTTGCCTTGGTGCTCGCGCAGGTAGGCGTCAATGTCCTGCTCGCTGATGCGGATGCGGTTGTCCACTTCCCGCTCGCGCGCCCGTTGCAGCAGCAGTTCGTTGCGCAGGTTGGCGCGGAAGCTGGCGGGCGTCAGCCCGATGCCGGTCAGGCGCTGGTGCAATTGCGCCACCGTCAGGCCGTTCTGGCGGGCCACGTTCTCTTCGGCGTCGTTGACGGCGCTGTCGTCCACCTTCAAGCCCGCTTCGTTGGCCCACTGAAGCTGGGTTTTTTCGACGATCAGCCGCTCCAGCACCTGGCGCCCCAATTCGTCCCGGCTGACACCGGCGGGTGGCTCGATGCGGGCCAGCCGCGCGCGCACGTCGCCGCTGGTGATGGGCTCGGAGTTGACCAGCACCACGATGTGCTCGGCGCCCCGGCTGCTGCCGGTGCTGGGTTGGGCGTCCACCAGGCGGACCGTCTGGGCGCTGGCGGCGGTGCCCAGGACCAGCCCCAAGGCGGTGAGGATTGCAGAAAGCTTATTCATAACGTTCAAAGCGGCTCGGCGGGTTGACCTCTTCCCGCAGGTACTGGTAGCGGGGGATGTTGTTGCGCAGCGTCTGCAGCGGGTTGGAGCCGATGCGCGAGAAGCCGGTGAATTCGAGTTGGAACAGGATGCGTTGGTTCGCGGTGCTGCGGCTTTGTTGCAGGCGTTCCAGCACCACGCGGCCGATCCAGCAGCCTCCGTCGTACTCGAAGCCGGCCACGAGGTCCACCACCTTGCGGTCGGGGATGCTGTAGTTGATGCGGCCCACGCTGTACCAGTGCCCCGGTCCCAGACCTTGGCTGCCGCTGCTCATGGGCGCGGGTGTGCCGCCGAACAGGTCGCTCAGGGGCCATTGCCACGCCAGGTCGATCTGTTCGCTTTCGGGTGTCACGTTGCGCTGCAGGCGGTAGGCGGCGCTCAGCACCCGGAAAGGGCCGGGCTGGTAGCGGGCGCCCAGGGTGGTCCGCACCGATTCGCGCAATTGGGTGCTGTATTGCAGCGTGCCGTTGAACGCCCATTGCGGCGACCAGTTCAGCGTGCCGCCGAACAGGATGTCGCTGGCGCGTTCGGTGGCGGCGGCCTCACCCAGATTCACGGTCTGGTCGCTCAGGCGGCGGCGCTGGGCCACGCCAATGCTGGCCAGTTCCACCCCGCTGTCGCGGTCGATCAGGCGCGACGTCAGGCCCACCGTGACCGCGTGCAGGTCGGCCAGGCGGTCGTGGCCGCTGTAGGGGTTGGACGTGTAGACCGTGGCGAGGTTGAAGTCGTACAGCGCGGTGTCGTAGGCGGGCAGGCTGTTCTGGTTGCGGTACGGGGTGCGGGTGTAGAACAGCCGGGGCTCCAGCGTCTGGATCGCGGCCTTGCCAAACAGCGTCGAATCGCGTTCCAGCACCAGGCCGCTGTCGAGCGAGACCGTGGGCAGGATGAAACCTGCGCTGCGGCGGCCGTCGGGCAAGGCGTCGTCGAAGCTGTAATGGCGCGTGTGCAGTTGCAAGGCAGGCTTCACGTACCAGCCCGGCGCCTGCCAGGCGCGCTCCAGCCGCGCGATGGCCAGGCTGCGGGTGCCGTTGCGGCCGTTGGCTTGCAGGGCCACCTGGGGCGAGTCGAATCGGGTCACGTCGGCACTCAGGTTCGCGCTCCACACCCCCAAGCCGCCCAGCGCCAGGGCGTAGGGCGAACGGCTGGCGCCCACCTGGGCCCGGTCGTAGGGCGCGACGATGGGGGCAGTCAGGTCTTGCAGCGTTTGCCAGGCATAGACGCCGCCGTTGAGCGACCAATCGCCGACCCGGGTGTTCAAGGCCACTTCGCTGGGCAGCAGGCGTTGGGTGAAGGTGCTGCCGCTTCGCGGGAAGTCGCGCCAGTAGTCGTCGTCGCTGACGCGGTTCAGGTTGGCGCGCAGGCCGATCGGGCCGCTGCCCGCCAGGCCGTCGAGGCCATGCACATGCTGGATGGAAGCCGACCAGCGGTCGCGGTCGCGGAGGCGGTCTGAGGCCATGTAGGCCCCGCGCAGGCTGCCGCCGTAATCGCTTTCCAGGTAGCGGTACTCGCCACCCAGGTCCAGCCCGCGCTTGGTCATCAGCGTGGGGTAGAGCGTGGCGTCGCGGTTGGGCGCCAGGTTCAGGTAGTACGGAACGCTCAGCTCCAGCCCGCTCTGGTTGTCGATGTTGATGGTGGGCGGCAGCACACCCGACTTGCGGCGGTCCGACAGCGGGAAGCTGATCCAAGGCGAGGCCAGCAGCGGCACGCCCTTGAAGCGCAGCACGCCGTTGGTGGCGGTGCCGGTTTCTTCCACGTTGTCAAATTCGATGCGGCTGGCGGTCACCATCCAGTCGGGTGTCCACGCGCCCAGCGGCGGGCGCTGGCAGGTGGAGTAGCGCACATCGTGGGCCACCGCCACGTCTTCGTTGATGAACTCGATGCGGCTGGCGTCGCCCTGGCCGCCCTGCTT
Source organism: uncultured Macromonas sp. (assembly GCA_964610405.1). GTDB lineage: Bacteria > Pseudomonadota > Gammaproteobacteria > Burkholderiales > Burkholderiaceae_C > CAZGDZ01. Next base: position 5,808 of record CAZSZN010000104.1, on the reverse strand, counting down.
CAGAAACTCAAAGCGCGGCTGCTGGAATTCGCCCTCGAAGGTGTCCAGCTTGAGCGTGAGCGATGGGCCCTCGAACACGTTGCCCAGCCGGTTGATGCGCACCTGGCCCTCGGCGGTCGCCGTGTCGCTGGCTTGTTCATGGGTCAGCCGGTCGGCGCGGATGACAGTGTCATGCCGACGCAGTTCGGCTTGCCCTTCAACGACCGTGTTCACCCCCGTCTGGCCGGTGATGCGGTCCCCCGACACGAAAGTGGGTGCGGCGCGTTGGGCCTCGTCGCTCAGGCGCTCCGCAAGGCGTTCGGACGGCTCCAGCACCAGTCCTTGCGCGGAGGTGATGCCCCAGGGCCACAGGGTGGCACACAGGCAGGCCAGTGCCCAGCCTGGCGGGGCGGGTCGCAGGGCGCGCAGCAGGGCCGGCAAACGGTGCGTGACAGGCATGAATTGGTTCGTAGAATAGGCGCCCATTATCCATGAGCCCCGGTGCCCCCATGGGCGCCCATTCCCGCATGTCCTCTGCCCCCACGTTCCCCAGCAACGACATCGCCTGGACCGACCCGACCCGCCACGCCGCCTTTGACGCATGGCTGGCCAGCGTCAGCGCGCCGCAGGGCTTGCTGGCCGACACCGTTCGGCTGGCCTCGGCCGACGCCAGCTTCCGGCGCTACTTTCGGGTGGACCGCGCGGGCGGGGGCAGCGCCATCGTGATGGACGCGCCGCCCGACAAGGAAAACTGCCGTCCCTTCGTGGACGTGGCCGCCTGGCTGCACGGCACCGGCGTGCGCGTGCCGCAGGTGCTGGCCTGGGACGAGCCGCAAGGCTTCATGCTGCTGACGGATCTGGGCGACCAGACCCTGCTCACCGCGCTGGACCCGGAGCGCCCCAGCGACGCCATGCCTTGGTTCAAAGACGCGATGGCGGCCCTGCTGAAGTGGCAGACCCAGGCCCAACCCATGCCACTGCCGCCTTACGACGAGGCGCTGCTGCAGCGCGAGCTGCAACTGTTCCCCGATTGGTACCTGGCCCAGCACAAGGGCCTGGCGCTCGACGACGCCACCCGCAGCACCCTGGCCCAGACTTTTGCCCAGATCGTGCAGCGCAACCTGGCCGCGCCCCAGGTGTTCGTGCACCGCGACTTCATGCCGCGCAACCTGATGCTGCCGCGCGCCGACGATGCGGACCAGCGCCTGGGCGTGCTGGACTTCCAGGACGCGGTGGTCGGCCCCATCACCTACGACATCGCCAGCCTGATGCGCGACGCTTTCCTGACCTGGGAGGAAGACATGGTGCTGGACGTGACCATCCGCTACTGGGAGCAGGCCCGAAAGGCTGGTTTGCTGGATTTTGACGGCTGGAGCGAGGACTTTGGCGCCTTTTACCGCGCGGTGGAGTGGATGGGCCTGCAGCGCCACCTGAAGGTGGCCGGCATCTTCGCCCGACTGACCCTGCGCGACGGCAAACCCAAGTACCTGGCCGACGCGCCGCGCTTCATCCACTACATCCGCAGCACCGCGCTGCGCTACCGCGAACTGGCACCGCTGCTGCGCCTGATCGACAAGGTCGAAGGCTGGGACGCGGCCAGCGGCTTTGCCTACGGGCGCATGTGACACGGGCGCAGAGCCACCATGCCCCGCATCCACCACCCCGCCGCGCTGAATCCCGGGCAAAACTTTGAGTTGACACCCGAGGGCGCCCGCCATGTGCAGGTGCTGCGCCTGCAGCCTGGCGACACCTTGACCCTGTTCGGCGACCCGGTGCGGGGCGGCGAATGGACAGCGAAAGTGCTGCGCATGGGCCGCCAGACGGTGGAAGTGGAGGCTGTGGCGCACGAAGCCACCGAACGGGAGCCTCAGCGCGCGGTGCACCTGGCCGTGGGCATGCCCGCCAACGACCGCATGGACTGGCTGGTGGAAAAAGCCACCGAATTGGGGGTGGCCAGCCTCCAGCCCCTCATGACCGAGCGCAGCGTGCTGCGCTTGCAGGGCGAACGGGCCGACAAAAAGCGCACCCACTGGCAGGCCGTGGCCGTGAGCGCGTGCGAGCAATGCGGTGGCAACCGCGTGCCCACAGTGCAGCCGGTGCAGACCCTGGACGCCTGGAGCCGCCAGCCGGTGGCGGGGGCCCGCGCTGTGTTATCGCTGGCGCCGGGCAGCCAGCCGCTGGCCGTGTGGGCGGCGGCCCAGCCAGTGGACCAACCGCTGTGGCTGTTGCACGGGCCGGAAGGCGGTTTGTCTCCTGTCGAAGAACAGCGCCTGCTGGACCAGGGCTGGGCGCCGGTCAGCTTGGGGCCTCGGGTGTTGCGGGCCGAGACGGCGGCCATCGCCGCGATGGCGGTGCTGGCATTGGCCTGCTGAGCCAGCCGGCGCGGGTCACTTCCAGCGCACCGGCTCCAACGACACGCTGCCCTTGTCGCTGCTGAGCGTCAGCATGCTGTCCAGCACCGTGGCCTGCAGCTGCATGCTGCGTTCGGCCAGGCCAGCCAGCGCCTGCGCGCCTTCCGTGGGCAGGCGCCACACTTGCAGCTTGTCCAGCCGGGTCAGTTTGGTCTCGATGCCTTTCCACCACACCTCGGCCGCGTGGTTGAACACGTACACCCGCACCGCATCGGCCTGGCTGCAGGCTTTGGCCAGCGGTTTGTCCTCGGGTTGACCCACTTCGATCCACAGCCGCTTGCGGCCGGTGAAGTCGGTCAGGTGGGCGTCCGGGTCGTCGGGGTCGGACAGGCCGGCACCGAAGGCCAGCGTGCCGTCGCCGCCGCAGGTGTCCTGCAGCTCGTGCGCGTTCAGGGCCAGCGCCACCAGCCGCACCATCATGCGCTCGTCGGTTTCGCTCGGGTGGCGCGCCAGCGTCAGCGCGTGGTCGGCGTAGTAGTTGTGGTCAATGTCGGCAACCTGCAGGTTCGCCTTGAAGATGGTGGATTTGAGGGCCATGCGGAATCGTGAAGGGTTTCAGCGCAGGGCCAAAACGGAAGGGTCGGTGTGGATGAGATCGAGCGGATAGCGGCGCCCGGCCAGGTGGTCTTCGATGCACCGCAGCACCAGCGGGCTGCGGTGGCGGTCGGCGCTGGCGCGCACTTCGTCGGGCGTCAGCCACACGGTGCGCACGATGCCGGCGTCCAACGTCCGGTCGGGCAGGGCGTTGCCCAGCGTGCCGCAGAAGGCGAAGCGCAGGTAGGTGATGTCCTCGCCCGTGGCGGGTCGCTGAAAGCGCGACAGGTAAACGCCGACCAAGGCTGTGGGGGTGAACGGGTGCGTGGTTTCTTCCAACGCCTCGCGGGCGCAGCCAGCGATGGGGTCTTCGCCCGGGTCCAGGTGGCCGGCGGGGTTGTTCAGGCGCAGGCCTTCGGGGGTGTGCTCTTCAACGAGCAGGTAGCGCCCGTCGCGCTCAATGATGGCGGCGACGGTGACACTGGGTTTCCAACGTTCTTGCATAACCCGGGATTATCGCGAGGGCGGGAACAACTCTTGCATCCTGTGCCTGCAAGCTGGCCGCTGGGCCTGTCGAGCGAACCTGTTACGCTACGTTTGGGAACACCCTGTTCAACATTGCAACGAGTGAGGAGACCAAGATGCACATAGGCGTACCTGCCGAAACGATGGCGGGCGAAACGCGGGTGGCGGTGACGCCGGAGACCGCGAAGAAATTGGTGGCGCAAGGCCATGGCGTGCGGGTGCAGTCCGGTGCCGGCCTGGCCGCCAGCGCCACCGACGACGCCTACCGCGCGGCCGGTGCCGAGGTGGTGGATGCCGCTGCCGCCTTCGCCTGCGACCTGGTGCTCAAAGTCCGTTCCCCCTCGACGGCCGAGCTGGCGCAGATGAAGCCTGGCACCACGCTGGTCGGCATGCTCAACCCCTTTGACGCCGATGGCCTCGCTGCACTGGCCCAGGCTGGCCTCACCAGCTTTGCCTTGGAAGCCGCACCGCGCACCACCCGCGCGCAGAGCATGGACGTGCTGTCCTCGCAAGCCAACATCGCCGGCTACAAAGCCGTCATGATGGCCGCCAACCAGTACCAGCGCCTGTTCCCCATGCTGATGACGGCGGCCGGCACCATCAAAGCCGCGCGCGTCGTCATCCTGGGCGTGGGGGTGGCGGGTCTGCAGGCCATTGCCACCGCCAAGCGCCTGGGCGCCGTCATCGAAGCGTCCGACGTGCGTCCCTCGGTGAAAGAGCAGGTCGAATCCCTGGGCGCCAAGTTCATCGACGTGCCTTACGAGACCGCCGAAGAGAAGGAAGCCGCCGAAGGCGTGGGTGGCTACGCCCGCCCCATGCCGCCGAGCTGGCTGGAGCGCCAGAAGGTCGAAGTGGCCAAGCGCGTGGCCCAGGCCGACGTGGTCATCTCCACCGCGCTCATCCCCGGCCGCGCCGCGCCCGTGCTCATCACCGAAGAGATGGTGAAAAGCATGAAACCGGGCTCGGTGATCGTGGACATCGCCGCTGGCAAAGGGCCGAGCGGCATCGGCGGCAACTGCCCGCTGACCGAAGCGGACAAGACGGTGCAAAAGCACGGCGTCTTCATCATCGGCGAGACCAACCTCCCTGCGCTGGTGGCGGCCGACAGCTCCAGCCTGTACGCGCGCAACGTGCTCGACTTCTTGAAGCTCATCGCCCCGCCGGCGGCCAAGGGCGAGCCCGCAGCCAGCCTCAAGGTCGATCTGGAAGACGACATCGTCGCGGCCTGCTTGATGACCCAAGGCGGCGAAGTCCGCCGCAAGTCCTGAGCCCTCGGCGCAGTCAAGCGCAAATAACAAGGAGCCTCCCCATGGAAGCCATCTCCCCGGTTGTCTTCAACCTCATCATCTTCGTGCTGGCGATCTACGTCGGCTACCACGTCGTCTGGAACGTCACGCCCGCGCTGCACACGCCGCTGATGGCCGTGACCAACGCCATTTCGGCCATCGTCATCGTCGGCGCCATGCTGGCGGCGGCTCTCACCGAAACCAGCCTGGGCAAGACCATGGGCGTGCTGGCCGTGGCGCTGGCCGCGGTCAACGTCTTCGGCGGTTTCTTGGTCACCCGGCGCATGCTGGAGATGTTCAAGAAAAAAGAGCGCAAAGCCCCCGCTGCCGCTGAAGGAGCCGCCAAATGAGCATGAACCTCGTCGTTCTGTTGTACCTGGTGGCCTCGGTCTGCTTCATCCAGGCGCTCAAAGGCCTGAGCCACCCCACCACCTCCATCCGGGGCAACGTGTTCGGCATGACCGGCATGGCCATCGCCTCGCTCACCACCGTCGGGCTCATCGTCAGCCTGGCCCAGCAGATGCAGGTGGATGCGATCCAGGGCCTGGCCTGGGTGCTGGCCGGCCTGGTGGTCGGTGGCGGCATCGGCGCCTACATGGCCAACAAGGTCGAGATGACCAAGATGCCCGAGCTGGTGGCTTTCATGCACAGCATGATCGGCCTGGCGGCGGTCTGCATCGCGGTCGCTGTGGTGGCCGAACCCTGGGCCTTCTCCATCGTCGCCAAGGGCGAGGCCATCCCGGGCGGCAACCGCATCGAGCTGGCGCTGGGCGCCTTCATCGGCGCCGTCACCTTCTCGGGCTCGGTCATCGCCTTCGGCAAACTGTCGGGCAAGTACAAGTTCCGCCTGTTCCAGGGTGCGCCCGTCACCTTCGCCGGTCAGCACAAGCTCAACCTGGTGCTGGGCCTGGCAGTGCTGTTCTTCTGTTTCGGCTTCTGGCATTCGCAGAGCTGGATGGACATCGTGATCGTGATCGCGCTGGGCTTCATCCTGGGCGTGCTCATCATCATCCCCATCGGCGGCGCCGACATGCCGGTGGTGGTGTCCATGCTCAACAGCTACTCGGGCTGGG
>CAZSZN010000103.1:0-10281 GCA_964610405.1 uncultured Macromonas sp. | reverse complement strand
CCTTGTCGATATTTTCAACAAGGCTAAGAGCTCCACTTTTCGGGGGCAACCTCAGGGATCTACGAGACTGCAGTCTAAGTCTTCATGACAGACATCTCTATAGGCAATAATGACAACATTGGTATCATTGTTGCCATGAAACTCCACCTCCTTGTTTGTGATGGCGTGTTTGATCTGGGGCTTGCGGCGCTCACTGACACAGTGGGCTTGGCCAATGCGATGGCGGGCTCGCTGCCACAGGCTCCCTCTCGCATAGAGCTCACGCTGGTGGGCGTGCGGCGTCGCATCCGAACGGCGCAAGGCTTGACGGTCCCCGTGGTCACTGCGCGTGGTGTGCCGGAACCAGACGTCGTGCTCGTGCCCGCGTTTGGTGACAAGATGCCTGACACGCTCTCGGCTCGTCTCATACGCCCCGATGTGCCCGACGCGGTCGCGGCGCTACAGCAGTGGTCCATCGCTGGCGCGCACCTGGGTGCCGCCTGCTCCGGTAGTTTCTTGCTTGCAGAGAGTGGCCTGCTTGATGGGCATCGTGCGACGACGTCATGGTGGCTGGGGCCGATGTTTCGGCAGCGCTATCCGAACGTCACGCTGGACGAGTCACGCATGATCGTGAACTCGACACGCTTCACCACCGCGGGTGCCGCTTTGGCCCACGTCGACCTGGCCTTGCGCATCATCCGGGAGCGCAGTCCGGCGCTGGCGGCCCTGGTGGCACGCTATCTGCTGGTCGAGACACGCAGTTCGCAAGCCGAGTTCGTGATTCCCGACCACCTTGCGCATGCCGACCCGATGGTGGAGCGCTTCGAGTGCTGGGCCAGACGTCGGCTCGCGCAGGGGTTCTCGCTGACCGAGGCGGCCAGCGCTGCGGGCACAAGCGAGCGCACCTTGGCGCGGCGGCTGCAAAGCGTTTTGGGAAAGACACCGCTGTCGTATTTCCAGGACCTGCGCGTGGAGCATGCCGTCCATCTCTTGCGCACCGGGAACGCCAGCGTCGACCAGGTCGCCGCACAGGTCGGGTACTCGGATGGGGTGACCCTGCGGGCCCTGTTGCGTCGCAAGCTGGGCCGGGGGGTCAGGGAGTTGCGACGCGGTGGATGACCAAAGGCGTTTGGTGCATGTACGGATGGAGACAGCCGCGAAACTGTCGGAAGCAAAGGCTTACCCACTTGCGTCTACTACATCGTGCGTTGGGTGCAAAAGCACCAGCCGTGCCAAAGCAGTCTTCAGTGACCTTACAAAGGTCTGAGTATTGGGAATACTGTTAGCTTTACCACTGTTTTCTGTTCACCAATCTGGGGTTTCATCCACATGCTATTCAATCCACTTCAAGTAGGTTCTCTCACCCTGCCCAACCGCATCCTTCTGGCACCACTGACACGCGCCCGTGCCGACGCTGGCCACATGCCCAACGCGCTGATGGCCGAGTACTACAGCCAGCGAGCCACCGGCGGCCTGCTGATTACCGAATGCACCATGGTGGCGCCCGGTACATCGGCCTTCGTCAATGAGCCTGGCATCTACAACGACGCGCAGATTGCAGCCTGGAGGCAGGTGACCGACGCGGTGCACGCCAAGGGCGGACGCATCTTCATGCAGATCTGGCACGCTGGCCGCGCAGCCTACCCTGGCGCTGCCGATGGCGCCCCCATTGTCTCCAGCAGCGCCACCGCTATTGAGGGTGAGATCCACACGCCCCAAGGCAAGGTGCCGCACGCGGTGCCCCGCCCCCTGACCGTCGAAGAGATTCCCGGCATCGTGGCTGCGTTTGCCCAAGGCGCACGCAACGCCATTGCCGCCGGCTTTGATGGTGTGGAAGTACACGGCGCCAACGGCTACCTGATTGACCAGTTTCTGCGCGACACGCCCAACCAGCGCACCGATGCTTACGGCGGATCGCTGGAAAACCGTGCACGCTTGCTGTTCGAGGTACTCACCGCCGTGACCCAGGCCATCGGTTCCGAGCGTGTGGGTCTGCGCCTGTCGCCCCTCAACAGCTTCAACAGCATGAAAGACAGCGACCCGCTGGCCCTCATCGGCTTCCTGGCCGACAAGCTCAACGCCTTCAAGCTAGCCTACCTGCACGTGATGCGCGCCGATTTCCTCGGCGTGCAAAAGGCCGATGTCATGCCCGTAGCGCGTGAAAAGTATAAAGGCGTGTTGGTGGGCAACATGGGCTACAGCGCTGATGAGGCAGAGGCGGCCATCGCCGCAGGCAAGCTTGACGCTGTGGCCTTTGGCACCGCCTTCCTGGCTAACCCGGACCTGCCCGCACGCATCAAGGCCAAGGCACCGCTGAACGCGCCTGACTCCAACACGTTCTACGCAGGTGGCGCCAAGGGCTATACAGACTATCCGACACTGCAGGTCGCGTAAATCAAAGCCCATTCAAAAGCGAGGTATCCGTAATGGCACGCATTGTCAGAATTCATGAATACGGTGACGCCAGCGTTCTGAAGCTGGAAGATCTGGACGTACCGGCGCCGGCAGCAACCGAGGTGCAGATTTGCGTCAAAGCTATTGGCCTGAACCGTGCCGAAGTGATGTTTCGCAACCATGCGTATCTACAGGAGGCCGAGTTCCCGAGCCGCTTGGGCTATGAGGCCGCTGGCATCGTGGTCGCAGTCGGTAGCGACGTAACCGAGACAAAGGTTGGCGATGCCGTCGCTCTAATCCCTCCATTGGATATCGCTCGCTGGGGCACCTACGGCGAGCTGGCGACAGGGGCACAAAGCCTGCCCCTCGGGCACTGTGGTCCTGCGCCATGCGCCACTGCTTGGCAAAGCGGTACACCGGTCCACGGCTGCCGCCATAGCCCATGGCGCGCAAGGCCTCAAACATCGCCTTGATGCCACGGCGCTCTCGCTTGTTGCGGTGTTGGTCGGCCTTGAGCCAGCGGGCCAAGGTGTCCTCATAAGGCGTCAGTACGCCCTGCGCCTTCACCCGCACGGGGTACTTCGGCTCCCGCATTTCGGGCTCAGACAGCCACTTGCTGGCCGTGTTGCGCGAGATCCCCAGCCGCCGGCTGGCCTCCCGCACCGATACGCCATCCCTCAGCACGAGGCGGCGCAATTTACTCAATGTGCTCACGTTGATCACTCCTGACCACCTTGCTGAAAAATTCAGCAGCGTAGCCGTCAACGTGGCTCAATTTTCAGTGTGATCCACCCCAAAAATGGCCCAGTTTTCGTTGTGATTCAACACCCCGTGGTCACTGCGCGTGGTGTGCCGGAACCAGACGTCGTGCTCGTGCCCGCGTTTGGTGACAAGATGCCTGACACGCTCCCCCAGTCTGGAGAAATCCTCAAGCCACTTTGAAAATAGGTGTCACCGCAGCGCCTTCAATCTGCGCGTCCACAAAGTCAGCCCATGCTTGCAGGATCAGTCGTCGCTGCTTTGCATACTCCGCACGGTTGTAGATCCCTTTGATCCCGCCGATCTTGTGCGCCAGGGCAATTTCAATGGCGTCTGATGCGTGACCCATCTCATGGAGGTGGGTGGAAGCGGTGCGTCTGAAGTCATGCAACACGAAGTGCTGAACATCCAGAGACAGTGACCGGATGGCGACGTTCAGTGCGCTTTTGCTGATCGGTTTGTCCTCGCGACCGTGTGGACTTGGGAATACATAAGCCGATCCATTTGACCAATCCTTCAGCTCTTGGAACATGTCCTTGGCCTGTTGAGACAGGTAGACCCGATGAGGCTTGTCCTTCTTCATGCGATCTTCATGGATGTCCCAAACTCCCGCATCCAGATCGACTTCCGACCAGGTGGCCTCTGTGAGTTCGGTCTTGCGGACCATGGTGATCAGCAATAGGTGCAAGGCTAGCCGAAGACTCCTTCGGATGTCTGACTGATAGATCGCCCGCATCACGTCGCCGATCTCCTGGCCTGACAACACACGGGTTCTGCTTTCCGACGTGGCAATGAATCGAGCAACCAGAGCGGTGGCAGGATTCGTCTCAGCCATTTGACGAGCAATGGCGTAGTCATACATGCGGCGTACGACATTGCGTGTCAAAAGCGCCATCTTCGGTGAGCCCCTGGCTTTGATGCGTTCGCACAATCTCAAGATGTCTGCGGGCTTGACCTCGCTCAACGGCATCCGACCGATGGCTGGGATGACATCCTTTTCGAAAATGCGCGTCATGGTCGTCGTGTAGCTTTGGGATTTCCCAACAAGCTGAGACGCCAGCCAATCCAAGCCAAAGGCTTTCACCGTGTTCAGGTGAGCTGTCTTGTTGGCCAAAACCGCCGCTTTAGGGGAGATGCCGCTGGCAACCAGGGCTGCCCACTCGTCCCTTTGCTTTCGGGCATTTGCCAGGCTGACATCGGGGTAGTTGCCGATCGTCAGCGTGGGCTGACGGACACCGAACATCTGATACCGGTAGCGCCAGATCTTGGCTCCGCTGGGCATGACCTCAAGCAGCAAGCCCCCTGTGTCACTCGTTCGATACCGAGTGTCCTTGGGTTTCAGTGACTTGATCCGGGTGTCTGTGAGTGGGGTTGCTTGACGAGGCATCTGACGCTCTTTGGTACACGCAAAACTGAACGCCTCTTGGCGTGTACCTAATTGTGTACCTAAAAAGCTCAGATGTCTACAAGCATCTTTGGACGGTGTTGAAGACTAAGTCTTTGAATTTAAACGACTTATAGCTTAATTTTGGAATGCTTTGAACGCTGCTAGACAAGTTATTACTTGCCAATGCAAAACGAACTGAAGATCACCCCCAGCAGATCATCGGAACTGAACGCCCCGGTGATCTCGTTCAGCGCGTTTTGCGCCAGGCGCAACTCCTCGGCCAGCAGGTCCAGCGATTGCGCTTGTGCCGCCAGGTGCAGCGCCGCCAGCTCCAGGTGCTCGCCCACCCGGTGCAGGGCCTGCACATGCCGCTCACGGGCGGTGTAAAGCCCTTCCGCGCCGCTTTGCCAGCCCGCCAGTTGCAGCAGTCGCTGGCGCAAGGTGTCCAGCCCGGTCCCGGTCTTGGCCGACAGTTGCAGGTTTTCGTGCGCAGGATGGCCCGAGCCGTTCCATGGCGCCGTCACATCGGCCTTGTTCCACACGTCAATCACCGTCACGCTCGCGGGCAGGCGTGTATCCAGCAGCGCCGCGATCTCGGCGTCCGCCGCGTCATAGGCGGGCTGCCCCAGGCGCGTCAGGTCGTGCAGGAACAACACCGCATCCGCCGCCTCGATCTGTCCCCAGGCCCGCTCGATGCCGATGCGCTCCACCTCGTCGATGCCCTCGCCCTCGCGCAGGCCGGCGGTGTCGATCACATGCAGCGGCACCCCCTCAATCTGGATGGTTTGCTGCACCACGTCGCGCGTGGTGCCCGCAATGGGCGTGACGATGGCCAGTTCGGCCCCGGCCAGGGCATTGAGCAGCGAACTCTTGCCCGCGTTGGGCTGCCCGGCGATCACCACCTTGATGCCTTCGCGCAGCAAGGCCCCCTGGCGCGTCTTGCGCATCACCTCGCCCAAGCGCCGTTGCAGACGTTCCAGTTGGCCTTGCGCGTCGGCCTTTTGCAAAAAGTCGATTTCCTCTTCGGGAAAGTCCAGCGTCGCCTCCACCAGCATGCGCAGGTGGATCAGCGCGTCGCGCAACTCGCCAATTTCGCGTGAAAAATCCCCCGACAGCGAGCGCGAGGCACTGCGTGCCGCCGCCTCGGTGCTGGCGTCGATCAGGTCCGCGATCGCCTCGGCCTGCGCCAGGTCGATCTTGTCGTTCAGGAAGGCCCGCTCGGTGAACTCGCCCGGCTGGGCCAGGCGCAGCCCTGGCAGCCGTGGGCGGCCGGTGGCCGTTTCGGTTTCGGCCGCCGCGCCCAGGCAACGTGCCAGCAGCAATTGCAGCACCACCGGTCCGCCATGGGCCTGCAGTTCCAGCACGTCTTCGCCGGTGTAGGAGTGCGGGCCCGGAAAGTGGATGGCCAGCCCGTGGTCGATGGGTGAGCCATCGGCATCGCGAAATGGCAGGTAGGTGGCTTCGCGCGGCTTCAGCGCCTTGCCACACAGCGCCTGCACCAACGGCCCCAGGCCACGCCCGGAAACCCGCACCATGCCCACCGCACCCCGTCCGGGGGCGGTGGCAATGGCAACGATGGGGTCCTGGTGGCGGGGCAGCATGGCGTCGGGCTTGAAAAAGGTCTACCAAGGAAAAGGGCCGCTGTTGCGGCCCTTGAAGGTTACTTGAAGCTCGGGATGTTGAACTTCAGCGGTACACCCATGCGGTTGTTGATGAACGACTGCTGCGCAATCGTCAGGATGTTGTTCGTGATCCAGTACAGCACCAGGCCGGCCGGGAAGAAGAAGAACATCACCGAGAACACGATTGGCATCATCCACATCAGCTTGGCTTGCAGCGGGTCCGGCGGCAGCGGGTTCAGTGCGGTCTGGACCACGGTGGTCAAAGCCATCACCAGCGGCAGGATGAAGTACGGGTCCGGCGAAGACAGGTCCACGATCCAGCCCACCCACGGGGCGTTGCGCATTTCCACGCTGGCCAGCAGCACCCAGTACAGCGCGATGAACACCGGAATCTGGATCAGGATCGGGAAGCAGCCGCCGAGAGGGTTGACCTTCTCTTCGCGGTACATCTTCATCATTTCCTGCTGCATTTGCTGCGGGTTGTTCTTCAGGCGCTCGCGCATTTCCATGATGCGCGGGTTGATCGCCTTCATCTTGGCCATGGAGCGGTAGGCGCTGGCGTTGAGCCAGTAGAACGCGGCCTTGATCAGCACCACCAGCAGCACGATGGCCCAGCCCCAGTTGCCCACGAAGCTGTGGATCTTTTCCAGCAGCCAGTACAGCGGCTTGGCCAGAATGGTCAGCCAGCCGTAGTCCTTCACCAGTTCCAGGCCAGGCGCCATGACTTCCAGCACCTTCTCTTCCTGCGGGCCCACGAACAGGCGTGAGCTCAGGGCCTTGGTCTCACCCGGGGCCACGCTGCCCAGCGGGGTGATCATGCCAGCGGCGTACAGGCCGCCCACCTTGCGCACGAAGTTTTCGCGCTCGGTGCCCGCGTCCAGCAGCCAGGCGCTGGCGAAGTAGTGTTGCACCATGGCCACGTAGCCGTCGCTGGCGGTCTTCTGGAAGCTGGCCTTGTTCTTGTCCACCTCCTCGAATTCCACTTTCTGGAATTTCGCGGCTTCGCTGTAAACGGCGGGGCCGGTGAAGGTCGAATAGAACGGGGTGTCGCTTTCGGCCTTCGTGCCATCGCGCACCAGTTGCAGGTACACCTGCGGCGTCACCGGGGCGCTGCCCTGGTTGATCACCTCGTGCTGCACGCCGATGTCGTACGCGCCACGGCGCAGGGTGTAGGTCTTGGCCAGTACCACGCCATTGACCGGGTTCGATTCAAACCGCAGCGTCAGGCTGTCCTGGCCGTCGGCCAGTGCCTTGTCGCCCGACACCAGGCGCATCGGGGTTTTGTGGGTGGGCAGTTCACCGCCAATCAAACCGGTTTGCGCGATGTAGGTGCGGTTTGCGTCCTGGGTTAGCAGGGGCAGCGGCGTCTGGCTGTCACGCAGGGCTTTGCCGGTTTCGGCCGCGTGTTTCAGGATTTGTGCGCCCACCAGGGTGCCGCCTTCGCTGTCGAAGCTCAGCGCCAGCACGTCGGTGCGCACGGCGTGGGTTTCGCGCGGGATGCTGGGGACATCACTCGGCAGAGTGTCGGTGGCGGCCTGGCCCAATGCTGTGGCGGCGGGCACCGTGGCATTGGCCGCCGGCGCGGCTGTCGTTTCAGCGGCCTTCTGGCTGCTGGACGGGAAGAAGGTGGCCGGGTTGCCGTTGTAAATTTGCCACTGATCCCAGATCAGGATCAGCGAGAAACCAAAAATCACCCAGAGGATGGATCGGCGGATTTCGCTCATGACGGTTTCTTTTCAGACGGGGCTGACAGGAGGGAAGTGAAAAGGCGGAGCGCTTGCGTGGGCACGGGGTCGCAGCCGCCTTCGCACCACGGGTGGCAGCGCGCCAGGCGGCGCAGGGTCAGGTAGCTGCCGGCCAGGGCGCCGTGGCGCTCCAGCGCGCCCAGGGCGTAAGCGGAGCAGGTGGGCTCGAACCGGCAGGTGTTGCCCAGCCAGGGGCTCAGCACCAGGCGGTAGCCTTGCACCAGCAACATCAAGGCGCGGCGGGGCCAGTCAAGCATGCCCAGCCTCCGGGAACAGGCGCAGCAACTCGGTCCGTGCAGCGCGCTTGAGCGCATCGGACGTGGCACTGGTGAACTGCTGCGCCGAAAACCCATGGCGCAGCCGAATCACCAGCGCTTGGCCGGCCCACTGGGCAGCCCCCTGCTGGCTGATGGCGTAAATCTGGCGGCGGAAGGTGTTGCGCGTCACGGCGCGTTTGGCCCAGCGTTTCGGCAAAAGCACGCCGATCCACGGGCCGGCGCCCGGAAACAGACCAGCCGCAGCCATGGCCGCCGAGGGCGTGACCGCGTGCAGGGCGAAGTGCTGCGTCTTGGCCACAGGGGGCGTGGAGAGCACTGCGTCGAACTGGGCCCGCTGCCGCAGGCGTTGCCAGCGGGTGGCAGCCCCTGCGGTGGCCAATGGCAAGGCAGGATCGCTCACCGGCACCGGCGGGCCAAATTGCCTTAGACGGCCAGGCGCTTGCGGCCCTTGGCGCGGCGGGCGTTCAACACGGCGCGGCCACCGCGGGTCTTCATGCGGACGAGGAAGCCGTGGGTGCGGGCGCGCTTGATCTTGGACGGTTGGTAGGTGCGTTTCATGGTACGTGCTGCTGATTTCGAGGAAACCCTAGATTATTGCAAAAAAACGGTGAAAGACCAAATCGCCCGTCACTTTGAGTGGTGCGGGGACTTGTCCATGCTGGAAATCCAGCATGTGGATAACTTGGGTTTGCCCACTACAATGCAGGGTTGCCGGGGCCCAGCTGTCCACACCCGGCCGTCTTTTTTGCGCAGTCATTCCCCTTCATGAATCCGTCTCGCTCCCCGTCAGACACGCCTACCGGGGCCGCCGATCTTTGGCTGGCCTGCGTCGAGCGGCTGGCCCAGGACATGCCCGAACAACAGTTCAACACCTGGATTCGACCCTTGTCGGCCAAGGTGTCGGACGCGGGCGACAAGGTCACGCTGGCCGTGGCCAACCGCTTCAAGATGGATTGGGTGCGCGCGCAGTACGCGGCCCGCATCACCGCCGTGTTGCAGGAGGCGGCCGGTCGTCCGGTGACGCTGGAGTTGGCGCTCGCTCCGCGTGAAGCCCCTGCACGTCAAGGCATGGTGCCGCGTTCCCCGCAGGCATTGCAAGACCCGATTTTTGCAGAGCTGCCCGAAGTGCCCGCGCCGGTGGAGCCCAAGGCCGATGCCCACAAGCACCGCCTGAACACGGCGTTGACGTTTTCCACCCTGGTGGAAGGCTCGGCCAACCGCATGGCGCGCGCCGCCGCCATGCATGTGGCCGGCAGCCCGGGTCAGTTGTACAACCCGCTGTTCGTCTACGGCGGCGTGGGCCTGGGCAAGACCCACCTGGTGCACGCCATCGGCAACCAGCTGCTGGCCGACAAGCCCGGCGCCAAAGTTCTCTACATCCACGCCGAGCAGTTCGTGTCGGATGTGGTCAAGTCCTACCAGCGCAAGACGTTTGACGAGTTCAAGGAGCGCTACCACTCGCTGGACCTGCTGATCATCGACGACGTGCAGTTCTTTGCCAACAAGGAACGCACCCAGGAAGAGTTCTTCAACGCTTTCGAGGCGCTGCTGGCCAAAAAGAGCCATATCGTCATGACCAGCGACACCTACCCCAAGGGCCTGGCCGACATCCACGAACGGC
The DNA here is from genome assembly GCA_964610405.1 of uncultured Macromonas sp. Classification (GTDB taxonomy): domain Bacteria; phylum Pseudomonadota; class Gammaproteobacteria; order Burkholderiales; family Burkholderiaceae_C; genus CAZGDZ01. The sequence goes on along the minus strand of CAZSZN010000103.1, from coordinate 496 downwards.
TGGTGTCGCGCTTTGACTCCGGGCTGACGGTGGCGATCGAGCCGCCCGAGCTGGAAATGCGGGTGGCGATTCTGATCAGCAAGGCCGAGGCCGAAGGTGCCGCCATGCCCGAGGATGTGGCCTTTTTCGTGGCCAAGAACGTGCGCTCCAACGTGCGCGAACTCGAAGGCGCGTTGCGCAAAATCCTGGCCTACAGCCGTTTCAACCAGAAGGAAGTCTCCATCCAGCTGGCGCGCGACGCGCTGAAAGACCTGTTGAGCATCCAGAACCGACAGATCAGCGTGGAGAACATCCAGAAAACCGTGGCCGATTTCTACAAGATCAAGGTTGCGGACATGTATTCCAAGAAGCGGCCGGCCAACATCGCCCGCCCGCGCCAGATCGCCATGTTCCTGGCCAAGGAGCTGACGCAAAAGAGCCTGCCCGAAATCGGCGAGCTGTTCGGTGGGCGCGACCACACCACCGTGCTGCACGCGGTGCGCAAGATCGCCGCCGA
>CAZSZN010000102.1:0-10318 GCA_964610405.1 uncultured Macromonas sp. | reverse complement strand
AGCACTGGGACATCCACACCAGCTACGGCCACACCGACGTGCTGTTGAACCGCCCGGCCATGGCGCCCCTGGGGCAGGCGCGGCCCAACACCCAGGTGTTCCGCGAACTGGCCACCCGGCTGGGGTTTGATGAGCCCTGTTTTGCCGACGACGACCTGGCCCTGTGCCGCCAGGCCTTCGGCCCGGAAGTGGACTTTGATGCGCTGCTGGCGCAGGGCTTTGTCACCTTGCCTTTGCCTGCCGCCCCGTTTGCCCAAGGCGGTTTTCCCACGCCGTCGGGCAAGTGCGAGCTGTTCAGCCAGCGCCTGGCCGATCAGGGGCTGGACGGCCTGCCTGAGGTATTGCCCAACCACGAGCCGCTGGGCAGCCAGCCGCGCTACCCGCTGGCCATGATTTCACCGCCCGCGCGCCATTTCCTCAACTCCACCTTTGTCAACGTCCGCAGCTTGCGCGATGCCGAGGGCGAGCCCCTGGTGGAACTGCACCCCAGCGACGCGGCCGCCCGCCAGATTGCCGATGGCAACACCGTGCGCGTCTTCAACGACCGGGGTACCTACGTCTGCACCGCCCGCATCACCGAACGCGCGCGCCCGGGCGTGGTCAACGGCCTGGGCGTCTGGTGGCGCAAAATGGGGCTCAACGGCACCAACGTGAACGATCTCACCAGCCAGCGCCTGACTGATTTGGGCCGCGCCCCCACGTTTTACGACTGCCTGGTTCAGGTGGAGGCGGCCTGAAGGCCCCGGCGCCTCACGCCAGTTCGTTGACGATGTCGATGTAGCGCTGCATCGCGTCGTCGGTGCTGGTGCCTTTCAGCGCGGCCCAGGCGTCCCACTTGGCACGGCCCACCAGGTCGCTGAAACCGGGTTTGGTGGCGGCGTTGTCGCCCTCGGTGGCCTGCTTGTACAGCGCGTACAGCTTCAGCAGCGTCTGGTTGTCCGGGCGCTGGGTCAGGTCTTGGGTGGCGGCCACAGCGGCTTCAAAAGCGGGTTTCAGTTCAGACACAACAGACACGAGCCATCCTTTCAGTGGGGCATACAACGCGGTGCCCGGCATGGGCGACCCGGCCATTGTCGGCCAAGCCGTACCGGGGCGGTGACCGTGAGGGTTCGCATTTGTCTGCTCGCGGATAATTGGCGAGGCATATCGCGCACAGCGGAGGTTTATTCAGATGATTCTCGTCACCGGCGGCGCCGGCTTCATAGGCAGCAATTTCGTGCTCGACTGGCTGGCCCAGTCCAACGAACCTGTCCTCAACCTCGACAAACTCACTTACGCTGGCAACCTGGAAAACCTCGCCAGCCTGCAAGGCGATGCGCGCCATGTGTTCGTGCAAGGCGACCTCGGCGACCGCACCCTGGTGGACGCCTTGCTGGCCCAGCACCGCCCCCGCGCTGTGCTGCACTTCGCCGCCGAAAGCCATGTGGACCGCTCCATCCACGGCCCCGAAGACTTCATCCAGACCAACATCGTCGGCACCTTCCGCCTGCTCGAAGCCGTGCGCGCCTATTGGTCCGCCTTGCCCGAGCCCGACAACACCGCCTTCCGCTTCCTGCACGTCAGCACCGACGAGGTCTACGGCACCCTCTCCAAAGACGCCCCGCCGTTTGCGGAAACCCACGCCTACGAACCCAACAGCCCCTACAGCGCCAGCAAAGCCGCGTCTGACCACCTGGTGCGCGCCTGGCACCACACCTACGGCCTGCCGGTGCTCACCACCAACTGCAGCAACAACTACGGGCCCTACCACTTCCCCGAAAAGCTCATCCCGCTCATGATCGTCAACGCCCTGGCGGGCAAGCCCCTGCCAGTCTATGGCGACGGCCTGCAGGTGCGCGACTGGCTCTACGTCAAAGACCACTGCAGCGCCATCCGCCGCGTGCTGGAGGCCGGCCGCCTGGGCGAAACCTACAACGTCGGCGGCTGGAACGAAAAGCCCAACATCGACATCGTGCACACCGTCTGCGCGCTGCTGGATGAGTTGCGCCCCAAGGCCGACGGCAGCAGTTACCAAGCGCAAATCACCCATGTGCAAGATCGCCCCGGCCACGACCGGCGCTACGCCATCGACGCGCGCAAGATCGAGCGCGAACTGGGCTGGAAGCCGGCCGAAACCTTCGAGACCGGCATCCGCAAGACCGTGCAGTGGTACCTGGCCCACCCCGAGTGGGTGCAGCACGTGCAAAGCGGCAGCTACCGGGATTGGGTGAACAAACAGTACGGCGCCACCGAGGGCGCGGCAGCAGCATGACAGCCCTTCGCATCCTGTTGCTGGGCAAGAACGGCCAGGTGGGCTGGGAACTGCAACGCAGCATGGCACCGTTGGGCGATTTGGTGGCGCTGGACCGCGCGGGAGATGTGGCCCGAGGCTTGTGCGGTGACCTGCAGGACCTAGACGGCCTGCGCAAGACGGTGCAGGCGCTGCGCCCGGAAGTGATCGTCAACGCCGCGGCCCACACGGCGGTGGACAAGGCGCAGAGCGAGCCCGAGCTGGCACGCCGCCTGAACACCGAAGCCCCGACTGTGTTGGCCGAGGCAGCGCAAGCGGTGGGAGCGGCCCTGGTGCACTACAGCACCGACTACGTGTTTGACGGCAGCGGCGACCAGCCCTGGGCTGAAGAAGCCCCCACCGGCCCACTGAACGTGTACGGCCAGACCAAGCTGGACGGCGAGCGCGCCATTGCAGCTGCCTGCCCGCGGCATTTGATATTCCGCACCAGCTGGGTGTACGCCGCGCGAGGCGGCAACTTTGCCAAGACCATGCTGCGCCTGGCGGCCGAGCGCGAACGGCTGACCGTGATTGACGACCAGTTCGGGGCTCCCACCGGGGCCGAGCTGATTGCCGACGTGACGGCTCACGCCATCCGCCAGCTACTGCATATATCCGAAGGGCAGGGCACCTACCACCTGGCCGCTGGTGGCGAGACCAGCTGGAATGGCTACGCGCGCTTTGTCATCGACACCGCGCGCGCTTTGAAGCCGGACCTGAAGCTGGTGGTGAACGAGGTGGCGCCGGTGGCTACCAGCGCATTCCCCACGCCCGCGCAGCGCCCGCACAACTCGCGCCTGAACACCCAGCGGTTGCAGCAGACCTTTGGCCTGCAGTTGCCGCCTTGGCAGCAGGGGGTGAAACGGATGCTGACCGAAATTTTGTGAATTTGCACAGGGAGTACACCACCATGAACACCAAACGCAAAGGCCTCATCCTCGCCGGCGGCTCCGGCACGCGGCTGCACCCGGCCACGCTGGCCATCAGCAAACAACTGCTGCCGGTGTACGACAAGCCCATGATCTACTACCCGCTCAGCACCCTCATGCTGGCCGGCATGCGGGATGTGCTCGTCATCAGCACCCCGCAAGACACGCCGCGCTTCCAGCAACTGCTGGGTGACGGCAGCCAGTGGGGCATGAACCTGCAGTACGCCGTGCAACCCAGCCCCGACGGGCTGGCCCAGGCCTTCATCATCGGCGAACCCTTCATCGGCAACGCGCCCAGCGCCCTGGTGCTGGGCGACAACATCTACTACGGGCACGACTTTCAGCCCCTGCTCAAAGCGGCCGATGCGCAAACCACCGGCGCCACCGTGTTCGCCTACCACGTGCAAGACCCGGAACGCTACGGCGTGGTCGAATTCAATGCCCAGGGACAGGCCATCAGCATTGAAGAAAAGCCCAAACAACCCAAAAGCAACTACGCCGTCACCGGCCTGTACTTTTACGACCCACAGGTGGTGGACATTGCCAAGGCCGTCAAGCCCAGCGCGCGGGGCGAGTTGGAAATCACCAGCGTCAACCAGGCCTACCTGCAACAAGGCCAACTCAACGTGCAAACCATGGGCCGGGGCTACGCCTGGCTGGACACCGGCACGCACGACAGCCTGCTGGACGCGGGCCAGTTCATCGCCACGCTGGAGCGGCGCCAGGGCTTGAAGATTGCTTGCCCGGAAGAAATCGCCTGGCGCAACGGCTGGATCGGTGCCGAGCAACTGCAGCGGCTTGCGCAGCCCCTGGCCAAGAATGGCTATGGGCAGTATCTGCTGGGTTTGCTGAAGTGATTATGCGCATCTAAAATGCACATATTTAAATGTGCATGGAGTAACTCATGTCGTCACAGCTCGCCGCAACGCGCTTGCGTACCCGCTCGTCGGGCAAACGGGCAATCAACCTGAGCCTGAGTCTTGACGTGTTAGACGCCGCCAAGCAGCTCGACATCAACATTTCTCAGGTTTGCGACAACCATTTGCGCGAAGTCATCCGGCAGCATCAAGCGCAGCAGTGGCGTCATGAACATGCCGACTTCATCGCGGCCTACAACGCGACCATCGAAACAGAAGGCTTGCCTCTGGATGAATGGAAACAATTTTGATGGCCCGCTTTGATGTGTATCCCAACCCAGGCCAGCATTCGGTATCTACGCCTTACTTGCTGGATGTCCAAAGCGAACTGTTGGACGGCCTGGACAGCCGAATGGTCGTTCCGTTACGCAGCCTGCAGCACTTTCCTGCAGTCAAAGTGCCCAGCCGCCTCATGCCCCTACTGACGATTGGCGGGCAAGAGTACCTGCTCGAAACACCCAAAATGGGTGCTGTGCCTTCACGTGTTTTGAAATCCCCTGTCACCTCGCTGGCCGAAGAGCAAGCCCGCATCACCGCTGCTCTGGATTTTTTGTTCCAGGGCTACTGACTTCTGCCATGCCCTACACCGTCACCCCCACCGCCATCCCTGAAGTGTTGGTGCTCGAACCCAAAGTGTTCGGCGATGCTCGTGGCTTCTTCTTCGAAAGCTTCAACCAGCGCGACTTTGAGCAAGCCACTGGCCTGCAGGACGTGCAATTCGTGCAAGACAACCACAGCAAATCCGCCCGGGGCGTGTTGCGCGGGCTGCACTACCAAATTCAGCACCCGCAGGGCAAGCTGGTGCGGGTGGTGCAGGGCGAGGTGTTCGATGTGGCGGTGGACTTGCGCCAAAGCAGCCCCACCTTCGGCCAGTGGGTGGGCGAGGTACTGAGTGCCGAGAACAAAAAGCAGATGTGGGTGCCGCCGGGGTTTGCGCATGGCTTTCTCACCTTGAGCGAGTCGGCCGAGTTTCTGTACAAGACCACGGACTACTGGTACCCCGAGCACGAACGCAGTTTGTTATGGAGCGATCCGCAGGTAAGCATACAGTGGCCGCTGCAGGGGCCGCCCTTGCTGGCGGCCAAAGACGCGGTAGCCCCTTTGTTGCAGAACGCGCAGCACTTCTCCTAAAGTACATGGCTATTTCAGGTTAAGCCGCTTTCATTGATGACTTTACCAGTCCCACTGACTCACACCCCATAGCGCCATGTCCATCAAATCGTTCTCGCTCGAAAATTTTGGCCCACTCAATGCTGTAGCTGCTAACCGTCTGGGAGGGCTTAACCTCATCATAGGCGCCAACAGCACAGGGAAAACCTTTTTGCTCAAAGCCCTCTACGCCATACAGCGAGCACAAGAAGAGGCAGGTCGCGGCGACGACCGGCGTTCTTTTGAGGACGTGTTGAGCGAAAAACTGTACTGGGTGTTTCAGCCCGACCGGTTGGGGGACCTGGTGGCCCGGGGATCAGGCAAAAGACTCAGGGCAAATTTTGAAGTTGACAACAACTGCGCGTTGGCCTTTGGTTTCGGGCAAGACACCACCAAAAACGTCACGGTTGACCACAACAATCTGCCCAAACGTCAAGCCAACTCCATCTTCCTGCCTCCCAAGGAGGTGTTGGGGCTGTTCAACCTCATCATCAAAGCTGGGTTGCAGGACCGACTGTTCGGCTTCGACGCTACTTATGTGGACTTGGTGCTCGCGCTGCAAACCCCCACCCAGGCCGGTCGCAATTTCGATGCCTTCAAGGTCTCCCGCCAGCAGTTGGAAGACATGTTCCAAGGGCGTATCGTGTTCGAGGCGGATGCCAACAAATGGGTGTATCGCAAAGGCAATACGCGGTTTTCCATTCATGTTACTGCCGAAGGCATCAAGAAAATCGCCATACTCGACACCTTGTTGGGCAACCGTTTTCTCAGCCCGGAATCCGTGGTCTTCATTGACGAGCCAGAGTCAGCCCTGCACCCCAAGGCCATTTCCCAGTTGCTGGACATCATTCAGGTGTTGTCGCAAAAAGGGATTCAGTTTTTCATGACCACGCACTCCTACTTCGTGATCAAAAAGCTTTACCTGATCGCGCTGCAAAACAAGGTATCAATACCCTTGCTCATGGCCAACCAGCATGGTTGGTCGCAGAGCGATTTGCGTGATGGCATTCCAGACAACGAAATCATCAACGAGTCCGTCAGGCTGTTTGACCAAGAGCTGGAGGCTGCTCAACCATGAGCGTGCAGGTGTGTGAGTCTGGTGTCACCTTTGGTGACTTTGGCGCGGCCGACGTCTTTTTGGTCGAACAGGCCGTTGCCCAGGTCCAACTTTCCAATGCTGGCGTCAAGTCGGTGGAGTTCATCTTGCGGCAAGAGGTATCTGGCACGGCAGTCATCAACCTGGTTGAGGCCAAAAGCAGCCTGCCTCGCGATTCAACGGCATTTTTTGGTGATATTCGCCAAAAAATGCTGCACTCGCTGGCAGTCTGGTTTTGTGCTGTGGTTGGGCGCCACGCGGCACTCAAGCCGCTTCTGCCGGAACATCAACGCAGTATCAAGGTACTGAACTTGCCGTTGCGACTGGTGTTGGTGGTACCCAAGGCCCCCGATGCCAGTCTTCCTCAACTCACAGACCTTTTTCGCCGCGCCATGGTTGCCGACCGCGCAAGCTGGGCCATAGACCACTCGGCTATTTTGGTACTGAACGAGTCGCGTGCCATCAAGTACGGGTTGATTGCGCAGGTTGTTACGTAGTGATTGGCCGGTGTAACATCGCCCGGTGGTTCAAATAAAACAGCGGAGGTGTTATGCAGTGGTATCTCGTCCATACCAAACCCAGGCAGGAAGAGTGCGCCCTTGAAAACCTTCAAAGGCAAGGCTACGAGTGCTACCTGCCCACCCTGTTGTCTGAAAAGCTGCGCCAAGGCAAGCTGGTGGTGGTGGACGAACCGCTGTTTCCCCGCTATCTCTTCATCAAGCTGGGGCAAGACGATTCCGCCCAAAGCTGGGCACCCATCCGCTCCACCCGGGGCGTCAGCCGTCTGGTCAGTTTTGGTGTGCAGCCCGCCAAGGTTGATGAACGGCTGGTGCATCAACTCCAAGCCAAGGAAGCCGCCAGGCACGGCGAACCCCAGCGGTTGTTCGCCGCGGGGCAGCGGGTGCGGCTGACCGAAGCTCCGTTTGCTGACATCGAAGGCATCTACCTCATGGCCGAAGGCGAGCGCCGGGCCATGGTGCTGATTGAGCTGATGTGCAAACCCGTGCGTGTGGCGGTGACGCCGGCCAGCCTGCGCCAAGCCGGTTGATGTACCTTTTGTCACACGGTGGTGTGGCAAAATTCAAGCCCCACCGCGCTTGCTGATCGTGAAACGGCATGGCGGTAGCATGCCTTAAGCAGTACTAATGAAAATTGCCATTGCCGGCACCGGCTACGTCGGGCTGTCCAACGCAGTCTTGCTTGCGCAGCATCACGAGGTGGTCGCACTTGACATCGTCCCCGAGAGGGTGGCAATGCTCAATCGCAAGGCCTCGCCCATCGTGGATGCCGAGATCGAGGACTACCTCCAGCACAGGCAGCTGAACCTGCTCGCCACGTTGGACAAGCGCGAGGCCTATGAAGGCGCCGAATTTGTCATCATCGCCACCCCCACCGACTACGACCCCGAGACCAACACCTTCAATACGAAGACCGTCGAGACCGTGGTGCGCGATGTGCTAGCCATCAACCCGCAGGCGGTGATGGTCATCAAGTCCACCGTACCCGTGGGCTACACCGCCAAACTCAAGGCCGAGCTCGGTTGCGACAACCTCATCTTCTCGCCCGAGTTCCTGCGCGAAGGACGCGCCCTGTACGACAACCTGCATCCCTCGCGCATCGTCGTTGGTGAGCGCTCGGTGCGGGCCGAGACCTTCGCCCGACTGCTCCAAGAGGGCGCGATCAAGCAAGACATCCCCGTGCTGTTCACCGACAGCACCGAGGCCGAGGCGATCAAGCTCTTCGCCAACACCTACCTCGCCATGCGCGTGGCCTACTTCAACGAACTCGACACCTACGCCGCCACCCACGGCCTGGACACGCGGCAGATCATCGACGGCGTCTGCCTCGATCCGCGTATCGGCGCCCACTACAACAACCCCAGCTTCGGCTACGGCGGCTACTGCCTGCCCAAAGACACCAAGCAATTGCTGGCCAACTACCGCGACGTGCCGCAGAACCTCATTCACGCCATCGTCGAGGCCAACACCACCCGCAAAGACTTCATTGCCCAAGAGGCTCTGGCGCGCAAGCCCCGCACCGTGGGTATCTATCGGCTGGTCATGAAGCAGGGCAGTGACAACTTCCGTGCCAGCGCCATTCAGGGCATCATGAAGCGCATAAAGGCCAAAGGCATTGCGGTGGTGGTGTATGAGCCGGCCCTGCCTGGCGACGATTTTTTTAATTCCCCGGTGGTGCGCGACCTGGCGTCGTTCAAGGCGCAGGCCGACGTGATTCTGACCAATCGCCAGCATCCCGATTTGGCCGATGTGCTGCACAAGGTGTACACGCGGGATTTGTTTTGCAGTGATTGAGCAATGAATTTACAGCAGAAATGATTGGATAAGCGATGAAAGTACTGGTTACCGGGGCAGCTGGATTTATTGGCTCCACACTCGTTTTACGTCTTCTTGCACGTGGTGATACCGTCATTGGCATTGACAACCATAACGACTATTACGACCCGGCCATTAAAGAGGCTCGTCTTGGGCGCTTTGCAAACCATCCCAAATACACACATTTGAGAATCGATCTTGCAGATCGAAAGGCAATCTACGATTGTTTTGCAACATACAAGCCCCAGAGAGTGGTCAATCTGGCAGCACAAGCTGGCGTACGTTACTCCATCGAAAACCCGCTCGCCTACATTGATAGCAACATCGTCGGCTTCGCCCACATCCTCGAGGGCTGCCGACACAATGGCGTGGAACATCTTGTGTATGCCAGCAGTTCCAGTGTTTATGGCGCCAACATCGCCATGCCTTTCTCAGTCCACCAAAACGTTGACCACCCGCTCAGCCTTTATGCTGCCAGCAAGAAAAGCAATGAGTTGATGGCTCACACCTACAGCCATCTCTACAACTTGCCCACCACAGGCCTGCGCTTCTTCACCGTCTATGGCCCTTGGGGCCGGCCCGACATGGCCTTGTTCAAGTTCACCAAGGCTATCCTGGCTGGTGAACCCATCCAGGTCTTCAACTATGGCAAACACCGGCGGGATTTCACTTACATCGACGACATTGTTGAAGGCGTCATTCGGGTCCTCGATCGTCCTGCCCCACCCAATCTCGAATGGAACGGCGCCCTCCCTGATCCCGGCACCAGTAAGGCGCCTTGGCGTGTCTACAACATTGGCAACAACAGCCCCGTGGAACTCATGGACTACATCGGAGCTCTTGAAAGTGCGCTGGGTAAAAAGGCGGCAATGGACCTTTTGCCCTTGCAAGCCGGTGATGTGCCCGACACATATGCCGATGTCGAAGATCTTGTCGATCAGTTCCACTATAAACCTGCGACGAGCGTGCATGACGGTATTGCCCGGTTCGTCGCTTGGTATCGCGATTACTTCAAGGTTTGAGAATCATGACAATCACAGAGAACACAGTTGTTGCCGTGGTTGGGCTGGGTTACGTTGGGTTGCCACTCGCCGTTGAATTTGGCAAAAATTATCGAACTCTAGGCTACGACCTTTCCGAGGCCAAGATTGCGAGCTACAGAAACCATTGTGACCCTACAGGTGAAGTAAGTCCGGAGAGCCTGAAAGCAGCAACAAAGCTGACGGTATCGACTGACCCGGCAGTGATTTCTGAGGCCGACATCATTGTTGTGGCGGTGCCCACCCCCGTCGATGAGGCTCACATCCCAGACTTTTCTCCTTTGGTTGGCTCATCCACAACGGTAGGCCAGCACATGAAAAAGGGAGCCATCGTAGTGTATGAATCCACGGTCTACCCGGGCGCCACAGAAGAGGTATGCATTCCGCTGCTAGAACAGCATTCTGGTATGAAGTGGCGGCAAGATTTCCACGTCGGCTACAGCCCGGAGCGTGTTAATCCAGGTGACAAGGAGCGCACTATCACCAAAATCGTGAAAGTGGTCTCTGGCGATGATGAGGAGACCCTGAAAACGGTGGGCGATCTTTACGAGTCTGTCATTACAGCTGGGGTACACAGGGCAAGTT
>CAZSZN010000101.1:0-10416 GCA_964610405.1 uncultured Macromonas sp. | reverse complement strand
CGCGCCAATCGACCATCTGGCCATCCATCCAGATTTTGCCGTCGCGGTCGGACATGGAGGGGATCACGGACATTGCTTGCCTCGGTAAGTTATGTGTGTTTGGATTTTACTTGGACGCATTGCTTGAAATTTTTCGCAGTCGTCCCTAAAGTTTGTCCCAACCCGTCCGATAGAACGATGGAAAGCGGTAATCCCGTCTCTAGGGTGCTCCGCAAAGGAGTTCGCCATGTTGAACATTTCGTCTATCGCCGTTGCGCCTTTGCCCCAGCAGGCGCCCACCGTGAAAGTCCAGCCGGTGGTGCCTGTGAAACCCAGCAACACGGTCTCGCCCGAGAACGTGGGGGTGACCGTGGCCGTTTCTTCGGGCGGCGAGGGTGGCCGGGCGGAGCCTGTGTACAAACCATCGTCGTTGCCGCCGGTGAACCCCACTGGGGAGTCGGCGTCGGTGCGGGTGCGCAACAATGCTGCGGCGCCCGAGCGTGTGGGCGAGGTGGCGGCGTCGGCGGTGGCCGCCGTGGCGGTGAACCGAGCGCAGGGTGACGCCGCCGAGGGCGCCGAAGGCGTGAACCCGGTGCGCGATGCTGCCCAAGCCCAGGCGCAAGAGAATCCACAGCGCGTGGCCGAGGGCGAACAGGCCGACCCCAGTGCCCAGGCACGCGCTCAGGCCGAAGCCCGGGCTCAGGCGGAAGCGGCGCAACGCTTCAAAGGCGAGTTGCCCCGCGAGGTCAAATCCCCGGCGCGCGAGGCGCTGGACCTGCAAATCAACGAGTTGCTGCCCAACATGTGGAAAGCCAGCCGGGCAGCGGTGGATGTGCTGATCGGCGAAGAAGCCCGTGCGGCGGCGGCGGCGCGGGCCGAGGTGCTGGCGCCCCAGCCCGAAGTGCCGAGCGAACGTGCCATTGAAGCCACCGACACCTACGTGCGCACCGCTGGTGGTGACGTTCAGCCGCCCGGGTCGACCGTGGACAAACTGATCTGACCCTGCTGGCTCAAATGCGGTGGCGCACGCCACCCGCGTGGCTGAGCTTTTCCATCACCGCTTGGGCAATTTGCTTGAGCGGCAACACTTCGTGCACGGCGCCGTGCTGGATCGCCATTTTGGGCATGCCGAACACGACGCAGCTCGCCTCGTCCTGGGCGAAGTTGTAAGCACCCGCGTCGCGCATTTCTTTCATGGCGCTGGCGCCATCGCCGCCCATGCCGGTCAGCATGATGCCGATCGCGTTGGGGCCCAGCACCCGAGCGCATGACTTGAACAGCACCTCGACCGAGGGTTTGTGCCGGTTCACTGGCGGGGCGTCGTCCACCACCGCCACGTAGTTGGCCCCGCTGCGTTCGATGTGGAATTGCGTGCCGCCCGGTGCGATGTAGGCGTGACCCGGCAGGATGCGCTGGCCGTCCCGCGCTTCGCTCACGTGGATCTTGCACAGGGAATCGAGCCGCGCGGCAAAGCTGGTGGTAAAACCCGGCGGCATGTGCTGGGTGATGACGATCGCCGGGGCGTCGGCTGGGAACTGCACCAGAATGTCTTTGATGGCTTCGGTGCCGCCGGTGGAGGCGCCAATGCAGATGATTTTCTCGGTGGACAGGCGCGCCATGGGGGCGGGTGCTCTGGTTGCTGGCGCCCATGCGGCCGTTTCGGCGCGCGGGCTGGCCAGCGGAGCCGGGGGTGGAGCCAGATGGCGCGAGACCCGCGCACGGCTGGCAATGCGGATTTTCTCCACAATGTCGTCACCCAGTTCGCGCAGTCCGGCCGACACCCCAATGCGGGGCTTGGCCACAAAGTCCACCGCGCCCATTTCCAGCGCACGCAGGGTGGTCTCGGCGCCTTGCTCCGTCAAGGTGGACACCATCACCACCGGCATCGGGCGCAGCCGCATCAGGCGCGACAAAAACTCCAGCCCGTCCATCTTGGGCATTTCCACATCCAGCGTGATGACGTCGGGGTTCAGTTCCCGGATCATCTCGCGCGCCTGCAACGGGTCGTTGGCCGCGCCGATGCAGGTCATGTCGGGTTGTTTGTTGATGATTTCGGTCAGCAGACTCCGCACCAGCGCCGAATCGTCCACCACCACCACCGTGATTTTTTGCATGTCTCGCCCAACCACGCGTCAGAACAGATCGACCGAGCCGCCAGCGGTGGACTGGACCACCTTGGTGGCCACGCCCTGACGTTCCTGGGTTTCCAGCGTTTCGGGGTGGGCGTGTGCCAGGCGCTTGACCATGGCCTTGCCCGTGACCGGGAAGAACACCACCTTGCGCGGGTAGATGTCCAGCACGTCTTTGGACACCACCGGAATGCGTTCGGTGGCCAGGTAGTCCAGCACGAATTTGGTGTTGCGTTCGCCCACGTTCATGGTGGTGAAGCCCGAAATCACCGCGCCGCCGCCAAACACCTTGGCTTGCATGTACTCGCGCGAAGAACCCTTTTTCACCAGTTCGTTGATCAGCAGTTCCATCGCGTAGGAGCCGTAGCGGCCCGAGGTGTCGGCCCCGCCCTCGGGCAGCATGAAGTGGTTCATGCCGCCAATGCGCAGCCGCGAGTCCCAAATGCAGGCCGCAATGCAGGAGCCCAGCACCGTCATGATGACCACGTCTTCGTTGGAAACGAAGTATTCCCCCGGAAGCACCTTGGCGGCGTTGTACTTGAAATGCTGGTCGTGGAAGAAGAACGACGCCTCCCCCGGTTTTCGAGGCTGGCTCTTGAGGTTCTGCAGGTACGAAGGGCTGCGATGCATGGGATTCAGACTTTTTCGTAAATGGTTTTGCCTCGCAGCGCAAACAGCGCGCGCGCATCGCTGAAGTTCTCGGCATGGCCCACGAACAGGGTGCCCTGGGGTTTCATCAACCGGTGTATGCGGCCCAGCACCTGACGTTGTGTCGGGTTGTCAAAGTAGATCATCACGTTGCGGCAGAACACCACGTCGAACTCTTCGCGCAACGACCAATGTTCTTCAATCAGGTTGAGGGTGAAGAACTGGATGTGCTTTTGCAGCTCGGGCCGCACCCTCGCCAGGCCGCCGTTGTGACCGGTGCCCTTGAGGAAATATTTGCGCAACTGGTCCGGGGTCAGGTTCTTCAGGCCTTCGAGCTTGTAGACCCCGCGCGAGGCGGTGTTCAATACCTTGGTGTCAATGTCGCTGGCCCAAATCTGAAAACGTCCGCTCAGACCGAGCGCTTCGGCCATGGTGATGGCGATGGAATAGGGTTCCTCGCCGGTGGAGGCGGCACTGCACCAGATTTTCCAATCGCGCGACGGGCTTTCGCGCACCAGGCGCGACAGCTCGATGAAGTGGTGGTTTTCGCGGAAGAAGGAGGTCAGGTTGGTCGTCAACGCGTTGACGAATTCCTGCCACTCCTGCGCGTCGTTCCCACGCTCCAGCCACTCCAGGTAGTCCTTGAAGCTCTGGTGGCCGGTCTCGCGCAGGCGCCGGGCGATCCGGCTGTACACCATGGCCTGTTTGCCGTCGTGCAGGCTGATGCCCGCGTGGCGGTAAATCAGGTCTTTGATGCGGGTGAAGTCGGTCGTCGTCCAGGCAAATTCCCGGTTCTGGATGGCGGAAGCGTCTTCATGGGCCATGGCGCGTGGGCAGCAGCGTGCGGAGTTGAGGCGTTACTGACGGGCGCGGCGCACCAGCGACGAGGTGTCGAGGATCAGCGAGACGCTGCCGTCGCCCAGAATGGTGGCGCCGGACACGTAACGCACCTTTTTGTAGTTGGACTCCAGGTTCTTGATCACCACCTGTTGCTGACCCAGCAGCTCGTCCACCATCAAGGCCACGCGGGTGCCATCGGCCTCGATCACGACCATGATGCTGTTGGCCGAGGTGTCACCCGCCTGGCGTGGCACCGAGAACACCCGGTCGATGTCGATCACCGGCATGTATTCGTCGCGCACCTTCACCAGTTGGGCGTTTTGCGCCACGGTGTTGATGTCTTTGGCCTCCACCTGGAACGACTCGACCACCGACGACAGCGGCAGGATGTAGACCTCTTCGGCCACCCGCACCGTCATGCCGTCCATGATGGCCAGCGTCAGTGGCAGGCGCACCTTCACGCTCATGCCAAAGCCTTCGGAGGAATCCAGCTCCACCGAGCCGCCCAGGGCCGCGATGTTCTTTTTCACCACATCCATGCCCACGCCGCGGCCGGACACATCGGTCACCACCTCGGCGGTGGAGAAACCAGGGGCGAAAATCAGTTGCCACACATCCTGGTCTGGCATGTCGTCCGTCACCGGAATGCCTTTGGAGCGGGCCTTTTCAATCAGCTTCTGCCGGTTCAGGCCTTTGCCGTCGTCGCGCACCTCGATCAGGATGGAGCCGCCCTGGTGCGCCGCGGACAGGGTGATGGTGCCCGTTTCCGGCTTGCCGCTGGCCACTCGCACGTCGGGCAGCTCGACCCCGTGGTCGCAACTGTTGCGGATCAGGTGGGTCAGCGGATCGGTGATTTTCTCGATCAGGCCTTTGTCGAGTTCGGTCGCCTCGCCGTGTGTGATCAGCTCCACTTTCTTGCCCAGCTTGCCGGCCAGATCGCGCAGCATGCGCGGGAAGCGGCTGAAGACGACCGACATCGGGATCATGCGGATGGACATGACCGATTCCTGCAGGTCGCGGGTGTTGCGCTCCAGATCGGCCAGGCCAGCCAGCAGTTGCTGGTTCAGCGTGGCGTCCAGCGCCCGGCTGTTCTGGGCCAGCATCGCCTGGGTGATCACCAATTCGCCCACCTGGTTGATGAGCTGGTCGATCTTGCTGACCGACACCCGCAGGGTCGTGGTTTCGAGCTGGGCGGTGGAGGCCGTGCGTGCCGCCTTGGCGGTCTCGCGTGCTTTGGATTCGGCAGGGGCGGCCGAGCTGGCGGCCATGGCCGTGGTGACGCCGCTTTCGGAGTGGACGATGTCGGCGTGGGCCTGGGGCGTCAAGGGGTTGCCCGGCGCACCCGGGAACAGGCCATAGCCCTGTACCAAGTCTTCGGCGGGCATGGGCGCGCCGCTGGCGGACTTCACGGTCGAGGCCACCGGGCTGCCTGGAGCACCTGCGAACAGGCCATAGCCTTGTTCGATGATGTCGTGGCTGTGGTCGATCGCACCTGCCGCATCGTGCACTGGGGCCGCTGCAGGCGCAGTGGCTCCAGCGGGGTTCAGGGCGATCTTGTCTTTCGCCACATGGAAGGCGAACAGGTCCAGCAGGTCGTCATCGGTGCTGGTGGTGTCGATGTCGTACACCTTGCAGCCGTTGTCCTGGCTTTCGCCAGTGATGGTGCCCAGCCCTTCGATGTCTCGGAACAGTTCCTTGATCGCGTCAGCCTGCTCCGGGTGGTCCAGCGGTCCGATGACGGCACGCAACTGGCGGCGAGCACCGGGGGGCGCGGCAGCCGGCATGCCGCCAGCGGTGGGCGCAGGGGCCGCAGCCGGAGGCGGTGGGGGCGGCGGCGCAGGCACCGGAGCTGGCGCTGCGGCGGGTTGACCGCCCGAGGCCAGCACCCGAATCCGCTGCACCAAGCCCGAAGTTTCGGGTGGCTCACCGCCCAGGCCCTGGTGGCGTGCCAGCAAACCCTTCAGGGCGTCTGACGACTCCAGCAGCACGTCCACCATCGGCGCGGTCGGGGTCAGTTCGTGGCGGCGCAGCTTGTCCAGCAGCGACTCCATCTGGTGCGTCAGTTCGGCCACGTCTTCAAAGCCGAAAGTGGCGGCCCCGCCTTTGATGGAATGGGCGCAGCGGAAAATCGCATTCAGCTCTTCGTCGTCCACTGTTTCCAGGTCGAGGTTCAGGAGCTGTTGTTCCATCTGCTCCAGGTTCTCGCCGGCTTCTTCAAAGAAGATCTGGTAGAACTGGGTCAGGTCGAAGCCGTCGTTCTTGTCGTCTGCCATGGGCTGGTTCTCTGGTGGACTTCGCGGTGTTCTGCGGTGGGCGTGGCGGGACGATCAGCGGATGACCTTGTTGATCACCTCGATCAGCCGGTTCGGATCGAACGGCTTGACCAACCAGCCGGTGGCCCCGGCCGCGCGCCCGGCTTGTTTCATCTGATCGCTGGACTCGGTGGTCAGGATCAGGATCGGTGTGGCCTTGAAGTTGGGGTGTTCGCGCAATTTGCGCACCAGGCCGATGCCGTCCAGGCGGGGCATATTCTGGTCGGTCAGCACCAGGTCGAACGACTGTTTCTGGGCTTTTTCAAACGCGTCGATACCGTCGACCGCTTCCACCACCTGGAAGCCGGCCCCCACCAGGGTGAATGAGACCATCTTGCGCATGGATGCGGAGTCGTCAACGGCGAGAATCGAATGCATGGGTGTACCTTGTCAGCTGAATCGGTTGATGCTTGTGCGGGGTGTCAGAAGAGTTCGACGGAGCCGGCGTCCATCTCGCTCTGGGTCACTGGGTTCGGATTTTGCGGCAAGAGCGTGACCACCACGCCGACTTCGTCTTCTTCGGGCTCCATGGCCTGCTCGGCCAGGCTGTAGGCGCAGCCCTTGAGCACCTTGCCGGTGTGCACCAGCAACTGGTTGGCCATGTCGTGAAACTGCAACTCGGTCACCGCCTGGTGCAGCGCCTGGCGGATGTCCTGGTATTGCTCGGTTTGCGGCAGGGCTTCCAGCGCCTGCATGGCCGTGTTGAAACGGTCCAACAGGTTGGCGGTGGCATGGTCCAGCAGACCTTCCAGGCGCTTGAGGTCGTTCATGGCCACCAGCAGCGAGTCTTGCAGGTCGGCCACGACCGTGACGTCCATGGCCACGGCGAAATCGTCCAGCCGCTCGGGCAAAGGCGCCACCGTGGTGACTTCCTCGCGGGGCCAGCGACGCTTCTGATGGGGCTCAGCGGGTTGTTCTTGCATGGTCTGTATCTACCGGGACCCTGTTTGTCATTACCTGCAAATATAAGCGCCCGGGACGGTCTAGACTAGGGTGAGAACCTGATATCGCTCAAAATACCGTCAAGTTGTGGTGTCATTTTGGGCCCCAACCTGATTCAAGGGTGAGCTTTTGACCGATTTGCACCTCATTCACCTCGAAGACAACCCGGCCGATCACGACCTGGTGGCGCGCGTTTTGCGCCGCAGCGAGCTGCCTTGCCACGTCACCTTGGTGGACACGCTGGACGATTTTGAAGCAGCGGTGCGGGCCGGACCGGTGGACGCGGTGCTGGCCGATTACCACCTGGCCGGCTTTTGCGGCATGGACGCCTGGGCCTGGTTGCGGGCGCAAGGCATGGAGTTGCCGTTTGTGCTGGTGTCGGGCGCCATTGGTGAGGCCACGGTGGCGGACGCCATGGTGCAGGGCATCAGCGACTATGTGGACAAGCACCACCTGGCGCGCTTGCCGCAGGTGTTGCAACGCGCACTGGAACTGGCCGATTCGCGGCGTGCGCAGGCGCAGGCCGCGCGCGAGCTGGCCGATTCGCGCCAACGGCTGGTGGACCTGACCGAGCATTTGCAAGCCAGTATCGACCGGGAACGCGCCGACATTGCCCGTGAAATCCACGACGACATCGGCGGCGCTCTGGCGGCGGTGAAGCTGGACCTGGCCTGGCTGGCCCGCCGTGCGCTGGACGACGAAGCGCAACGCCATGTGCAAGCGGCGCTGGCGATGGCCGAACACGCTTTGGGTGCGAGCCAGCGCATCATGCGCAACCTGCGCCCGGCGGTGCTGGACCAGGGCCTGATGCCTGCGTTGCAATGGTTGACCCGCACCTTTGCCGAGCGCACTGGCTTGACGGTGCCATTGCAGGGACGCTTGCGCCAGGCGCTGGAGCCGCGCGTGGAAATGGCAGCCTACCGCACGGTGCAGGAAGCGTTGACGAATGTGTTGAAGCACGCCCAGGCCACCGAAGTGCGCATTGAGGTGAGCGATCTGGAGGACTTTTTGACCCTGGAGATCGCGGACAATGGCTGCGGTGCCGGCCCCGAAGCCTTGGCCAAGCTCCAGTCGTTCGGTTTGCTGGGGCTGAAAGAGCGTGCGCAGACGGTGGGCGGCTGGCTGGATGTGGTGACCGCACCCGGCCAGGGCATGACGCTGATCCTCTCGGTGCCGCTGAACGGCGCCGCGGCCCCCGAAACGGAGAGTGTGGAATGATCAAGGTGGTGTTGTGTGACGACCACGCGGTGGTGCGTCGCGGTGTGCGCGATACGCTGATGGAAGCGACCGACATTCAGGTGCTGGGCGAAGCCGACGGCTACGCCAGCCTGCGCGAAGCGTTGCGCCAACACAAGCCCGACGTGTTGCTGCTGGACGTGGACCTGCCCGGTCGCAGTGGCCTGGAAATCCTGGCCGTGCTGCAAGAGGAGCAGAACCCGGTGCGCACCGTCATGGTCTCCATGTACCCGGAGGACCAGTACGCCATCCGCTGCCTGAAGGCAGGGGCCATGGGTTACCTGAACAAGGGGGGCGACCCGTCCGCCCTGCTGGCGGCGGTGCGCACGGTGTCGCAGGGGCGCAAGTACATCACGGCCGAAATCGCCGAGTTGCTGGCCAACCACCTGAACGCGCCCGAAGGGGCCGAGCTGCACGACAGCCTGTCGGAGCGCGAGCTGCAGACCCTGAAGAAAATTGCGTCGGGCAAAAAACTGTCGCAGATTGCCGAGGAACTGATGATCAGCCCCAAGACGGTCAGCGTTTACCGTGCGCGGGTGCTGGAAAAGCTGGGTTTGACCAACAACGCCGAACTGACGGTGTACGCCATCCGCAACCAGTTGGTGTGAGCGGCCGGCGGCAGGTTCAGTTGACGCCGAACAGGTCGGCGATCACCTGCATCAGCTGCATCACCGGCCGGTCCAGCATGGGCAGGGTGAAGGCTATGCCCAGCAGCCCCACCGACAACGTGAGCGGAAAGCCGATGGCGAACACGTTCATTTGCGGCGCGATGCGCGAGATGATGCCCATCACCACGTTGACGAACAGCAGCATGCCGATCATGGGCAGCGCGATCCACAGGCCGTAGTAGAAGATGAGTCCGCCCAGCTCGTACAGGCGCATGCTGCGCACGGCACCGAGGGCATCGTCTCCCACCGGGAAGGTTTGAAAGCTCATCGCCACCGCCTGAATCAGCAGCAAATGCCCGTTCATGACGATGAACAGCAGCATGGCGCTGTTGCCGAAGAAGCGCCCCACGGTGCTGGATTGCGAGTTGGTGCTGGGGTCGAAAAAGCCGGCGAAGTTCAGACCCATTTGCAGACCGATGATTTCACCGGCCATCTCGACCGCCGAGAACACGATGCGCACCGCCAGCCCAATGGCCAAACCGATCGAAAGTTGTTGCACCACCGCGCCGAAGGCGGCCGAGCTGTTGAGCGACAGCATGGGCGGCTCGGGCAGGGCAGGTTGCAAGCAGACGGCGATGACAAACGCCAGCCCGATTTTGGTGCGCATCGGCACCGACCGGGCCGAGAACACGGGCGCGCTGGCAAACACCGCCAACACCCGCAAAAACGGCCAGAAAATGGGCGAGACCCACGCCATCAGCTGGGCCTCGTTGAAGGTGACCATGCGCCGTCAGACCGCGTAGTCGGGGATGGCCATCAGCATGCGGCGGATGAAGTCCACCAGCGTGGTCAGCATCCACGGGCCGGCCAGCGCGAACACCGCCACCGCAGCCACCAGTTTGGGCACGAAGGACAAGGTGGCCTCGTTGATCTGCGTGAGCGCCTGGAACAGGCTGATGACCAGGCCCACCACCAGCACGGTCCCCAGCAGGGGAGCGGCCACCATCAGCAAGATGAAGAGGGCGTTTTGCCCAATGGTGAGGACGGCTTGCGCTTCCATGTGAGCCTCCGGGTTCAGGTGGCGAAGCTGGCGGCGAGCGAGCCCACCAGCAGGTTCCAGCCGTCGGCCAGCACGAACAGCATCAGCTTGAAGGGCAGGGCCACCAGCACGGGGGACAGCATCATCATGCCCAGCGACATCAATACGCTGGCGACGATCATGTCGATCACCAGAAACGGAATGAAGATCATGAAGCCGATCTGGAACGCGGTTTTGAGCTCGCTGATGACGAAGGCGGGCACCAGCACACGCAAAGGCGCCTGCTCCACCGTCACCTCGGGGCCGAGCTTGCCCAGCCGGGCAAACAGCTCAAAGTCCGACTGCCGGGTTTGCTTGGTCATGAATTCGCGCATCGGGATTTCGGCACGCCGCACCGCTTCGTCAAAGGCGATGGCGTTTTCGGTGTAGGGTTTGTAGGCGCTGTCGTACACGCGGTCCAGCGTGGGGCCCATGACGAACAGGCTCAGGAAAAGCGACAGCCCGACGATCACCTGATTGGGCGGCGCCGACTGGGTGCCCAGCGCTTGCCGCATCAGCGATAGCACGATGACGATGCGGGTGAACGACGTCATCATCAACAGCACCGCCGGCAGGAAGGACAGGGCGGTGAAGAACAGCAGCGTCTGGATGGGCACCGAGTAGCTGGTGCCGCCCGGCCCTTG
>CAZSZN010000100.1:0-10443 GCA_964610405.1 uncultured Macromonas sp. | reverse complement strand
GCCCCCTGGCCGACTCAACCCTGGGTTCGCGCTACCTCGGCCTCAACCCCTGGGTGGTGGTCGCGTCGTCGGAGTACCTGGCGCAGCGTGGCACCCCCGCGTCACCGAAAGACCTGAAAGACCACGACGCGCTGATTTACAGCACCGTGCAGGGCGACGCGCGCTGGCAGTTCAGCGGCGCCGAGGGGCGGTCCGCCACGGTGCCGGTGCGCGGGCAGTTGCGCTCCAACAACCTGTCCACCCTGCTGGTGGCCGCGCGCGAAGGCATGGGCGTGGCCGCGCTGCCGCGCTACGTGGCGGAAGAATCGCTGCGCAAGGGGGTGCTGACGCCCCTGCTGGCGCAATGGCAACTGCCGCAGCAGGAAATCCACGCGGTGTACCCGTCGCCCCGCATGGTGCCGGCCAAGGTCACGCAGTTCATCGACTGGCTGCAGGGCCAGTTTGGGGGCGACTGGTGGGAGCGCGGAACGGGCGTCGGTAAACGCAAGGGCTGAAGTGCCTGTGGCCCAATGCAGAAGCTTGAAAGCAGGAGGTTTTCATAGGGGAGAGCCAAGTCATTTTCTTCCTTGTGTACCTAAGCGTGTACCTAAAAATGCTTGCTTCGATGGGCCACAGACTTTGATGCAAGCCGGACCCATGTGTCCTGGCCCTTTCCACTGCCAACCCTCAACACGCCACACTAGCGAGGGGCCACCCTGAAGTTCACCAGCGCCTCCCTGTCGGGCCAGTTCTCCATGGTGGCAGGCTTTCACGCGTACCGATGGCGAGCTCCGCAATCTGCTGTGTTATCTTCATTAGAGGGGAGTGGCTGCCGAGCGGCGCAATCACTTCTGAACGGGTCGTTTGTTGGCCAAATGTACTGGTGTCAGAGTCTGTCGATGGGTAAGCAAATTGGAATGAATGAAGTTGTTCTTGATGACGCCGAGTGGGTCACAGTCGTGCACGTGTCACTTCGTATCGCGGCTGCCCTTGTGCCAGACCAAAGGCACTTGGTTGGGATTGACTTGATTAAAACGAAGTTGATCGCTAGACACGTGAACGAAAAGCCGTGGATACCTGTTGCCATCAATCAAAGTGATCGCGACCTGCTGTCCCGCATCTTGCCTCAACTCCCCGCACTGCACGGAAACATGCCGAAGCGAGAGATCGTCAAGTTTCGGCGCGCCTGTCGGCAGCTGCCAAGCGCTGATCGCCCTACTTGGACGCCAGTCATACCCGCTCAACCGAGCGAGGTCACTGTCTTCTCGGAAAAAATTAAAAGGCTTGAATTAGCAGCCCGACACAGAGACGGCCTGCATCAAGAAGTACTGGAAAACAGGATTGCGGCAATCGACAGCAAGCACCTGAGGGTCACAATCTGCGAACCCACCACGCTGTTGCGGCGCGAGGATGTGGTTCGTTATATCGTTGAGCGCTGCGGGCTGAAGGTGGCAGCTGCTTCAAATGCATCCATTACCTTGGCGGATCAAGCAGACAACGCTCAACTTCAAAATCAAGAAGCTGGGGAGCCGTCGGGCACTTCCAGGCGATCACATGCCCAAGATGGCCTGACGGTGCGCTGGACCTCTGAAGAGCTTCACGAGATAACCGAATACAAGAAGAACCATACTTGGAAGCAAGTGACGGAAAAATTCGGTATCAGCCGGCAGTTTTATCAAAAGAAGCTGCAGCAAGAACTTGAACGCCAAGGCAAGCAGAAAGCTTGACGTGTCCTGTAAAAGACCTTCGCGGTAGTCACCGCACAAGAGGTTAGACCCTTCAAAGGCTGCAACCCGTTGCACTGGACTGCAACCCAGGTTGCAGCGAGACATTACATAGGCCCCCGCAATTTTGCGGGATTCAAAGGAGCCTAGTAATGTCAAATTTCGTCCAGCATACGCCCACACAAGGGCGCTTCCACCCGCTCACCCACAACGCCAAGTCGGTCGTGGATCGGAGCGTTTGCGACGTCACTTACCCGCCTGCCCGACCGTTGCGCGTGCTTCGCTTGCACGAACTTCTGCAGCGCACAGGCCTGTCGCGATCAAGTGTATACCTGCGCATGCGGCGCGAGTCCCCGTACTTCGACCCGAAGTTCCCGCCAGCGATCCGACTTGGAAGCAGGGCCATTGGCTTCCGAGAAGACATGGTGGACAGCTGGATCGCTGGACTGGCGGTGGGAGACCAAGCATGAAAGCACAGAACAACTCCAAGTTGCCCCAGTCTGTCGACATAGCAGCGATCTCTGCGGCTCTCCGGTCGCTGCAGCCACGTCAAAAGACCGCAACCGAAATGCACTTCGCGAAGGTCTACGAGGACATCCGAGAGGCACTGGACCGCAAAGTGCCCAAGAATGCACTGATCTTTGCGCTGAAAGAGCACGGTCTGACACTGTCGCCGGCGAAATTCAACGCCCTTCTTCAAGCAGAGGCGGAACGTCGCGGCGAAGTCTTGCCATCAACCGACCCATCGCGCTCCCAGCCTACGTCCACGGTGAGTGCATCCGCATAGTTGTGGAACGCACCCCTATCGATCAACACCCTTGAAGGGTGTTGGACAGCCTTTTCATCCCTGGGACCGTCATTCCACCGCCACTGGTGTGGTCTCGCCATTCTTGAAGCCGAACATGAACCACTTTCAAACTTCCTCCGCCCCTTACCCCATCGATGCGTTCCACTTGATGACCAGTCGAACGATCCGTGAAGTTCAGAGCAAAGTCCAGGCACCAGATGCTTTGATCGCCATTTCTACCCTCGCCACCATGGCTGTGGCTTGTCAGGGGCTGATCGACGTGAGGTTGCCCAGTGGACAGGTAAGACCCGTTTCGCTGAACCTGTTGTGTCTCGCGGAATCAGGTGACCGCAAGACCTCTGTCGACAACCTCATTTCTGCACCCATGCATGCCTTGGATGAAGCACGTGCCGGTCGGTACGAAAGTGCTCTCGCGCAGTACAGGGTCGATAAACGAGTGTGGGCTGCGACCACAAAGGGACTGGAGCGTGCCATTGCCAGAGCCTTGACGAAGAACCAACCGGTCGAGGGTCTGAAGGAGCAGCTCTTGACGCACCTGAAGGCAGAGCCCAGCCAGCCACGCCAGCGCAGGTTCATGCGCCAGAGTCTGACGGATCGTGCTTTCATGGAGGCCATTGAAGGCGATGGTGAGTCGATCATGCTGGCCACTGACGAGGGTGAGATCGTCTTGAAGGGCGGTGCAATGGGACAACTCGGTCTCAAAAACAGCGCCTGGGACGGTGCTCGTGTGCTTGCCTTCGACCGAGCGGGCGATACACACGTGGTTGTGAGGAACCCCCGAGTCACGCTCAGCGTGATGGTGCAGCCTCGCGTGTTGATGGCGTACATCGAGCGACACGGTGAAATCGCTCGTGGCTCTGGTTTTTGGGCACGCAACTTGGTGGCATCACCGACATCCACGCAGGGCTTTCGCTTTGTCAACTTCATCGACAACACATGGCATGAACTGCCAAAGTTCCATCAGCGCATCGCTGCACTGCTTGCTGAATACGATGAAAAGATCAGCGCAGGGCCCTTTACAAGGGATGTCTTGGAGTTTTCTGACGAAGCCACTGAGCGCTGGATCCAAATGGTCAACACCACAGAGGGCATGCTGCAGCCTTGGGGTTACCTGAATGACATCAAGGACTTTGCCTCCAAAGCGATGGAGATTGCAGGTCGTGTGGCAGCAATCCTGCACCACATCAACCAGGAGGAGGGAAAGATCAGCCTTGACACCCTGAACCGCGCACTCTGCATCGTCGAGTGGCATCTGCATGAGTTCAAGCGACTGTTCTCGCCTCAGTTCCGTGCACCTCAGGACGAGATCGATGCGCTGGCCCTTGAGAACTACTTGCACACCCATTACTTCAGCAGAGGCGTCCAGACGGCCCCCCGAAATGCTGTCTTGCACAGCGGGCCGGTGCGACCGGTGTCTCGATTTCAGGAGGCCTTGAGCCGCCTCGAAAGACTCGGCAAAGTCTGGATCGGCAGACAAGGACGCAAGCGCTACATCAACTGCAAGCAGATCTATGGCCAGATCTGATCAGCGCAGGACCATCCGCATGCTGGTCGTTTGACCATGGCCCAGCCACAAACCCGTGCGATTCCATGCGACAAGTCGCAGAATCGCACGGGTTTACCCATGCCTGGGGCCGCGATCTTTCTCCGCAGCGCTGTCTGCAGGACACCCCCTGGGTGGTCCCCATCCACGTACCTTTCAGGGCAACTGGAGGGGTCATCAGCCATACCGTCTTAAAACCTTGGGTGGGGTTGGGTGAGGGCGCCAAACCAGGTCTGTACACATCCCGTGTATGCGTGGCTACCCAACCCTGTCTGGAGCCCTCAACTGGCGGACATCCATTCGTCAGCTCAGCCTCCACTGATTCGGCATGACACAGGCACGCGTTTGTACCGACGCTGCATCATCCGTGTAAGTCAGTGGTTCATCTGGGTTGGTCGGTTTGGTAGCGCCTTGCATTCTTGTGTGCCAGCCACGTGCATCGGCCAGTCCAGCTTGATTTCCATGTTTGGCATTGAAGGGGTGGTCAATTTTTACATGGGCCGCCCCATGCTCTGTAGCAACCATGCAGCCTCTGATCAATGAATCTTCAAAGTAGAAAAGACGTTTATCTCTTGGCGGATCTGATGCGATGCAGCGCTCGACTCTGCGCAATGAACGGCACTGTTTCCAAAGCCAAATCATTGGCCTGGCGTGCAGTGTGCTGGAACAGGTGTGAGTTTGACGGCCGGCACAAGGTTCGTGAACGGGGAGTGGATTGACGGGCTTATGTGCCCTCTGCGTAAATAATTTACAGGAGTGAATGGCCTGGCAGATATTCTTTTGTTTCAAGCAATTCATCGTCGACTTTTCCATGTTTTCAAGGGTGAAGTTTTTCTGTTCTGGTATTACTAAGTAGAACCATCAATCAAGTGTCATTCGAACGTCAAAGAAGCAAATGACGTCTGATAGGCATGACCCAAAGGTCATGACCGCCTCAAAGCAGTGATCAAGGGCTCACTCCAGGTGAGACCTACACCTTGATCCATCACCTGCTGCTGCATCCACGCTCATGCAGCATTCATCCCCAATACGGAAGGAAGTGGCAGTCATGTCCACCACCTCGAACATCGATGTTCAAGTCAATCCCTTGAACCGCAATCAATCCCTCATGTACGGCAGTACCTATCAAGGTCTGCCCGTGATGACTGTCCATGGTCCATTTGTAATCGAATATCTGGAGGCTCTACACCGCACCTTGTGCAAGTCGCTGCAGGACCATCCTCGGACTTGTGCCATCCGTTTTGATCTGAGATTCCCGCAGGGTTACTTGGCCAGCGATGAGCTGACCTCCAACCAAGTGATGTCCCGATTTATCGCGTCACTGAGAGCGAAAATCGAGCATGACCGTAGGTGTGCCCGTCAACTCTATCGCTATGCGCACCAGACCCGGGTGCGCTATGTGTGGGCGCGTGAGGTTGGTGCCGATGGCCGTGTGCATTACCACTTTGCCTTGCTGCTCAATGGTGATGCTTACTTCACCTTAGGGAGGTTTGACTCGGAGCATGACAACCTGTTCAAGCGGATCACCTCGGCTTGGGCCAGTGCCATGGGCCTGGATGAAAGGTATGCTGAAGGATTGGTGCATTTTCCGAATCAGCCGGTTTACCGTATCCAGGCGTCTGACCCACTGTCCATCGCTGACTTTTTTCATCGGGCCAGCTACCTGTGCAAGCAAGGGACGAAGAGTTTTGGCCATGGTCACCATGGCTTTGGGTGTAGCAGGACGTGAATCAGCATGGGGTGCCTTGCGTCGCTGCACTGGGCTGTTCGCAGCGCTGGTAACCCTGCAAGACACCTGAATCGGTCCGGCATCTGTTTTGGGTTCCAAACCCCGGTACGATGCGATCAAAACGGCACCCCATGAGGTGCCTTGGCTTTTGCAGGGGGATGGTTCGTGTGCCGCCCTCTGCGCGTGACTTGTACAGTGACACCATGAACCAACAAAACCTCGCCTCCGACATCTGGAACATCGCCGACACCCTGCGCGGTGACTTCAAACAATCCGAGTTCGGTCGCGTCATCCTCCCCTTTGCCGTGCTGCGTCGCCTGGAGTGTGTGCTGGAGCCTACGAGCTGCTGAAGCGGGACAGTGGGGGGATTTGTTCAGGGTGGTGCGGTGATCGGTCGCCACAAACAAGCAATCAGGGGGAAATGATGACGCCACCGAGTTTGAAAAAATCTGTTTCGCTCATTCAGCGACAGGCCCCAAGCAAGCGGTCCATGGTCAACGAATTCCAGACACAGCATCTGTGTGCACTGTGTACTTTTCTGGAAAGCAGAACCCTGGCGCATTTTGGGGTCAGGACGCACCGTGACCTGCCGCTAGAGGTAGATGACGAATTCACCAGCTTGCCAGAGTACGACCTGTTCAGCTCTGGCGTTTACGCTTGTGGGTTTGTGTGCTCTGACTTGTCGCCCGATGCGGATCTGGATGCCGTGGAGCGCGACCCTGAAGGCGTTTTGGATCGGATGAACTTGCCACGTATCCGACACTATTTGCACACCTTGCTGCGTTCAGAACGTGCCAACTGGGGCGGCGGCAGTGTGATCTACAGTGCTCTTCGAGCTGGCGTTTTGTCTGCGTTGGTGCAAAGGATCAAAGACGGGGAAGATCTGTTTCAAGTCGTGTTGTAAATGGTGTCATGCCGATGCCACCTAGCAGCAGCGGGATGTAACCGATGGCGTGAGTTCGTTTGACTTTGCTGCATGCCAACTCCCGCCTCATGCTCGTTGAGAAATGTATCGATGTCGCTACAAGGCTGGGAGCGGTCACCCGAACCTGCCGACCGAAAGGTCGCGATCGACGTGACCGGACATCCCAAGCTCCAGTCAATCTGCAACTGAGCCTGGGAACATGAGGCAGAAGGTGGTGACGCCGTAGCTGGAACTGGCTGTCACGGAGCCGCCATGGGCGGCCATGATGGCCTGGGTGATCGACAGGCCCAGGCCAGCGCCATCGGAGTCCGGGTGGCTGCGCGACTTGTCCACCCGGAAGAAGCGGTCGAACAGCCGGGGCAGGACGTCGGCCGAAATGGTGTTCCCGGTGTTGGTCAGGCACAGCGCAACGGCCGCGCCCTTCTTTTCGATCGCCACCTTCACATCGGCATCGTCGGGTGAGTGCCGCAGGGCGTTGGACAGCAGATTGCCAATGGCGCGCCGGACCATCAGGCGGTCTCCCATGATCACCGCCTCTCCTGCCAGCGAAAGACGAATGCGTTTCTCGTCGGCCACAGCATCGTAGAAGTCGAACAGCGCCCGCGTCTCCTGCTCCAGTGCGATCGCCTCCGGGTTAGGCAGTTCGATGCCATGTTCCGTCTTGGCCAGAAACAGCATGTCGGACACCATGCGGGCCAAGCGCTGGAACTCTTCTGCATTGGAGGCGAGGATGTCCTGGTAGGCGCTCGCGTCCCGCTTCTGCGCCAGTGACACCTGGGTCTGCGTGAGCAGGTTGTTGATGGGGGTGCGCAGTTCATGCGCCAGGTCGCTGGAGAACTCCTGCAGCCGCGCGAAGTCGGCCTGAAGGCGCTCCAGCATGGTGTTCAGGCTCTGTGCCAGGTCGGCGAATTCCGCCGGCACCGCGTCCACCGGCATGCGCTGGTCCAGCTTCTGGGCAGTCACCGTCATGGCGCGCTCCTTCATGAACCGCAACGGCGCCAGGCCTCTGCGCGCCGCCCACCATCCCAGCAGGCCGCTGACCAGGATGGCACCCAGCAGGTACAGCGCCAGCGTGTGGCGAAGCGCTTGCAGGAAGTGCGCGTGGTGCGCTGTGTCCAGAGCAATCCGCAACTGCAACGCTGTCTGTGAGGTGGCCCAGGGCAACATGGGCACCTCGAACCGGGCCGACAGACCCCTGAGCATCTGGCCGCCATCGTCCCAGTCCATCGGATCGGCGCCAGAACCTGCTGTGGGCAGGTCGGCTGGGAACCGTGGAGCCTCCTGGCCATACACGAGCCGATCACTTTGCCGCAGATCGATGTACAGCCCGTGATGGCTGCCCAGCAACTCGTCCAATCGGCTGGACAACTCTGCCTGTGAAGGCGACTCCCGGACGATTTTCTGGACCAGCTCGATCTTGTCATGCAGATAGTCCCGGTCCAGTTCAACGAAGTGCCGCCCGGTCGCCAGCGACACCAGCAGCCCCATCCCGACCAGCACCAAGGCCGAGACCAGGGTGTAAAACGCCGTCAGGCGTGCGGTGAGAGAAAACCGTCCCGGCATCAGCGGGTGCCCTCGGGCGCTTCCAGCACGTAGCCCATGCCCCGGACAGTCTGGATCAGCCGCGGCTCGAAGGGGTCGTCCACCTTGGCCCGTAAACGCCGCATGGCCACCTCGATCACATTGGTGTCGCTGTCGAAATTCACATCCCATACCTGGGAGGCAATCAGGGTGCGCGGCAGCACCTCGCCGTGGCGGCGCATCAGCAATTCCAGCAGGCCGAATTCCTTGGCCGTCAGATCGATGCGTTTGCCGGACCGGGTCACACGCCGGCGCAGCAGGTCGAGCTCCAGATCGGCGACTTTCATCGAAGTGGGTTCCATACCCGTGCGGCCGCGCCTGAGAATCGTCCGGACCCTGGCCAGCAGTTCGGCAAACGAAAACGGCTTGACCAGGTAGTCGTCTGCCCCCAATTCCAGGCCCTTGACGCGGTCCTCGACCTGATCGCGTGCCGTGAGGAACAGCACGGGCATTTGCCGTCCCTGGCTGCGCAGGTTCTTGAGCACCTGCCACCCGTCCATGCCTGGCAGCATGACATCCAGGATCACCAGATCGTGGTCCCCCTCCAGGCCATGGTGCAGACCGTCCACACCGTTGGTGACGAGGTCCACGGCAAAGCCGGCCTCGCGCAGGCCTTGTCTGAGGTAGTCACCCGCTTTGGGCTCATCTTCGACGATCAGAATTTTCACGTTCACGTTCTCCTGACCTCGAGTATGCCCGTATCGAGGCGGGCGCGACAAAAGCTGACATTTTTGTAATCTGACCGACAGGGAAGTGACGAACTCGCCTCGCCATAATCCGCACCACTTGATCCACATCAAAAGGAGCGATTGCAGTGAAACCTTTGTTCAGTTATCGAGCCACAAGCCAGCTGCTGGTGGCAGGCCTGTTGGTCGTCCCATTCGCGCTGGCTGCGCAGACGGCCAGCCCGACGCAGGAGGCCGACTGGCGCCGGGCCAACGACGCGGTGGGAGCGCTCAAGCGCGGCCATGCCGACGTGCTCAAGTGGGAGCAGGCCAATACCAGTGCAGCCACCGCGACGCCAGCCAGCACCCTGGGTGTTGCCATGCCCACTACGGAGGTGGCTGTTCGCATGGCCTGGACGGTGCACCGCGATCTGGCCCGTGCTTTGGCTCGGCTGGGTCCGAAGAACGAACAGCTGATCGCAGAAGGCCGCTGGACAGAACTCGACCCCAGCCTGCAACGCCGCGTCGAGGATGCCAGTGAGGTGCTGGAGGTGGCTGCGGCCGGCCGCAAAGCCTGGATCGAAGCTGTAGCCGCTCAACAGGTCCTGAAGCACCAGCGCGACATGCTGGAGGCGGCTCAGGCTGCCTACGAACTGGGGCAGCGCATGGTGACGGTGGGCAACTGGAGCAAGCTGCAACTGTCTCCCGTTCAACTGGCTGCATCCAATGCACGCATGAATCTGAGGCGAGCGCAGCAAGCCGCCGCCCAGGCGCAGGCCAATCTGGTCAAGACGATGGGGCAAACGGGTCTTCAGGATGGCTTTGTGTTGCCAGACCAGTTGCCTGCCATCCCGGCGCAACCCATGGCGGCAGCGGACCTGCAAAAGCGCGGTGATGCTGTTCGCAACCAGTTGCCAGACGCAGAAAGCCTGCGCAACCGTGCTCTGTCGAAGTCGGCCATGAACGTTTACTGGGCCGCCCATGCGTTGGCGCAGGACAGCCAGGGAGACATTCTGAAAACCCGTGAGTTCATCACCGAAGAGACGGTGCTGCACTACAACGGCATGCTCAAGAGCGTCTGGGACCTGCTGGACGAGGTGCGCAACCAGTCCCAGGCCACCGTGGACGCCATCGGCGCTCAGCGCGACTTCTGGATCGCTGAAGCCGATCTGCAGTGGGTCTTGCAGGGCGGAGAGCCCGAAAGTTTTGTGAATCTTGGCGGCGCCGGTGGCGAGGCTCCGGCAGCAGCAGCGCATTGAAAGGACACACCACATGACCAACACCCCTACCAACTCCAGACGACAGTTCTTCGCCGGCGCCGCTGCCTCCGTGGCCGGCCTGGCCGTGGCCCGCTCTGCTTTGGCTGGCTTGCCCGAGCCGGTCATCCAGACTTCGGTCGACACCGCGCCGCCGCTGGTGCCACAGACCGGCCGACCCTACAACCCGGTGGTCACGCTCAACGGCTGGACGCTGCCCTGGCGCATGAACA
>CAZSZN010000099.1:0-10469 GCA_964610405.1 uncultured Macromonas sp. | reverse complement strand
CCGCGTGCCAGAGGCGCAGATCTACGAGTTCTACGCCCGCGTGTCGGACGCCATCGATATTCCCATCATGGTGCAGGACGCGCCGGCCAGCGGCACGGTGCTGAGCGCGCCTTTCCTGGCGCGCATGGCGCAAGAGATTGAGCACCTCGCCTACTTCAAGATCGAAACCGCCGGCGCCGCCAGCAAGCTGCGCGAGCTGATCCGCCTGGGCGGCGACGCCATCGAGGGGCCGTGGGACGGCGAGGAGGCCATCACCCTGCTGGCCGACCTGGACGCCGGTGCCACCGGCACCATGACCGGCGGCGGCTTCGCCGACGGCATACGCACCATCATCGACCCCTACCTGGCCGGTGACCGCGAGGCCGCCGTGGCCGCCTACGCCAAGTGGCTGCCGCTGATCAACCAGGAGAACCGCCAGGGCGGCATCCTGAGCGCCAAGGCCTTGATGAAGGCCGGCGGCGTGATCGCCTGCGAGGCCGGCCGCCACCCCTTCCCGCCCATGTCGCCCGAGGTGCGCGCCGGCCTGCTGGACGCGGCCCGCCGCCTCGATCCGCTGGTGCTGCGCTGGGGGCGCTGAACAACATGACACACGCCCACTTCGTTGCCGGCGATTGGGTCGCCGGCGGCGCCAGCGCGCCCAACCTCAACCCCTCCAACCTGGCCGACCTGGTGGGCGACTACGCCCTGGGCGACGCCACGCTCGTGGACGCCGCCGTGGCCGCCGCCCGCGCGGCCTTCCCCGCCTGGTCCACCAGCGGCGTGCAGCTGCGTGCCGATGCGCTGGACAAGATCGGCAGCGAAATCCTGGCCCGCCGCGAAGAACTGGGCAACCTGCTGGCCCGCGAGGAGGGCAAGACGCTGCCCGAAGCCATCGGCGAAGTCACCCGCGCCGGTCACATCTTCAAGTTCTTTGCGGGCGAGTGCCTGCGCCTGAATGGCGAAACCCTGCCGTCGGTGCGCCCCGGCGTGGGCGTGGAAATCACGCGCGAGCCGCTGGGCGTGATCGGCCTCATCACGCCGTGGAACTTCCCCATCGCAATCCCGGCCTGGAAGATCGCGCCGGCGCTGGCCTACGGCAACTGTGTGGTCATCAAGCCGGCCGATCTGGTGCCGGGCAGCGCCTGGGCGTTGGCCGACATCATTGGCCGCAGCGGCATTCCGGCCGGTGTGTTCAACCTGGTCATGGGCCAGGGGCGCACCGTGGGCGAGGCCATGGTCCACCATCCGGGGGTGGACGCCATCAGCTTCACCGGTTCGCAGGGCGTGGGTCAGCGCATCGCCGCCGCCTGCATGGCCCAGCACAAAAAGGTGCAACTGGAGATGGGCGGCAAAAACCCGCAGGTGGTGCTGGACGACGCCGACCTGAAGCAGGCGGTGGAACTGTGCGCCCAAAGCGCGTTTTTCTCGACCGGCCAGCGTTGCACCGCGTCCAGCCGGCTCATCGTCACCGAAGGCATTTACCCTGCTTTCATTGACGCCCTGCGCGAGCGGGTGCAGCGGCTGGTGGTGGGCGATGCCCGCCAGCCCGGCATCGAGATTGGGCCGGTGGTCAGCCAGGCCCAACTGGAGCAGGATTTGGCCTATGTGGAGCTGGCCCGGTCCGAGGGCGGGCGTTTGCTGTGCGGTGGCACCCGCGTGCAGCGCGCCACCGAAGGCTACTACCTGGCGCCGGCGCTGTTCACCGACACCACGCCGGCCATGCGCATCAACCGCGAGGAGGTGTTCGGCCCGGTGGCCAGCGTCATCCGCGTGAAGAACTACGAAGAAGCGTTGCAAGTGGCCAACGACACGCCCTTTGGCCTGTCGGCCGGCATCGCCACCACCAGCCTGAAGCACGCCGCGCACTTCAAGCGCCATGCCCAGGCCGGCATGGTGATGGTGAACCTGCCCACCGCCGGGGTGGATTACCACGTGCCGTTTGGCGGGCGCAAGTCGTCCAGCTACGGCCCGCGCGAACAGGGCCGTTACGCGGCCGAGTTTTTCACCACGGTCAAGACGGCGTACACCTGGGCGGGGTGAGTCCGGTCGCCGGGTGCGTTCTCAAAACCGCGCCCGGAAGTGCCACTCCCCGGGCGCGATGTCGTTGGTGATGGCCCGCCGCGTCAGCGGGTCGATGCGCGGGTCGTCCAGGCCAAACAGCCCGCACAGGCGCAAGGCGCGGCGCGGGTTCACCTGCGGCCCCAAATACTCGTACACCACCCGGGTGCAGCAGGGCGTGCGGTCCTCGGTGCCCGACACGCCCAGGCGCAGCCCGCTCAGGCGCGACACCCGGTTCTTGAACGACGGAAACAGGATGGTCTGCGTCATCTCCAGGCCGGTCAGGGTTTCGTAGTCGTTCAAGAAAATGCGGTCGGTCAGCAAATGCACCGCCCCCAGGTACACGCCGTGGAAGGTCTTGCCCAAGGCCGGGTCCGGGAAACGTTCGGTGCGCTGGTAGTACACGCTGTCGCCATCGCGCCGCAGCGTCACCAGGGTGCGCAGAATCTGCCCCGGGCTGGCCATGGACAGGTAGGTCTCGAAGTAGCTGCCCAAGAAACGGTCCAGCCCGGCACCCGCGCCCAGCTGGCGCAGGTGGTTCAGGTGCGCGGCGCCTGGGGTTTCTTCGGCCACGGCCGGGCGCTCGGCCGGTGGGGGGCGCAACTGCACCAGGCGCTCGAACTGCGCGCTGGGCTGCAAGATTTCATGCTCCTCCACCCCAAAAAAGTGGCACAGCCGGCGCAGCGTGTGCCCGCCCGGGCGGTGCTTGCCCGACAGGTAGCGGTTGAACTGCGGGCGGTTCAGGTCCAGCCGGCGGCACACCTCGGCAATCGACTTGTAAAAGCTGCACAGCAGGCGCAGGTTGCGCGCAAAGTCTTCGTTGTCCACGGGTGTCATTGGCGCATTATGGCGCACTGAGAGTGCCAAATGGCGCCCAACAGCGCCAGTGCGTCAACTCCCCTGGTGCGGAGGGGTTTGGTCAAATCGCCCGCCAGCAGAGCGCAACTTGCCTGCGAACGACCATGCGGCCACCGCCGCCCAACCCAGGAGACTGACCATGTTCCCTTCCACCGCCAAGAACGGAGGCGCCCACCATGCTTGACCTGCTCAACGACCTGCTTTGGAGCAAAGTCCTCATCGTCGTGCTCATTGGCCTTGGCCTGTGGTTCACCATCGGTTCGCGCTTTGTGCAGTTCCGCTACTTCGGGCGCATGTTCCGCATCCTGGGCGCCAACCAGGCGTTTGCGCGCGACAAGCACGGCCACCTGTCCTCGTTCCAGGCGCTGATGCTGTCGGTCGCCGGCCGGGTGGGTGGCGGCAACATCGCCGGCGTGGCGGTGGCCATCACGCTGGGCGGGCCGGGCGCCATCTTCTGGATGTGGGTGGTGGGTTTGATCGGCATGGCCACCAGCTACTTCGAATGCACGCTGGCGCAGGCCTACAAACGGGCTGAACCCGACGGCACCTACCGTGGTGGCCCGGCGCACTACATCGTGCGCGGCATGGGCGCACAGTGGAAATGGCTGGCCGCGCTGTACTCCGCCTTGCTGCTGATCACCTTTGGTTTCGGCTTCAACGCGCTGCAGTCCTACTCGGTCGCCACCTCGGTGAACGACGCGTTCGGCATTCCGGTGCTGGCCTCGGGCATCGTGCTGGCGCTGATTGTGGCGGCCATCGTGTTCGGCGGCGTGCGCCGCATTGCCAGCGTGGCCGAATTCCTGGTGCCCATCATGGCGGTGGGTTACCTGGCGGTCGCGTTGTTCGTGATCGGTACCAACCTCGCTGCCGTGCCGGCGGTGCTTGCACTCATCGTCAAGAGCGCCTTCGGCCTGGAGCCCGCCATTGGCGGCGGCATTGGCGCGGCCATCCTGCTGGGCGTCAAACGCGGGCTGTTCTCCAACGAAGCGGGCTTGGGCAGCGCGCCCAACGTGGCGGCCGTGGCCTACGTGCCGCATCCCGCCAGCCAGGGCATCGTGCAGGCTTTCTCGGTCTTCATCGACACGCTGGTGATATGCTCCTGCACCGCCTTCATCGTGTTGCTCAGTGGCGTGTACCAGCCGGGCATGGCCACCGAACTGGGTGGCGTGGCGCTGACGCAGGCTTCGCTGGCCAACATTGTGGGCGAATGGGGCCGCGTCTTCGTCAGCGTGGCGTTGATGCTGTTCGGTTTCACCACCATGGTCTACAACTACTACCTCGGCGAAAACAGCCTGAGCTTCTTCACCGGCGAAAACCGCGGTGCGCTGGTGCTGTACCGCCTGGTGGTGATTGCCCTGTGCGGCTGGGGTGCCACCACCGACCTGGGCACCGCCTTCGCCTTTGCCGACGTGACCATGGGCTTCCTCGCCTTGGCCAACCTGTTCGCGCTGGCCATGCTGTTCCAGAAAGGCTTGCGCCTGATGCGTGACTACGACGACCAGATTGCGGCCGGCGTGCAAGAGCCGGTGTTTGACGCTGCCCGCTTTGCCGACCTGGGCGTGGACCGCCAGGCCTGGAAGCTGGAGCCCGCCGATGCCGAACAGGCGGCCAAGCTGAGATGAGCCGCGTTCTGGTTCTGCACGTGGGCGGCACCATCGGCATGGTGGCGTCGCCCGAGGGCTACCGGCCGGCGCCGGGCTTTCCCGAGCGGTTGCGCAGTGCGCTGCAAGCCACGGGTGGCCAGGGCTTGCCCGCCTTCGACGTGCTGGAGCTGGACCCGATCGACAGTGCCGAGCTGCGCCCCAGCGACTGGACCGTGATGGCCCAAGCGCTGGTGGACCGCTGGGGCCGCTACGACGGTTTTGTGGTGCTGCACGGCACCGACACCATGGCCTGGAGTGCGTCGGCCCTGTCCTTCCTGCTGCGCGGGATGGACAAGCCGGTGATCTTCACAGGTTCGCAAATTCCCATGAGCCTGCCGCGCAGCGACGGGCTGGCCAACGTGGAGTCGGCCTTGCTGCTGGCCGCCATGCCCGAATTGCGCGAGGTGGGCCTGTGCTTTGGCCGGCGCCTGCTGCGCGGCAACCGCACCCGCAAGCTGGCCACCGCCCAATTCGATGCTTTCGATTCGCCCAATGCGCTGCCGCTGGCGGAGCTGGGCATCGACATCCACCTGCACCGTGACCGATTGTTGACCCCCCCCGAGCCGCCCCGGTTCGCCGTCCCCACATTTGACGACGAAGCCGTGGCGGTACTCGCGCTGTATCCCGGCGTGAGCGGGGGGGCCGTTGACGCGCTGCTGGCCCAGCCGCGCGTGCGCAGCCTGGTGCTGCACAGCTACGGGGCAGGCAATGTGCCGGCCAACAACCGGAGCTTCATGGCAGCGCTGGAGCACGCGGCGGCGCGCGGCGTGGTGTTGGTCAACGTCACCCAATGCCTGCAGGGCAGCGTGCAGCAGGGCGTGTACGCCACCGGTTCCGCGCTGGGGGCGCTGGGTGTGGTGCCGGTCGGCGACATGACGCCCGAAGCGGCGTTTGCCAAGCTGCATGTGCTGCTGGCGTCCACCGCTGATGCGGACGCGGTGCGGCGGGGGATGGGGGAGGGTTGGTGTGGGGAGATGGGGCGCTGAGCCGCCAATTCCAAGTATTAAATAGAGCGGAGTTCATCAATAAACGAAAATTAAAGCAAACGTTCTTGGGCGGTAGTATCCTCATGAGCGTTGCTAATATGATGTCCAGCTACAGCTTGAAGATATGATTCTTTATCCTTCAAACCATTGCCGTCTAGTAAACCTCTGTTGTGTAGAGATACGTACAGAGCAGCTGCATATGCTTGACAGTTGAGTGACTTCTCTGGATTAAAAGCAATATCCGAGAATGCTTGATAGCTTAGTACTTCGGAGGCCAGCAAAGGATTGCTCTGGAGTGCGTTCACGTATAGCCAATCATAAAATGCGGTTCTAGGCTCCAGTCCCCATTCTTGACCAAAGAAGCTGAATTTTAACAGACGGCCACTTTCCTTTAGTCGTGGATCACGCTTGGCATCAATTGATTTTGCATTTAGAATGTCTTTGAAAGGCCCGCCCTTTTCAAAAACTTTGCTTGATTGGTAGGCGCACTCAAGACTAAACTCCTGTCCATATTTCCGAGTCTTAATGATTATGTTGAAAGCACTGAGCTTTACGCCTATTTCGACGGGAGACTTGCTGGATATTTCCAAAACCCTGTCAATTTTTAATTTATCTTTTGCCGCCTGATGAAGTGAAGCGATTGATTTTTGGGATTGACTTTTTGCCATGCCCGGAAACCACTCAAACTGAATGTGGTGAGTGTTAACCAGTGTCGGACCACTGAAGGATGGAGTGAAAATCGGTCGAACGGCCATGTTTACTTCCAAAAGTTCCAGTCACTACGAGCATTGAAGTATCCATTATTCAAGTAACACGGATGCTCGTAGAGGCTATCATATAATCTTTTTTGCACTTGAGATCGAAAGTAAATGCCTTCTATGTCGTCAGCAGAGGCTCCATCAAGCAGAAGTACTTCTGCTTGTGGGTTGGTAGGAAAATAATCCGGTATGCCTAGGTCTTTTCTTTTGATTGAGCCGTAGTCGTCGAACATTGCTTCTAACGGACGTAGCCCTTGCCGCTGGCCTATTGGGACGCTATATACAGAACTATCCCCGGCATTCGTGTTGCTAAAAACACAACGTGTTCGCCAGAGTAATGAAGAGTTTAGCGCTAACACAGCCCATTCCACATTTGGGTTGTCGATTCGCAAGCGGTAAAACATCCTGTAATTTGGGAATCCAATCGTGGCACAGATTGCGTTCGTCCCGTCGAAGCGCGAGTGATCGTTAATTAATGGTTTGATTCCTTTTCTGCTGCATTCGCTTCTTGTCAGTAGACCCTCTTCAAGAATTGATGCAAGGTTGGCTATTCTGGTGAAGTGGAATAGCGACGTGATGCCACGCGCTGTGATGAATTCTTTTATAGTGGTTGCCATATTGCCTCTCTTCTTGACACTTTTTTACGATAACCTATGCCTCGTTTAACTTTTACAGGATGTACAGCTATAAAAGCTAAAGGTGAAAGTCTACGGGAGGATTCCTGTCTGCGGCATCCCCTGTTTGGGGGGTATGCGGGTCTGGTACACGGGGCCGGTGTGACTCTCTAAGACGGATATTTCGTACCACGGCACTTGGCTCACACCAACCGTTTCGCTGTCTGGATGTAGGCGGTTCCACGTTAGGTAACTGCCCGCTTCCCGTCATCATCGAAATCGCGCCTGATGCTCCCTGCAATACTGCAAACCCCCAAACCGCCGTTCGTTGCCCCAGCAGAACTTGCCTTCCGCGAAGGTGATCCGGGCGCCACATTCGGCGCACACCAGCTTTCGGGCCAGTTGGGCACTGTCTGTAGGTGTTGAAGCCGGCGCGGCGGGCTGCATGGGGCTTGGCGCCGGTGGTGGTGCTGGAAACAAATGCTCAGGCAATGGCTTCAGCGGCGCCGGCCGGTGTTGCCGGACCAATTTTTCGCCCCACTCGCGCACGGTGTCCACGCTGCGCATGTTTGCCATCAGTGAAAACACTTGCAGCGTGCCTATGTTGTCGGTGCGCTTTTTGTGCCAAGCTGGGAACTGGTCGGCCTTCATCACGTTGTGCGTGCTGAACACCTTTTCGGCCGGGCGTTGGATGATGGCTTTGGGGTGCACCAGCACCAGGTGGTGCATGTCCAGTTGACGCTGGGTGCGGCCGCCTATGCCCAGCCGATCCAGCAGTTTGTGCAGCACCCGTTCGTGCCGGCGGCTTTGTTCGATGGGTGACGGTATGCCGTACCGCACCCGCCCGTAATCGGCGGTGAACTCGCCGTGGTCGTTGATCAGCAGGCTGCCGCCGTAGTTCTTGGTCTCGAACAGGTAGATGCCCCCGGCCCGGTAAAGCACCAGTTGGTCGATCTGCGCCACGTCGCGTTCGCCCTGAATACCCATGCGCAGCCGAAACAGCTCGTCGGTGAGCCATTGTTTCTGCGCGCCATTCAGCGTGCGGTCGGTCAGCCGCTGTTCAAGCTGACCCAGTTGTGACGATTTGTCGTCGGCGTTTTTCAGTATCAACGGCCCCTCCCTGGCGTGTGTGGCATGGCGCGATCTGTGTCACGCTCTCCCGCATTATGGGCAAGAAAAAAGCCGCCTTGAAGGCGGCTGTGCTCATGCGGCTCACACGCCTCAGTTCACCACTTGCGCCAGTTCGCCGCGCGCGTACTTGGCGGCCACTTCGCTCAAGGAGTAGCCCTTGATCTTGCCGGCCTGGCCTTCGCAGCCAAATTCCAGGTAGCGCTGCTTGCACACCGCCTGGGCGGCGGCGCGCGCGGGCTTGAGCCATTCGCGGGCGTCGAACTTGTCGGGGTTCTCGGCCAGGAACTTCCGCACCGCGCCGGTCATGGCCAGGCGGATGTCGGTGTCGATGTTCACCTTGCGCACGCCGTGCTTGATGGCTTCCTGGATCTCTTCCACCGGCACGCCGTAGGTTTCCTTCATCTTGCCGCCGTACTGGTTGATCAGGGCCAGCAGGTCCTGCGGCACGCTGCTGGAGCCGTGCATCACCAGATGGGTGTTGGGAATGCGCGCGTGGATTTCCTTCACGCGGCTGATGGCCAGCACGTCGCCAGTGGGCGGGCGGGTGAACTTGTAGGCGCCGTGGCTGGTGCCAATGGCAATGGCCAGCGCGTCCAGGCCGGTGGCCTTGACGAACTGTGCGGCCTCTTCGGGGTCGGTCAGCATCTGGCTGTGGTCCAGCGTGCCTTCGGCGCCAATGCCGTCTTCCTCGCCAGCCTGGCCGGTTTCCAGGCTGCCCAGGCAGCCCAGCTCGCCTTCCACCGACACGCCCACGCGGTGCGCCATTTCCACCACGCGGCGGGTCACGTCCACGTTGTAGTCAAAGCTGGCGGGGGTCTTGCCGTCTTCCTTCAGCGAGCCGTCCATCATCACCGAGCTGAAGCCCAGGTCGATGGCGCCCTGGCAGATGGCGGGGCTCTGGCCGTGGTCCTGGTGCATCACCACGGGGATGTGGGGGTAGGCTTCACAAGCGGCCTGCACCAGGTGCTTGATGAAGCTTTCGCTTGCGTACTTGCGCGCACCGGCGCTGGCTTGCAGGATGACCGGGGCGCCCACCTCGTCGGCGGCGGCCATCACGGCCTGCACCTGTTCCAGGTTGTTGACGTTGAAGGCGGGAATGCCGTAGCCGTGCTCGGCGGCGTGGTCGAGCAGTTCGCGCATGGAAACGAGCGCCATGGGGTTCTCCAGGTGGGGGCGAAGGGGTGAAACTCCCCGCATTTTACGGGGGGTTACCACCAGGTTACCGGCGCGGTTTACTCGGCGGTTGCCTGCCGCACCGCCTTCTCCCACCGGGCCATGCGTTCCAACGCCTGCTCACGTGGCAGCGTGGGGTGGAAGGTGCGCTCGGCACGCCAGCGCTGGCGCAGGTCGTCCAGCCCGCCGAACACGCCGGTGTGCAAACCCGCCAGGTAGGCCGCGCCCAGGGCGGTGGTCTCGGTCACCGCCGGGCGCACCACGGGAATGCCCAGCAGGTCGGCCTGTATCTGCATCAACAAGTTGTTCACGCAGGCGCCGCCGTCCACACGCAGTTCGCTCACCGGAACGCCGCCTGCCGCCACGGCGTCGCGGTCCATGGCCTGCAGCAGCGCCGCGCTCTGGAAGGCGATGCTCTCCAGCGCGGCGCGGGCAATGTGCGCCACCGTGGAGCCACGCGAGAGGCCGACGATGGTGCCGCGCGCGTCGGGCACGCTTTCGGCCAGGGGTTGCACCTCGGCGCTGGAGGCGATGGCGCGCAGGCCGTCGCGCAGCCACTGCACCACCGCGCCGCCTATGAACACGCTGCCTTCCAGCGCAAACTGCGGTTGCCCGCCGGGCTGTGCTGCCGCGGTGGTGATGAGTCCGTTGCCGCTGCGCTGGAAGCGCTCGCCCGTGTGCATCAGCATGAAGCAGCCAGTGCCGTAGGTGTTCTTGGCCATGCCGGGGTCAAAGCAGGCCTGGCCGAACAAGGCGCTTTGCTGGTCGCCCGCCACGCCACCAATGGGAATGGCCTGCCCGAACAGTGTGGGCAGTGTCTCGCCAAAGGCCGCGCTGGAAGGCAGCACCTTCGGCAGCAGGGATGGGGGAATGTCCAGCGCCTGCAGCAAAGCCTCGTCCCAGGCGTTGCGGCGGATGTTGAACAGCATGGTCCGCGCCGCGTTGCTCACGTCCGTCACGTGGGCGTTGCCGCCGGTGAGTTGCCAGATCAGCCAGCTGTCCACCGTGCCAAAGGCCAGCTCGCCGCGCTCGGCCAGTTCGCGTGCGCCGCGCACGTTCTGCAATATCCAGTGCAGCTTGGTGGCCGAAAAGTACGCATCTATGCGCAGGCCGGTGCTCTCCAGCACGGCTTCGCCCAGGCCGCGTGCGCGCAGGTCGGCGCAGGTGGGTTCGGCGCGGCGGTCCTGCCACACGATGGCGTTGTACAGCGGCTCGCCGGTACGGCGGTTCCACACCACCGTGGTCTCGCGCTGGTTGGTGATGCCGATG
>CAZSZN010000098.1:0-10480 GCA_964610405.1 uncultured Macromonas sp. | reverse complement strand
GCAGATCACCACCGCGCTGTTCGAGGTGGGCGGCCAGTACCGGCGCAACATGTGAGGAACGGCCACCAAGGCAACCTGCGCAGCATCACCGCCATGTTGGTGGCGGTGGGCTTTTTTGCGCTGATGGATGGCATCCTCAAAACCCTGGCCGACCACTACCCCGCCGTGCAGGTGGCGACGCTGCGTGGCCTGGTGGCGTTGCCGCTGGTGCTGGCGTACCTGACTTGGCGCGGCGCCTGGCCCAAAGTGTGGCGCTTGCGCTGGCCGCTGCACCTGGTGCGCGGCGTGCTGGCGGTGGCGATGCTGTCGTTGTTCACTTACGGGGTGCACGGTCTGCCCCTGTCCAACGCCTACACGCTGTTTTTCATCGCCCCGCTGCTGATCACGCTGCTGGCCATCCCAGTGCTGGGTGAACGGGTGCCGCGCCGCCATTGGTGGGCCATTGCCGTGGGCCTGCTGGGGGTGCTGGTGGCCTTACGCCCCAGCCCGGAAGCGTTCGTGGGCTGGGCCGGGCTGGCGGTGCTGGGGGCAGCGGCCTGCTATGCCGCATCGGCCGTGTCGGGCCGGCTGCTGTGCCGCACCGACGCGCCTGAAAGCCTGGTGCTGTGGTCCATGGTGATGATGTCGGTGTTCGGCGGTCTGCTGGCGTGGCCCGGCTGGGTGCCGGTGCGCGCCGAAGACGGATGGCTGCTGCTGGCCCTGGCCATCACCGGCTTTGGCGGGCAGCTCGCCATCACCCAGGCGTTCAGCAGCGGGCAAGCATCGGCGGTGGCGCCGTTCGAATACACCGCACTCGCCTGGGGCATTGGGCTGGACTGGGTGTTCTGGCACACCCTGCCCGACGGCTACACCTTGCTGGGCGCGGCCATCATCGTGGCCAGCGGGCTGTACATCGTGCGGCACGAGCGCATCCACGCCCAATCAGACATCCACACCAGCGCGGAACACCCCTGAGCCCAGGGCCAGCGCACGCCCCGTTCAGCCCACCGGCCAGACCACCCCGTTGTCGTTGAGGATTGCGTCCAGCGGCACATCGTGCGGCTCCGGCTCCAGGTCGGGCAGAAAACCGTTCGTGTAGCCCAAGCCGACCGTCAAGGGGCGCGGCTGCAGCTCGCTCAAGGTGCGGTCGTAGAAGCCGCCGCCGTAACCCAGGCGGTAGCCGCCAGTCCCGTAGCCCACGCAGGGCACGAACAGCAGTGTCGGTTCGATGATTTCGGTGTCCTTGGGTTTGGGAATGCCATAGGCATCCTCCTCCATCGGGCAGCCGGGGTACCAGCGGTGAAAGGTCAGCGTCTTGGTGACCTTGTTGATCACCGGCAGGCCGATCTTGCGGCGGCGGCTGGCCCCCATCGCGTCGGCCTCCATGCCCGCTTCCTGCCAGCGAAACAGCGCGGGCAGCGGATCGAACTCGCCTTTGATGGGCCAGTACGCGCCGATCACCAGGTCGGGGCGGTCCACCAGCCACACGCGCATGACGCGTTGCAACGCGTCGTTGCGAGCCAACCGATCTTCCAGATGCAGCCGCTCTTCGACCAGCCGTTTGCGCCATTGGGCCTTCAGTTCTTTCTGTCCCGGCTGGGCAGCGGGGTGTTTGTTGTCCATAATTCCCCTATGCGATTCACCTTCACGCGAAAGCACCTCCGCACGGTGCTGTCCACCATCTTACTGCCTGCGGCGGCGTTCCTCGCGCCGCAGGCGGCTTGGGCGCAGTCCCAGGCCGACCGCGCCTTGCTCGACATGCGCCAGGCCTTCCAGGCGGGC
Organism: uncultured Macromonas sp.; assembly: GCA_964610405.1. Taxonomy (GTDB): domain Bacteria; phylum Pseudomonadota; class Gammaproteobacteria; order Burkholderiales; family Burkholderiaceae_C; genus CAZGDZ01. The sequence goes on along the minus strand of CAZSZN010000098.1, from coordinate 8,719 downwards.
AACAGCCAACGCCTGGCGACGTTGCTGCCCCAGGTGGCGGGGCACCCGCTGGAGCCCCTGGCCGCCTACTGGGAACTGCGCCCACGGCTCAACACCGCCTCGGCGGCCGAAATCCGGGGTTTTTTGGCACGCTACAGCGGCACCTACTACGAGGACCGGCTGCGCAACGACTGGCTGCTGCAACTGGGCAAAAACCGGGCCTGGGACGACTTTGACCGCGAACTGCCCTGGTTCCGCATGAACGACGACCGCGAGGTGCAGTGTTACGCCTTGCTGCGGCGTCCGGTGGACGCCACCACAGCCACACAAGCCAAGACCTTGTGGCTGGCCCAACGCCGCGCGGACGATGGCTGCGCCGCGCTGGCCCAGCACCTGCTGGCCAACGGCACGATGCCGGCCGACACCGCCTGGCAGCGCGCCCGCTGGGCCACCGAACAGAACCAACCCGCCGCAGCCGTGCAGGCGGTGGAACTGCTGAACCCGAGCTGGGTACCGCTGCTCAACACCATCCACAACGACCCGGCCCGCTACCTGGACGAAAAAGTCACCGCCATCCGCACCCGCACCAAAGAACTGGTGACCCTGGCCCTGATCCGCCTGGCGGTGCGCGACCCGGAGGCGGCGGCCGTCGAAGCGTCGCGGCTGCGCTGGCGCACCCAGTTGACCGACGAAGAACTGGCCTGGACCTGGGGTGTGATTGGCAAACGGGCGGCGCTGCGGCTGTCGCCCGACGCGGCCAGCCACTTTGCCCAGGCCGACAACCGCTACCTGAGCGATGACCTGCTGGCCTGGAAGGTGCGCGCCATGCTGCGCGCCGGGCAGTGGCGCGAGGTACAACGCGCCATCGAAGCCATGCAGCCCGCGCAGCGCGACGAGCCGGTCTGGACCTACTGGCTGGCGCGCGCCCTGCAAACACTGGGCACGCCCGACGCACAAGCCCGCGCGCAGGCCTTGCACGAACGCATTGCCGGCACCGCCGGGTTCTACGAACAGTTGGCACTGGAAGCCCTGGGCCGCCCAGTGACTACACCGCCCGCCCCGCTGCCGCTGAGCGCCGCCGAAAAAGCCGCTGCCCGGTCCGACCCTGGCTTGCAACGCGCGCTGCGTGCCATCGAACTGGGGTTGCGCAGCGAAGGCGTGCGCGAATGGAATTACACCGTGGCGCTGCACACGCCCGGCGGCATGACGGACCGCGAGCTGCTGGCCGCCGCCGACCTGGCCTGCGAACGCGAGGTGTGGGACCGCTGCATCAACACCAGCAAGCGCACCAGCCAGGAAGTGGACCACGCCCAACGTTTCCCGATGCCGTTCAAGGACGCGGTGCTGCGCCGCGCGCGCGACATCGGCCTCGACCCCGCCTATGTGTACGGCTTGATCCGCCAGGAAAGCCGCTTCATCATGGGCGCACGCTCCCATGTCGGTGCCTCCGGGTTGATGCAGGTGATGCCCGCTACCGCCCAATGGACCGCTCGGCGCATCGGGCTCAGCGATTTCAAGCCCGAGCAGATCACCGACCGCGACACCAACATTGCCATCGGCACCGCGTACCTGAAGTTCGCGCTGGACGACTTTGAAGGCTCGATGGCCATGGCGGCCGCCGCCTACAACGCTGGCCCTGGGCGCCCCCGGGTCTGGCGCAACGGCCCGGCACTGGAAGCCCCGATCTGGATCGAAAACATTCCCTTCGACGAAACCCGCGACTATGTGCGGCGTGTGCTGGCCAACGCCACCAATTACGCCGCACTCATCACCGGGCAGCCCCAGCGCCTGAACAGCCGTATGGCCCCGATCGGCCCCCGGGCCAGCAGCGCGCGCGCGCCCAACACCGATTTACCTTGACCTTGTTGTCCAACCTTCCTCCTCTCTCACCATGAAAAAAGTATTGGTTCTGGGCGGCACCGGCTTCGTCGGCCGCCATGTCTGCGAACAGCTCAACCGCCTGGGCATCCGCGCCACCGTCCCCACCCGCCGCAGCGTGAATGCGCAGTCGGTGCAAATGCTGCCCTTGGTCGATGTCATCGAAGCCAACATCCACGACGATGCCACACTGGCCCGTTTGCTGCCCGGCCACGACGCGGTGATCAACCTGGTGGCGGTGCTCAACGGCAGCGAAAAACGCTTTGAGCAGGTGCATGTGGCATTGCCGCGCCGCCTGGCCGGCGCCATGCAGGCGGCGGGTGTGCGCCGGCTGGTCCACATCAGCGCGCTGGGCGCCCATGCAGATGGCCCGTCCAACTACCAACGCAGCAAGGCACAGGGCGAGGCGGTGCTGACAGCGGCCGGGCTGGACCTGACCGTGCTGCGCCCCAGCGTCATCTTTGGCGCTGGCGACAAGTTCCTGAGCCTGTTCGCCCGCGTGCAAGCAGCCCTGCCGATGATGCCCCTGGCCGGTGCCGACACCCGTTTCCAGCCGGTGTGGGTGGGCGATGTGGCCCAGACCGTGGTGCGCTGCCTGCAACAACCCGACACCGTGGGGCAAACCTACGAGTGCGTGGGCCCGCAAGTCTTTTCACTGCGCGAACTGGTCAGCCTGGCCGGCCGCCTGAGCGGCAACGCCCGGCCGGTGCTGGGTCTGCCGCGCGCGATCGCCTATTTCCAGGCCCTGTTCATGGAAATGCTGCCCGGCGAGCCGCTGCTGAGCACCGACAACCTGCGCTCCATGGAAGTGGACAACGTGGCCAGCGGCCAAGCCCCCACACAAGCTGCGCTGGGCGTGCCCGCCACCGCGCTGGAGCCAGTGGCTGCGTCTTACCTGGACTTGGAAGGCAAAGCCGATCCGCTGCTGAAGGTGCGCCAGTTCGCGCACCGACGCTGAAGTTTCACACCGAAAGGGGCCACCATGACCACCGCCAAAAAAGCGGCCGCCAGCAAAAAAACCGCCGCTGGCGTCAGTGCACACCGCAGCGAGCACCAGCGCGACATCATCAACCGCTTGCGCCGCATTGAAGGGCAAGTGCGCGCCCTGGTAGACATGGTGGAAACCGGCCGGCCCTGCGAAGACGTGGCCCAGCAAATGTCGGCCGCGCGCAAAGCCATGGACAAGGCGTTCTACCGCATGATGGCCTGTTCGGTGCTGGAAGCCGTGAACGGCTCGGACGCCGAGGCCGACGTGGAACGCTCCACCCGCATCCTCGAAAAGTACGCCTGACCCCCAACCCCACACACCATGCTGCAGCTTTACATCGGCAACAAAAACTACTCGTCCTGGTCGATGCGGCCGTGGGTGCTGCTGCGGCAGTTCAAGCTGCCGTTTGAAGAGGTGATGGTGCGCTTCGATTCGTTCGACGCCAACTCCCGCTTCAAGCAAACGCTGACCGGCGTGAGCCCCACCGGCAAGGTACCGGTGCTGGTGGACCACGCTGCCCCTGGCGGCCCGCTGACGGTGTGGGACACCCTGGCCATGGCCGAGTACCTGGCCGAACGCTTTGCCGACCACGCCCTGTGGCCGCGCGACCCAGCGGCCCGCGCAGTGGCCCGCAGCGTTTGCGCTGAAATGCACAGCGGCTTCGGGGCGCTGCGCAGCGCTTGCCCGATGAACGTGGAAGCCCTCCTGCCCGACGTGGGTGCGCTGGTCTGGCGCGACCAGTCCGGCGTGCGCGCGGACGTGGCCCGCCTGAGCGCCATGTGGGAGGGCCTGCTGGCCCGCCACGGCGGGCCCATGCTGTTCGGCGACTTCAGCATCGCCGACGCCTACTATGCCCCGGTCTGCATGCGGCTGCACACCTACGCCCTGCCAGTGTCACCCACGGTGGCCGCCTACGTGGCGCGGGTGCGCGCCCTGCCCGGCGTGCAGGCCTGGATCGATGGTGCCCTGGCCGAGCAGGACTTCCTCGACTTCGAAGAACCCTACCGCCTGCGCCGCTGAAGCGCTCCAGTTCCCGCCCACCCACTCACGGCACAATCGGCCGATGGACATTTACCTTGTGGGCGGGGCCGTGCGTGACGGCCTGCTCGGCCATTACCACATCCCCCACCCGGGTGCCGACGGCACGCCGCACGCCGACCGCGACTGGGTGGTGGTGGGCGCCACGCCCGAGGCCATGGTGGCGCGCGGTTTTCTGCCGGTGGGACGCGACTTTCCGGTGTTCCTGCACCCGGTCACGCGCGAGGAATACGCGCTGGCGCGCACCGAGCGCAAAACCGCCCGCGGCTACCACGGCTTCGCCTTCCAGGCCCACCCCAACGTCACCCTGGAAGAAGACCTGGCCCGGCGCGACCTGACCGTCAACGCCATGGCCCTGCCCGCCGAGGCGCTGGACGCCGACGGCCGCTTCGACCCGCAGCACACCGCGCTGGTGGACCCCTACGGCGGCCGGAGCGACCTGCAAGCCCGCGTGCTGCGCCACGTGACCGACGCCTTCCACGAAGACCCGGTGCGGGTGCTGCGCATGGCCCGCTTTTGCGCCCGCTGGCCCGAATTCACCGTGGCCCCCGACACCCAGGCCCTGCTGCGCCAGATGGTGGACCACGGCGAGGTGGACCACCTGGTGCCCGAACGGGTGTGGCAAGAACTGTCGCGCGGGCTGATGGAGCCGCGCCCCTCGCGCATGCTGGACCTGCTGCGAGACTGCGGCGCCCTGAAGGTGCTGCTGCCCGAGGTGGACCAGCTCTGGGGCGTGCCGCAGCGGGCCGAATACCACCCCGAAATCGACACCGGCCTGCACCTGAACCTGGTGCTGGACATGGCCGCACGCCTGCAGGCCCCGCTGACCGTGCGCTTCGCCTGCCTGTGCCACGACCTGGGCAAGGGCACCACCCCACGTGACGTGCTGCCGCGCCACATCGGCCACGAAGCGCGCAGCGTGAAACTGCTGCAGGCGGTGTGCGAGCGCTGGCGCGTACCGCGCGACTGCAAGGAACTGGCCGAGGTGGTGGCGCGCGAACACGGCCACGTCCACCAAAGCCTGGGACTGGGCGCTGAGGCCACGCTGCGCCTGCTGGAACGTAGCGACGCGATCCGCCGGCCGCAGCGCTTTGGCGAGGTGTTGCTGGCCTGCGAATGCGACGCGCGCGGCCGCATGGGCCACGCGGAAGACGCCTACTCCCAGGCTCCACGCCTGCAAGCGGCGCTGGACGCGGCGCTGGCAGTGGACACCGCGCCCATCGCGCAAGCGGTGTTGGCCCAAGCCACCGACCCGGCCAAGGCTGGCCTGCAAGTGGCCCGCGCCATTGCCCAGGCCCGCGCGCAGGCCGTGGCCCAGACGCTGGTCAAATCAACTGATTGATCAGGCTGGCCACCAGGCTGAGCACAATCGTGGTGGTGACAGGCAGGAACCATTCCCGCCCAAACGCGCGAAAGCGCAGATCGCCGGGCAACTTGCCGAAGCCCAGCTTTTGCAGCAAAGGCGTGAACCAACTGATCAGCACCAGCGCCAGAAAGATGACGATCATCCAGCGGATCATGTGGCGGCTTTCACAGGGTGTGGGTGCGGTCACCCTGGGCAAAACCCAGCGGCAGCCAATGGTCGGCGCTGGCAGCCGGCGCCAGCGCCAGCACCTTGAACAGCTCACCCATTTCGTGCTCGTTCACCAGCTTGGCCAAATGGGCACGGTCGGCCAGCGGGGCCTCGGCGGCCAGGTCCAGCAAACCCGCGTTCAGTAGAAAGCGCCCCTGGCTGGTGTAGCCCATCACCTGCAGGCCAGCGTCCTGAGCGGCCAGTGCGACACCAGTGAAGTTGACGTGAGCGGTGATGTCTTTCAGCCCCAGATCGGTCAGTGGGTCGGGGTCGCTGCGGTGGGCGCGGTGGCAAATCAGCGTGCCCATGTGGCGCTGCGGGTGGTAGTACTCGGCTTCGGGGAAGCCATAGTCGATGAAAAACGCCGCGCCGCGCTGCCAGCGTTCGGCGAGGGTGCGCACAAAAGCCTCGGCTTGGGGGTGGATTTCGGTCAGGTAGTCGTGCGGGCCAGGGACGTCCAGCGGCGGGCGCAGATCGGTCGGGCGCTCGACCCAGGCCAAGGCGGGGGTGCCACCGGCCGCCGGGACCAGCGCCACGCCGCGTTCGTGCCATGCGCCGTTCAGGCGCACCAGCAGTTGCACCGGCATGGCGTCCAGCACCTCGTTGCCCAGCAGCACGCCGTTCAGCGCCTCGGGCAGTTGGTCCACCCAGTCCACCACGTCGGCAAACTCGGCCAGGCGCTCGCGCTGGCGTTCGCGCAGGGTGCCCGACAGGTCCACGATGCGGTAGCGGCGCACGGCCATGCCTTCGGCGCGCAGTTGCGTCAGCACCTGGTGCGCCAGCGCGCCGGTGCCGGCGCCGAATTCCCACACCTCATCGGTGCCGGTGGCGCGCAGGGCTTGTGCCACCTGATGGCCCAGCGTGCGGCCGAACCAGGGCGACAGCTCCGGTGCGGTCACGAAGTCGCTGCCCCCGCCCGGCATGGTGCCGAACTTGACGGTGTCGTTGGCGTAATAACCCAGGCCCGGGGTGTACAAAGCCAGCGCCATGAAGCGGTCAAACGGCAGCCAGCCGCCGGCGTCGGCCAGCTCGCGGACAATATGGGCTTTCAGCCGGTCGGTCAGGGATGGTTCGCTCACGGTGGGGTCGCTTCTGGGAACAAGGGGCGGCGCCATCATAAAGCGGCCGCGCCCACCGGCCTTGCACTCTGCCCACATGCCCACCGTTTTAGCTCCTGCCAGCGCCACCGCTCCGCCACCCGCCGTGCTCGTCACTGGCGGCGCGGTGCGGCTGGGCGCAGCCATCTGCACCGCATTCGCGCAGGCGGGCTGGCACGTGGTGTGCCAATACCGGCAATCTGGCGCAGCGGCGCAGGCTTTGTGCGAACAACTGCGGGCCCAAGGCCACCAGGCCACCCCGCTGGACGGCGACCTGACCACCGACGCCGGCCGCGATGCGCTGATGGACGCGGCGCGCACGTTGGCCGGACCGCTGCGCTGTCTGGTCAACAACGCCTCGGCCTTCGAGCCCGACACCGGCGCCACGTTCGATGCCGACCTGGCCCGGCGCCAACTGGAAGTCAACCTGATCGCCCCCCTGGCGCTGGGGCGCCGGCTGGCCGCCGACTGGCCGGCGCCCCAAGATGAAGCAGCCCACGGCAGCGCCTGCATCGTGCACGTGCTGGATCAGAAGGTGTACAACCTCAACCCCGACTATTTCTCGTACACGCTGACCAAGCTGGCCCTGGAACGCGCGGTGTCGCTGCAAGCGCAGGCGCTGGCGCCCCAGGTGCGGGTGTGCGGCGTGGCGCCAGGGCTGATGTACCTCAGCGGCCCGCAATCGCCCGAGAATTTCGAGCGTGCCAGCCGGGTCAACCTGTTGCGCCGCCCCATCGACCCGACCGACGTGGCCCGCACCTGCCTGTTCCTGGCCAACACCGCCGGCCTGACCGGCACCACCTTGTGCGTGGACAACGGCCAGCACCTGGTGCCACTGGCGCGCGACGTGATGTTCGCCGTGGACAGCGACCACCCCCCTTTGATGCCATGAACGACCTCACCCTGCCCGTGCACCACAGCCTGATGGACGACCTGGCGCTGACCTGCCGCCGACTGTTCCTGCGCAACCACGAGGTGCAGGCCCACATCGGCGCGCACGATTTTGAGAAAGGCGTGACGCAGCGGCTGCTCATCAACGTGGAGCTGTGGGTGCCGCTGGAACGCTCCACCCCGTCGCTCGACCGCCTGCACGAAGTGGTGGACTACGACTTCGTGCGCACCGAGGTGGCGTTGCGGCTGGCGCAAGGCCACATTGAACTGCAGGAAACCCTGTGCGACGACCTGGCCGACCGGCTGCTGGCCCACCCGGGCGTGCGGGCGGTGCGCCTGTCCACCCGCAAGCCCGACGTTTACCCCGACTGCGAAGCGGTGGGGGTCGAAGTGTTCCGCCTCCAGCCCGACACACCATGACCAACCACTACGCCCCCAAAGCCGGCACCCAGATCCTGACCCTGAGCGGCCTGCGCTTCGACGCCAACCTGGGCATCCTCGACCACGAAAAGACCGGCCCCCAGCCGATCCAGGTGGACGCCGAACTGAACCAGGGCACCCAGCCGCTGATGCCGCACGACGACGACATCAGCCACGTGCTGGACTACCGCAAGGTGCGCGAAATCATCATCGACGAATGCACCGCCGAACACGTCAACCTGCTGGAAAGCCTGATCGGCAAGCTGGCGCACCGGCTGATGCAACTGCCCGGCGTGATCGGCGTGCGGGTGAAAATCGCGAAACTGGAAATTTTTGACGACTGCGAAGTCGCCATCCGCATGGAAAGCGGGCAGTGGTGAGCCGCACAAGCGCCATAACCCATGCCGCAACCAACGCCGTACCGAGAACCGACATGACCACCGACACCCCCGTGCAAGACACCGTGGCCGCCCCCGTGGACGCGAAAAAAACGCTGAAAATCGAACGCGAAGACCACAAGCTGGAAAAGCGCCTGTGCCGCCAGGTGGGCGAAGCCATCACCGACTATCGCATGATCGAGGCCGGCGACAAGGTCATGGTCTGCCTGTCGGGCGGCAAGGACAGCTACACCCTGCTCGACATCCTGATGAAGCTGCGCCAGCGCGCACCGATCGACTTCGAGCTGGTGGCCGTCAACCTGGACCAGAAACAACCCGGTTTTCCGGCGCACATCCTGCCCGAGTACCTGAGCAAACTGGACCTGCCGTTCCACATCGAGACGCAGGACACCTACCGCGTGGTGAAAAAGGTGATTCCCGAAGGCAAGACCATGTGCAGCCTGTGCAGCCGGCTGCG